>CAZFVP010000235.1:0-1563 GCA_964522345.1 uncultured Gammaproteobacteria bacterium | reverse complement strand
GATATTGCTGAAGGTCTGTCACGTGCGGTTACGTTAAGCAGTAAAGAAATTTATTCTGCTATCAGTGACCCTCTAGAGTCAATTGTTCAAACTATTAAGCAAGCTTTGGAGCAGACGCCGCCCGAATTGAGCGCTGATATCGGTGATAAGGGGATGGTTATTGCTGGCGGAGGAGCTTTGATGCGCGATATGGATCGCCGTTTAATGGAAGATACAGGCTTGCCAGTGGTGATTGCCGATGACCCTCTAACGTGTGTTGCTCGAGGCTGTGGCCGGGCACTAGAAGAGATGGATAACTTGGGCGATGTTTTCGCGCACGAGTAAGCATCAATGCCGAATTTATAATACGATTGTAAATGAGAACTGGGGCGATTAGTGATGTTTAATCTTTGTCTTTATACGTCGTCTTCCATTTTTACGTAATTTTAATAAGAGTAGGTTTAACTAAGTCGTGGCAAACCAGTTTCGCAAAAACTCAGGTTGGTCGCAGTACGCAACGGTTTTTGTCATTTCAGTGACAATGATGCTGGTCGACTCGCGAACTGCTTGGTTAAATACCCCGCGCAATTTTTTATCGGTGATGTTAACGCCGATTCAGTGGTTAGCGTCTGTCCCCTCGAGTGTTGGGCGCTACTTTACATCGACCTTAGCGGCTGAGCCTGATCTGCAAATTGCCTACGATAATCTTCGCAACGAATACTTCAAACTAAAGTCTGAGTCACTTTTATTGCGAACGTTGCAGGAAGAAAATCAAGACTTACGCGCATTATTAGCGGCTTCTGATCGTTTAAAAGAAAAAATTACGCTTGCTGAATTGATGGATGTCAATCTCGATAGAGATAACCATAGGGTGTCAGTAGGTCTTGGGATTCGAGACGGTGTCTACGTCGGCCAAGCCGTGATCGACGATCAAGGTGTGATTGGCCAAGTTACCGAAGTTATGCCGTTAAGCAGTATTATTGTACTAATTACCGACCCCGGGCATGCCTTGCCTGTTCAATTAGAGCGCAATGGTTTACGTACCGTTGTGCATGGTACTGGCAGCGTCTCTTTGTTGAGAGTACCATTTTTAAATCAAAACTCCGACATTCTAGTCGGAGATGTATTGATTAGCTCGGGAATGGGAGGGCGCTTTCCGAATGGTTATCCGGTGGCCGTTGTTGCTGATGTGAAAGTAATTGAAGATGAAGCGTTTATTCGAGTTACCGCTAACCCTATTGCCAAACTCGATCGATCTAATCATGTGTTGCTGCTTTCGAGGGAAGCACAGACACAAGGTGAAAAGCGAGTTGAAGCTCTCATCTCAGGAGATAACTAAATGTCGCTTGGTAGCGAAACCTTCTCCGGTCGCCTAGTAATAGGTGTGGCAATATCGGCTTTTATCGCTTTGGTGCTTACGGTTGTTCAATTGCCTGGATGGTTGTTTTATTTTTGGCCAGATTGGATCGCTATCGTGGTTGCCTATTGGGCATTGATGACTCCTAAGAGAGTCGGGCCTTTTGTTGGTTTTATTATAGGCACTCTTTTAGAGGTTTTGTTTGTTCGAAAATTCGGAGTCCTTGG
>CAZFVP010000234.1:0-1585 GCA_964522345.1 uncultured Gammaproteobacteria bacterium | reverse complement strand
ATAAGGCGGAGTTACTATTAATGTTCGCTGCTCGCGCGCAACACATTCAGGACGTAATTGAACCGGCACTAGCTCGTGGAGTCTGGGTATTGTGTGACCGGTTTACTGATGCTACCTACGCTTACCAAGGCGGCGGCCGAGGCATGAAAATTAGTGATATTGCAGTACTCGAGAAATACGTCCAGGGTCAGCTGCATCCAGATTTAACCATTTTGCTCGACCTGCCGGTAGAAGTTGGAGAAAGCCGAGCAGGGCAGCGCAGCACACCAGACCGATTCGAACAACAAAAACTCAACTTTAAACAACAGGTTAGAGATTGTTACCTCTCAAGAGCCGACGCTGAGCCAAATCGAATTAAAGTAATCGACGCTAGTGCATCAATCGAGGCCGTTGGCGACGAAATAAATGTTGTTATGAATGAGTTTGTCGCCAATGCCTAACTTTACCCCGACCATACACCCTTGGAATCAAGAGATCTGGCAAAACCTAACACTTGAACCTGAGCGTTCAAATCATGCCTTATTATTTAACGGCGATACCGGGCTAGGAAAACGCGACACGGCATTTGCCTTAGCTCATTTCGTGTTAACCGACACACATAGTCAATCCGAAACGCTTTTTAACGCGGGTTCTCACCCTGATTTACATGTGCTAATGCCGGAAGCTGAAATACAAGACAACCTACTTGGCGATTTTGCCAAACGTTATATTGAACAGCATTCAGGCAAGCCTAAAAAAACGATCACTATTGAGCAAGTAAGGCGTTTATCGCAATCGCTTGACACGCACCCACACATTAGCACACATCGTCTGATACTCATTTTTCATGCTGAAACTATGAACCGTAATGCGGCAAATGCGTTATTAAAAAGCTTGGAGGAGCCGCCCGCGAATACACTTTTTTTAATCGTAAGTGATGAGCTATCTAAACTGGCAAAAACAATTCGCAGCCGTTGCAGTTTGGTTGCCTTTCGACAACCTGACTTCACCTCAGCGAAAGCATGGCTTGAACTCAACGGAACCTTGCCGTCATCCGATATTGGCACTTATCTATCTATGTCGAATAATCAGCCATTAGAAGCCATACGCTTATACGAAAATGATTATCTAGGGGCTCTAAAAACCGTGTTTACCGATGTAAATAGCCTTTGGATGCGTAAAGCCGAAGTTACACGAGTGGCGAAAAATTGGCACGATCTCGGCAGCTCTAAGGCAGTGGATATTTTACAAAAGCTCGCCACTGATTTGCTAAGAAGCTCATTGACAGACTCACCGAAGAGTGTTTTCTTCCCGGTGCAGCAATCATGGGTGAATTCGGTGAGTTCCAAGTTTTCAAAAGCTAAAATATTAGCCTTAATCGATGAACTAAACTACGCCAAAAGAATGCTTGCAACGACCGTTGACGAGTTATTGGTGCTCGAAACCTTATCAAATAAGGTTAGTAAATTACCAAGTTGACATTACTTTACTTGTTACAAACTCCGATAAACGGTATAAATCGAATATGAATGACGCGACACTAAATGCCGATTTGAGCAAACCGAGAAACGCGGTGATCTCTATTGCTATTAAAGATAAGCAAGCT
>CAZFVP010000233.1:0-1628 GCA_964522345.1 uncultured Gammaproteobacteria bacterium | reverse complement strand
GAAGCTGGTTCCATCGATATAAGCGCGCCGCTTACATTAGGAATTTGTGAGAGCTTCCAAGTAGTGCCTACTGATTCTGACGCCAGTGCCTGTTCATCTGTTTTGCTTTGTTCGGCCTCTAGTGGTTGAATATAGAGTACATCGCCAATGCTCATTAGATCAGACATTTTCTTCGGAGGGTCGCCAACTAGGTTAGCGGTCTTGTGTCTTTTTGCCCATCTTGATGTCGCAAGATCGATTTTCACTTTACCGAAGTCGCGCGTCCATAGTTGTGAGTGATTCTTGCTAATATCGAGTACGATAGCTGGTATTTGTTCTTGACTGCTCGGGTAAATTTTTAGTGCTTGTTCGTAGGCAGTGTCCAAATCTGCATTGCTTGACTCGAGGGGTTCCGTGTTTGACGAAACAGTATTGGATAGAGCATTTAGATCGATACGACCAACTGCTCCTCGAAATCCATGGCGACGATCGTAGGCTTGGAGGCCTTTTCGTAATGATTCCTGAGCTGCACGCTGTTGCGCTGATAAGATAGTTGTATAGACGTTTAGGCCTTGCCAATATGCATCTTCACCATACTGCTCAGTTAGTTGTGCTCGCACCATTTCAGCAATGTGTGGCGCAATTAATTGAGGTTGTCGGCTATGTCGTTTCGCTGTAATTGGTTCAGAGATTGCAGTTTGGTGTTCCGAATCGGAGATTTTACCAAGGTCGTGTAAGCGACCAAGAACATAGTTTCTCCTAACTAATGCCCGTTCTGGGTTGCGCAAAGGGTTGAATGTCGAAGGCGCTTTTGGAAGGCCTGCTAGCATAGCGGTTTGAGCGGTGCTGAGTTCATTTAGTTCTTTGCCATAATAGACATCGGCTGCAGCACCGAATCCATAAGCTCTGTGACCGAGGAATATTTTATTCAGATATAGTGATAGAATTTCTTCTTTTGACAGTATTTGTTCAAGCCTAAAGGACAGCAACACCTCTTTGAGCTTACGTGTGTAGGTTTTATCGCGAGTTAAAAAGAAGTTTCTCGCAACTTGCATGGTGATGGTGCTCGCGCCTTGCCCAGAGCTACCAGATCTAAAGTTAGAGAGAGCTGCTCTAAATAAACCTTTGAAATCGACCCCGTTATGCTCGAAGAACTCGTCGTCTTCGCTTGCTAGTACTGAATCTATTAGACTTTTTGGGATATTTTGGTAGTCGATCGGCTTTCGTCGTTCGTCGCCAAATTCTGAAATCAGAAGATTGTCTGCGGAGTACACACGCAGTGGTACCTTGAGTTCAATACCTTTAATGCCGGCAGTATCGGGGAGTTCACGGCTAAATTGAACGATTAAGAAGCCAGCTACTACAAATCCGAGCATAAACGCGCCGCTGACCCATGTCGTAAGCGATAACAACAGTTGCGATTTTTTCAAAATGCCAGAATCTTATTTAATTAACCAATAGCGATAATATATGAAATATTAGATTTCCTAAATAGAATTGTGGCATTATTGGGCTGGGTTGGTTAGACTTTAAGGTAAGTAATTATAATAATGATATAAATAACGGTTTTTATGGAGGTTTCTTGAAACTGTTCACCAAAAAATCTAAAGCAGTTATCGGCATCGATATCGGAACTCATTCGATAAAGT
>CAZFVP010000232.1:0-1685 GCA_964522345.1 uncultured Gammaproteobacteria bacterium | reverse complement strand
TAACTATTAGGTTTACGCAAAAAGTTCATTTATTATATCGCTCCTATTTCTGGAACCGCTATCAGGAGTGCCTTGTGCGCATCAATTATTTTAATACACTGCCATTGCGAGTGCAGTTAGAAGAGCTCGGCAAATGCCGTTTTATGGACCGCAACGAATTCGAAAATGGCGTGGAGTATATCCGCGACAAAAAGATTGTCATCATCGGTTGTGGCGCACAAGGTTTAAACCAAGGTTTGTGCTTAAAAGACTCAGGCTTAGACGTAAGTTACGCTCTTCGACCGGAAGCCATTGCTGAAAAACGCCAGTCTTACCAAAATGCGGTGGATAATGGCTTTACTGTCGGCACTTATGAAGAATTGATTCCGACAGCTGATATCGTCATGAACTTGACACCGGACAAGCAACACAGCCCGGTTGTAGATGCAGTGATGCCTCTTATGAAAGCAGGTTCAACACTTGATTATGCACATGGTTTCAACTTGGTTGAAGAAGGCATGCAAATCAACAAAGACATTACTGTAGTAATGATGTGCCCAAAATGCCCGGGCTCGGAGGTTCGTCAAGAATTCGTGCGTGGCTTTGGCGTACCAACGCTAATCGCAGTTCACCGCGAGAACGACCCTCGTGGCGACGGCCTTGAAATCGCCAAAGCCTTGGCAGTAGGCACAGGCGGCCATCGCGCTGGCGTATTGGAATCATCGCCAATCGCGGAAGTTAAATCAGACCTAATGGGTGAACAAACGATCCTTTGCGGCGTGCTTCAAACTGGTGCTGTTCTTGGTTTTGACAAAATGGTCGAAGAAGGCGTTGAACCCGGTTATGCTGCAAAACTAATCCAATACGGTTGGGAAACGGTTACTGAAGCATTAAAGCACGGTGGCGTAACCAACATGATGGACCGGCTGAGCAACCCTGCTAAAATCAAAGCGTTTGACCTTTCAGAAGAATTAAAAGACTTACTCCGCCCATTATTCCAAAAGCATCAGGATGACATCATCTCTGGTGAATTCTCTAACACCATGATGGCTGATTGGGATGCCGATGATGTAAACCTACACAAATGGCGCGCTGACACAGCTGAAACTAATTTCGAAAAACAAGAAATCACGACAGCCGATATTTCTGAACAAGAGTATTTCGACAACGGTATCTTATTAGTCGCTTTCGTTCGCGCTGGTGTAGAGCTTGCGTTCGAGACGATGGTAGATGCAGGCATCATCGAAGACTCCGCTTACTACGAGTCATTACATGAAACGCCGCTAATCGCTAATACGATCGCGCGTAAGAAATTATATGAAATGAACGTAGTTATCTCCGACACAGCCGAATATGGTTGCTATCTTTTCGACCAAGCTGCTCGTCCACTTCTAGCGGAAAAATTCATGCCTAAAATTGGTGCTGATGTCATCGGCAAAGGCTTGGCGTCAGATAATAATGGTGTAGACAACACTCGCCTAGTTGAAGTGAATAAAGCCATTCGCGAACATCCAGTAGAAATTGTTGGCCAAAAACTACGCGGATACATGAAGGATATGAAAGCGATCGTCTAAACTAAACGTTTATCTTATCTCTTGAAAAAGCCGAGTTGCTATGCAACTCGGCTTTTTTTATGCCTTAACTCCTCCGATCTAAAATAAGACTCCGTAAACGCCACAAGCTAACGCCATCTCAAACTTGATTTT
>CAZFVP010000231.1:0-1724 GCA_964522345.1 uncultured Gammaproteobacteria bacterium | reverse complement strand
AATTTGCGATGAAGGGAAACTTTGTCGATATGGCGGTCGGTATTGTTATCGGGGCGGCCTTCGGTACCATCGTTAAGTCGTTTGTCGATGATATGATCATGCCGTGGGTAGGCCATTTGACTGGCGGTGTTGATTTCAGCAATATGTTTATGGTTATAAGCGGTGGCGTAGAAGGCGCAGACTACGCAACAGTTGCAGCGGCTGCTGAAGCTGGTGCGGTCACTATGAACTACGGTTTGTTCATAAACGCTGTACTGACCTTCATAATCGTAGCATTTGCTCTTTTTATGGTAATTAAGGGTATGAACGCAGCGAAGAAAGCTGAAGAAGAAGCTCCTGAAGCACCAGCTGAGCCGTCTGATGAAGCCAAGTTATTAGCTGAAATTCGTGACGCTCTAGCGAAATAAAGTACGAATGCTATAAACTAAAAAGCCCGCATTAATTTAATGCGGGCTTTTTTTGTTTGAATTTTTATTGATTGAGGCTTTCTAGTAATCAAACGCGTTTAATTTACGCTTATAGTGAGCACGATCGGTAGGCTCATTTGCTAGCTTAAACGCCTGAGTCAAATGTTGATGCGATTGTTGTGTATTGCCCGCCGCATAACTCGCCAATCCAGCTAAGAGATATAATTGATGTAAATCAGGAGCTAGTAACAAGGCTCGCTGATAATAAGAAACCGCTTGATTATAGGCGCCATTATTATAGGCTGCTTTGCCAGCTCTAACCCATTTCCAAGGATGATCATGATCGCTTTCCGTCGCGATCGACTCGATTAAGCTTGCGTCAACGTTACGAGATTGCTTTTCTAATACCGCAGTATAATTACGTAAAAATGTTGGTGCTTTGTCAAAGTGTTTGGCTCCGTGCAAAAAAATCTCTTCGGCTTTAGCCAGGTCGCCGCGTTTCCGATGAACAATGCCAATCGTATTTAATGCTGAGGAATTACTTTTATGTATACTTAATGCTTTTTCAGCATAAGAGAAGGCCGAGTCGAGCTCTCTTCTTGATAACTTTTCAACTGCTAAATTACTGTAAAATAATGACAACTGAAAGTCGGTGTCGATATTATCTACATAGCTTAGCCCATCGGTTTGAAAGTAGTCTATACGTATTCTAGACGTCGACCAAAAACCGTCCTCATTCTGATTTACTGACGAATGTAATACTGCACGAAGGTGATCTGAAGTAACCAATAAATTATTATTATCAATATTGTAAATAGGGTTTCGGTCTAACAACTGATAAGTTACTTTTACTCCTGCTAGGTTCGCATAAGCCGTGGTTAAGAGTGTCAAAGACAAACAGTTTCCACTTTTTGTACTTAGCGATTGTTGAGTCGTTAAGGTTTTATCTGAAAAGGTGAATTGGTCTAGGATAAGCCCAATATAGGTTGCGACTCTTTCATGACGAGGAGTTGCTAAAAAGTTAGGGTCGTTTAAAAACCTAAAAAATTTATCGCGTTGTTTATCATCCAGATACAAAACCGCTTCAGGAGCGATTACAGGCACTGTTTTAAACAAGGACTGATTTAATAGTGGCAATGGAGCATCACTATCGACTAAATCAATTTGCGCATATCTCTGCGTACCAGCACATGCTGTTAATACTATGCTGAGTAGAATTGAAGATAACGCAGTTTTAATAAAGTGTTTGATTGGCATTAACTTCGATTAGCTAAGTCGTCGTTACTCATTAAAGTACCTATTTGATTGGTTTCCAAA
>CAZFVP010000230.1:0-1749 GCA_964522345.1 uncultured Gammaproteobacteria bacterium | reverse complement strand
TCTCAGAAGCACCTTAAATATAAAGATAAGGTCGATACAGCATTACGTGAATTTTTACTATTCAATAAAGGCGAGCAGTTTAAGATTGATCAAATTAACGTGGGTATAACTTAGTCAATATTAACGCTCGCTCGGGTCGAGGGTGAAATGGTGAGGTATATAAATAAAAAAGAACTCTTTATGAATGGCTCGATTGAAAGCTCAGGTAAATCAACAGCGGCAAACTTAATTGAGACGAGGGTAGATGATAGTGGGTGTTGTGGTTATTACCGTTGTGTCCTTATGTTAATGTTTTGAAATTAGCAAAAAACACATACGCTATCGCATTTTCCATAAAATTTCAGCCTAGAACCTTAACAACAAATGATAAGTGGGTGACCTAGATTACATGTTTCGTGTATCTGCTGTTTTGCTTGAGCGCGAGATTCGAATATAGTGTTTAAAAGAGTTAGTGTCTGATTTTTATAATTAGTTAATGTTGATGTAGATACTTGCTATGTAGTTGTCTCGCTTATGGAGTCTGTATGAGTAAACTTAAAAAAATCATGTATATTGACGATCAAATGGATATTCTGGTGATGGCCGAATACGCGCTCACCGAAATTGGAGGGTACGATGTGTTAATCTGTGAAAGCGGTGCGCAAGCGCTCGCGAAAATAGAAGACTACAAGCCTGATTTGATACTTATTGATTTTATGATGCCATTACTAGATGGACCTGAAACAATGTCTCAAATTCGCAAAATGGAATTTTTTAAAACCACCCCCGCAATTTTTATTACCGCCGCAATTGTTCCGCCTGAAGTTACCGATTTAATGTCGCATGATCCCGCGGTTATTGCTCTGATTCATAAGCCCTTTGATCCCGCCGAAATTAGTAATATAGTCCAATCGTTCTGGAATTCCTCGCTCTCCAAAAACCAATACAATCAGTAGTAATAAAAGGTTGGCGATAATTGACTATGATTTTCGCTTATGGTCAAAACCTATTTGTTATTGTGCTCTGAACTATTTTTGGTGATAAATTTCTCTAATGCCGCCACGGATAGCTTGCCTGGGTTGTTTCCAATTAATTCGCCATCAGGAGTGAAAAGTAAGAAGGTTGGTGTCCCTCTAAACTCTTCTTGAGTAAGAAGTTGATAGTTTGTCGCCGCGGCTAATTGGCTGGTGATATAAGTTGGAAAGGATGGTTGAGTTGTTGTTAAAAATTGTTGTGCAAGAGCCTTCGCATTTTCTAGATCAATCGAGATGCCAATGACATCAACATCCGCTCTGTTAGTATGAAACTCTGAGATTATCGGAAACTCTACTCGACAAACACTGCAGTTGTGAGCCCAAAACATTACTAGCGTCCATTTGTTCTTGCCTATATGGTCTTCAAGCTTTACCGTGGCACCGTCGAAATCTTCCAATTCAAACGCGGCAACCGAAAACGACATCAACGCGAAACTCATCGTTATTAGAGCAAATACTTTTTTCATAGAATAAAGGTAAAGAAAGAGGCTGAATTAATTCATAATCGTATTTTAGAAATGATTAAGGGTCAAATCTATCGATAATTTTTAAGGACGCGTGGGTTTTAGTTACCAGGGCCAATAACTAGGGTATATATGGATACCTCATTTAGGTCAAGTCGAGAAAGGTTACGGCTGCCTATTCGACGAGCAGTTTCTTCAAAGAAACCCTTAAATCTCTTGCGGAAGAGGGCTAAAAAGAGAATCATGTAACCATTCTTAGGCTTAATTTAGTG
>CAZFVP010000229.1:0-1920 GCA_964522345.1 uncultured Gammaproteobacteria bacterium | reverse complement strand
CTGCTACATTTTCTACTACGTTTTTTTCGTCGGCCATGGTGTTCACCAGAAGGTAAGATTAAGTATAGGTATACAGTACCTATGTCAATTAGAATACGCTCCCTAATTAGAATCTCTTTTCTAATTTAGGGCTTGATCAAACTCACGCTCAAACCACCAAAACAGGTTACACTAACTACGTACTTTACCAATATCAAAAATCAGGCAACTATATGAAATACGAATTATTAGAGGGCGGTATCGCCAAAATCACCTTAGATAACGGCAAAGCCAATGCCATCTCATTAGAAGTTGCTACCGACTTAATAAATGCTTTAGATCGAGCAAAAGAAGAAGCAAAAGCGATTGTAATTTGTGGCAACCCAGGCATTTTTTCAGCTGGCTTCGACCTAAAAGTTCTCGCACAAGGAATGGACGCCGCTCAAGAAATGTTAGCCAAAGGAATGCTAATGACGGAAAAAATCTATTCTCACCCATTACCAATCATTACCGCCTGTGAAGGTCACTCTGTCGGCATGGGTGTGTTCATCATGCTCGCCGCGGACTACCGTGTAGGTGCATCTGGCGAGTTCGCTATTCGCCTACCGGAAACAGCTATCGGCATGCATTTCACAACCATATTAAAAGTTATTGCAAAAACCCACATCAGCCCTAATCACCACGCAAGAGCAATTGTGCAGTCACGGCCCTACGCCCCCGAGCTGGCAGCAGAAGTTGGTATGTTAGATGAGGTTGTCGAGCAAGCAAAGGTTATTGATCAAGCGCTTCTCCGAGCGAAAGAGTTGGCTGAACTTCCTAGTGATCAATATGCCGTTAACAAGTTGGATATGCGTGCGGATGACATTGAGATTATTCGAAAGTCGCTTAATCTCTAACTCCATAACTTAGTCATTTATTTCAAGACACTCAACAAAAAGTATCGACCGGAAAAAGCCCAAGCAGCTAACTCAATGAAACGGTTAGTTGCTTGTCATATCTTTAGTAAAATGAGTAGTAACTGGCTCAACCTTCGAGATGGTCGTCCAGCACTCGATTCATTTCTTGTTCAAGCTGAGGGGCGAGAGCTCGAGTCATCATTCCCAACCTAACCTCAACATTAAGCTCACCCGCTTTTGGCTCGACTAAGGCATTAACACCAGCGGTATGTTTATAACGGTAGTTCAGCCCGTCTTGCTTGTATTTTCCACCGAATTTACTAACCAGCTTATCTAATAATTCTACAGCCAAGTCTTGGCATTCTTGTTCATCAATATCTAATTTTCGACAAACTTGAAGGTTACTCATAATGGGGTCTCATAAAAAAGGTAAAAAGTGTAAATACAAATGTTCTTCTATTGAAGGCTTATCGCCCTGATCGTTTAGTAAATCGTCGTAACCACCGAAATTAATCAGAGTATACAAAAGGTTCCCCGCCAGCAATTTAGACGCGTTTGTCGAATCAGTCACTTTTGATTTATCCATTACCAAACGAACTAAGCCGGTAATCGTCTGATTCAAAAAGCTAAGTAACTTGGCTAACGACTCTCTTAAGCTCGGGTAACGCTCATGGATACCACGAATGTCTTGGCTAATAAACTTAAACTGTTGAAGAATATCAGAGATAACCGTCATGCTTGCTAGGGTTTCTTTGGTATCGCCTTTAGCCTGTTTGGTAATCTCCTGCAAAGCAACTAATACACGTGCGTGATACTGCGCGTAGAGCTCTTCAACAACTTGCTCTTTGCCTTTAAAGTGATAGTACAAATTACCGGGGCTAATATTCATTTCATTTGCAAGATCAACGCTAGTTACGCTGCTCTCACCGCGTTCGTTCAATAGAACCAACGCAACGTCAAGAATTAAATCACGCGTGCTCATCTTTGCCATAGACTCAGTGTATCAAGAGTTTGTTAAAGTACGAAATAGATTTGATGATTAGCA
>CAZFVP010000228.1:0-1958 GCA_964522345.1 uncultured Gammaproteobacteria bacterium | reverse complement strand
GATCCGATGAGCGGAGGACTTGTGGACGCGGGTTCGATTCCCGCCGCCTCCACCAAATATGAGTTTAAGGAAGTTTAAAAAAGTCCGAATAACTCAATAAAATCGCCACCTTAGGGTGGCTTTTTTATTTTTTACTGTTCATTAAAGTTCAAGGAAATGCTCTCAAATACGGAAAATTTTTGGGTATTTTTTGGGGTACTTTTGGTCTAGAATAAAAAAACACCCTCAATTTACGGAGCTGCATGAAACGACACCTAACTGATACCGCGGTCAAAAACGCTAAACTCAAGCAAGGAAGCTCGCAGACTAAATTTATCGACGGTGGAGGACTGTACTTACTGGTAAATAAGTCTGGAAAATACTGGCGCTACAACTACAAATTTAATGACAAGTACAAAACGCTTGCACTTGGCGTCTACCCTGACATCTCGCTCAAAGCTTTCTCGTAGACAATCCAGCAACAACTCGTTTGAAACCATAGGAAGAGAATGTGGTGTGACCATGAAGATGCGATAAACAAAACAAGCTTTGACCCAAATCGGGTCGCACAAAGCACTCTAATTCATCGACTAGACGTGCAACGGTGTCGAATCAAGCTTGGCAACCATGGTTCAAAATGGATACCTGAAAACAGCTACCCCAAAACGATCACATATCGACCGGACGCTATTTTTAGCATAGCGGGCAAAACCATTGCCTTAGAGCTGGAACGAACCGCAAAGACGAAAAAACGTTACCAACAGATCGTAACTCAGCATTTAAAGCAAATTCGCAACCAGTCTTACTCGGAAGTTCATTATGTGAGCACCCTGCCCGGCTTTGCCATGCGTTTAGAAAAGCTTTTTTCTTCAATAACAAAACTGCCTGTTCGTGGGCAGCAAGTCCTTTTCAGTGACGAGTTGCGCCAGCATTTTAAGTTCTACAATTTTGACGACTGGAAATTATGATATGAACAAAGATGATTACACGCCACTCTATCAATTCGAAGATGAACTTATTTCGGTTCGGATCGGCAAACCGAGTGTTAACGATGGCGCATTCTTAGCGTTTAACGGCAACATTCAATTTGGTTTTTTGGATGATCAATATGAAGATATGTTGCTGCTTCTTCTTAGAGCAATAGACAATGAATCGATTGAAGGCACGTTCAAATTCTATCCGTGTCAAAACGGAGACTACCGACTTCAAAGCCATGCTCTCATGCTCGTGTTGGACAACTCGACAGGCGAAGCATTAAGAAATCACGTCAAGAAGGCGTTGCATGAGTTACTTCGATCAGATTAACGACCGAGCAATTAAGCTCCAAGAATCCTTTCGAGCTGACCGAGATGATTTTTGTAAGCTTCTGGATCATTCCGCCTGAACTTCTCCAAGTTCAACATTTTCCACTTCACAGAAGGAAAGTCTTGATAAGGATAAATAGACCAATCGGGCTCAAGCCGATTGAAACCGATCAAGAAATTTCTGTCAGATTCACTTAAGCTCTCCAATGATAGTTTATGCAAAAGAACCCTAGTCTCTTCATAATCATCGTAGGTGAACGCATGAGCGGTCATGCCTTCAAATTGATTCTCAAACGCCAGCCGATGATCAATTAAATTCGGCGCGAGCATTTCATGCGTTGGCCTGCCTCCGCTTAACAGGCCATAAATCAAACCCTCTTTAATTTCTTGATTAAAGCCTTCGTTCTCTAACAGCAGCTTTACATCAAATAAGTCTCGCGGATGTTGTCGATCTAATGCTGCGCATAGCTTACCCCCATAGATCTGCCCTAGAGGCGCCATAGGCACTGTACAAAATACATCATATTGTTCTTGAGCAGCAGAACAAAGCTCAACTCTGGTTATGTCACCTATCACACCGCGCCCAACCATATTAACTTCAATTTTTATTAATACGCCGCGATCATCAATCTCGCCACCGCTCTGATCCCACACGCGCCGAAGGGCCCCATAAAT
>CAZFVP010000227.1:0-1989 GCA_964522345.1 uncultured Gammaproteobacteria bacterium | reverse complement strand
CACGCATAAATCGCAATGCCACAAATAACAGTGAATTCAAATCACAGTCTTTACAGTGTCCTCCCTAATGAGATTTAGACACGCCCAGAGCTTTGTTAGGAGAATATCTCCCTCTCGGAAATAGAATTACGCTTATGGGTATAGTGAGCCGTTTAATTCATCAGATCAGCTTTGCCATTTCATGCACAGCGTTGTTTTTGAGTGTATCTCGCGTGTCGTAGTATTTGACCATTTCTACCGTCGAGTGACCGGTGGCGTTTATTATTGAAATAAAATCTTCCTGATTATTCAGAGCCATTTCGATAAAGGATTTCCTAAATGAATGTGGCGTGGACTTGTCTTCTGTTGTCGCCCGGATGAGTCAACGTATAACCTCATCGATAAAAGAGCGATCGTCTCAGGCTGGAAAACTAAAGCAAAAAAAGTAGGTGTCACGTCTTGAAACTTGAATTACCGAAATGAGTATCCTGCTACATTTTACTCTATGTCAAACGGCTATCAGTAAAAAGGCTTTTTTGTCCTTAGCGGTCTTTTAAATTTGGTATGGTTCCTTTATTGCTAAATAATAGATCAGAACCTGTCTAAGAAACCCAAGTCATTCCACAGTATTAGTTTATCTAACTAAAAGGTGTCTAGGGTATTATGGCGATTCAATGTGAACTTGCGAAGGCTATGGTAATATCTCTCCAACTGAAGATTATAATGTAAGTGCTTTGCAATTGTGTAAATCAGGTGAGTTAAAGATGCAAAAAATACAAAAAAAGAGACGTAATTTACTCCGCTCCTTAACACTTGGGGCTGGTTCTTTGACTTTAAGCCAGATTCCTCATTCGTGGATCAAACCCGTAGTACAAGCGGTTATTCTGCCAGCGCACGCACAAACCTCTGACGACGTTGTCAGCCCTGAAATAGACATACGCGGAGGAGATGGAACACCCATATCTATTCCTAATGGTAGTACTACACCCAATCCGGGGAATAACACGGATTTAGGTATTGCGACCAACGGAAGCTCATCTCAATTCTTCATATTCAATACGGGTACAGCTGATTTGACTTTTACAGGTACACCGCTCGTTGAAATAACTGGTGAGGGTTGGAGTCTTGTCACCCCACCTGTTAATCCCATTTCTCCCGGAAACGACGATTTTTTCTCGATTCAATTTACCAATCCTATGACTGTTTCCGGCCCCTTTCCTGGGACGGTGTCTATTGCTAATAATGATTCCGATGAAAATCCCTATACCTTTGCAGTTTTAGCCACTGTTCCGTAAGGCAGTGTTTTGACGGTTTTCTAGCCAATGCTCTTGCTTATTTCCTAAATCGTTTTGAGCTAGATTTCAGAATTGAAGTTTATCGTGATAATAAATGTGTTTCTTAGTCTTAGAGCATGCCATCATCACCGATTGTATGTTGATGAGAACTCTCGCAGTAATTCTTGCGCCAGTTTGGTTGCTACCACTGCGAATTATTGAGTTTTTTTCGTGGCATTATTGGCACCCTAATAGATAGAGACATTAGAATTATATTCGATGCCTAACCCGTACGGTAAGAGGATAAAGTGTAGTATCCATATGTCCGCTACGAGTATGAAGAGACATCTTACGACCATATCAAATCTTTACTATCTCCTACCAGATCAAGTTTGAATACTGACTCTTTGGCTTTAATCACCCTAATTTCAGCGCCTAGCCTCTTTTTCCAACACCGACGTTACTTGGGGCACTTCCTTTACCCGTGATATCAAACTTGCTAACGCTGGCCAGCGTGAGGCGTCAACTTCATAGCCGGCGTAGCCTGCATTGATAAACGGGCTGACAATACTGAGGTCGACGATCATAAAATCACCATAAATAAAACCGTCATCAGGTATTTCAGCTTCAAGATAATCTTGCAAAGGCGGTAGGTCTTTCTCAATGATTTTGGCGACCAACTGATTTGAAATTTTGATTCTCGCTATGCTTTTATTTATCATTTAAGGCCATGGCC
>CAZFVP010000226.1:0-1994 GCA_964522345.1 uncultured Gammaproteobacteria bacterium | reverse complement strand
TGTGTAATCCCGTTAACAAGCAGTTATGCGAACCTGGAATATTCTGCTTGGATTTGACATACTTAATAAGATATATATACTTTATATAGTATGTGGCAGGTATATGAACATCGACGCGTGTCGAAAGGTCTTCGTCGACTTCCAAAAGAGGTATTAGAGCGGTACGAAAAATGGAAAGACATAGTGATGATTTCTGGGCCTGAGGGGCTTAGACATATTCGAGGGTTTAATGACGAAGCATTAAGTGGTAATTGGGAAGGGCATCGATCATCTCGACTAAATCTTCAGTATCGAGTCATCTACAAAATTGAAAGAGAAAAAGTATTTGTAAGTGTTGAAAAAATCACACCACATGATTATCGGAGAAATTAAAATGAACGAATATCAAAAAGCGAAAAAGACAATTGATGTATCAGTCGGGGACTCTGTAAGAATCATTCGTGAGCTTCAAGAGCTTAGCCAAAACGAATTGGCTAAGTTGGCAGGTATTCCTCAATCAACGATTTCGGCTATTGAAAACAACCGTATTAACTTGGGTGTAGAGCGTGCAAAAACATTATCCCAAGCCCTCAAATGTCACCCAGCAGTGCTGGTCTTCCCAGGTTGGGAGCTTGAAAAAAGCGTTGCATAAGTTCGCAGAAAACACTAAGTCAGCAAGCTGGCTGCGTTGGACTCTGCGTTTCGTGAGCCGAATAGAGAAGTGACTGATGAGTAACGTAACCGATCTAAAAAAGCAGTGGTTGAAAGCCCCTGAGTTCAAAGCCGTTTATGACAGTATGGCCGATGAGTTTGCACTGGCTTCAGCCGTTATCGAGGCGCGTGCTATTGCTGGCTTAACTCAGGAAGAATTGGCTGACCGAATGGATGCCAAGCAATCGCTGGTGGCTCGCATAGAGTCGGGTGATCAGAACACCACCGTTAAGACGCTGTTGAGGGTGGCAGAAGCCACTGGCTGAACCTTCAGCAGAGGAGGTGTCCGAAATGCTAACGCTCGGCACATCGCAGGCGCAAAACCTAGCTAGAGAGTTGTTAGACGACGCTGAGGCATTTACGATTCTGTACAGTGGCTACAGTGCAAGGCGCGAAAAAGGCTGGCATGTCCATATTGTGCTATTGGGCAATAGGTGGAAGAAAGCTTGGCTCTACATGATTTTGTCTGGTAAAAATGTAATTCAAGCAATTGGTTTAAGAAAGGACGATGCTCCGAGGCTTAGATAATGGAATTTGAACGCTGGCAACAACTGATGTATCGCTTGGGGGTAACAGCAAACGAGCAGACCTATCAAGCTCTTGTAAATGCTTACTCAGAAAAACACCGCAGGTACCATACAGGTGAGCACATTAGCGCTACGTTAAATCATCTTGATTCCGTTTCTGACTTGGCAGATGACGCTGTAGAGATTGAACTGGCGCTTTGGTTTCACGATGCAATTTATAAACCGTTTTCAACTAGCAATGAGTTAGATAGTGCAATTTGGGCGTCAAAGTTCTTGTCAGATAACGGGGTTGCTAAAGACCGCATTGGTCGTGTTTATAATTTGATTATGGCGACTATTCATACTGCTGAAACGGAAGGAAATGACCAATTACTTATGGTTGATATAGATCTCTCGATACTTGGTACTAAGCCAGATGTGTACGATCAGTTTGAGAAAGATGTGCGGCATGAATATAAGCTGGTTCCTTATTTTTTATATAGAAAAAAACGTAAAGAAATATTGGTAAGCTTTCTGGAACGCGAGAAAATTTATAAGAATAATTTCTTTTATTCAAAGCTTGAGGAACGAGCAAGAACCAATCTAAGCAACGTGGTCAAGACGCTTTGATTTTAGTAGTTTTTTAATCATAAAATCTAGATCACCTTTTTAGTTTATATGGAAAACCTGGAAAAAACCGATTGGTGGTTTGCTGATATTCACGATAGGCGGGTCGCTTCTGAGCAGAGTAAAACTCCGATGGCTTAGCGCCTGTGTAATGCACTAGTGTTGTGTACA
>CAZFVP010000225.1:0-2014 GCA_964522345.1 uncultured Gammaproteobacteria bacterium | reverse complement strand
TGCATTTATGGATGCGATTACACGATTTCGTGATTTCCAGCAGTGCGACTCAGTATCTTTGACTGAAGTCCACCCCAAACATTTAACTCAGCATTTACAGAGCGCGCTACATCACAGAAATCTTTGCTAACTTCATATCGCTACTAGAATTAAATGATTATCTCGAAGGGCAAAAGGCAAGACGCGACCCCGTTATTTCCGTTATTTCACGACCCCATTATTTCTCCAACAACGAAAGCAGGCGGCATCGATACCGTTCAAACATTATACTATTGCAAATCAGCGACTTGGTTGATCATTACAGCAATCATAAAAGCACCTATGTTGCCGAGTGAACTTTAGACGTCGATTCTAGATATCAAAACCGAAACACATTCTTTCCATCGGTATTATCAAGCTCTCCATGTATGGCAAATTCGTCAGCAGACATCAAAGAGTGAAGAGTGGCTTGGTCAGAGGATGTCGTTGCGAGACAGCGCTCACCGCTCTCAAGCCTAGCAATGACAACGCTCTCTTTCGCTTGGTTATTTTTATCAAAGATGACCGTAAACGTTTCCATTTTCGCTGGCCCCGATGCGACTTCCAACAGGTCAATTGACGCCTGTTTAGTCGATTGAATTTTAGATGGTTGCCAATCTTTTTCAGGGACTTGGCAGCTATATATTCCCATTGAATGTTTGGTCAGATACCAACCATTTGCGTTTAGTAGACCAAACTCAGATTCGTTTTCACGTGCACGACGTATCATTTCAACAATACCATGCATACTATAATTATTACCGGGGCCACCAAAATATGGCAAACCACCGGTTAATGTTAAACCTCTAGAATCGTTATGCTCTATACCGAACTCGTCACAGGCAATTTGTACCGCAGAAGGGAAGCAACTATAGATATCAAAGAACGCCATATCATCGATATTTTTATTCGCCATCGATAACGCAGATGTCGCTATTGCTCGCATGGCTGGCGATGTGTGGAGATTTTCGCGTTCACTGATATTCCAAATATCGTTAGCATCGGCGCAACCATGAAGAAACACCCATTTGTCTCGGCTGACCCCGAGCGCTTTTGCTTTAGCTACCGAGGTTAGAATAACAGCAGCCGACTGATTGACGCTGATCATCGAATTCAGCAGCTTGGTATACGGATAGCTAATCATACGGTTGGTGGCGCTGGGCGTGATCAACTCTTCTACGCTTCTTTTAGTTTGAAACCAAGCGTAAGGGTTATTCGAAGCAACGTGGGTTAGCCCTGAGAAAAGTTCTCCGATTGCTTGTCGGTGTTCAGCATGCGTTCTTTCATAGTGAATACGCAATGCATTTTCGAATAAAGGGTACACCTTGGCTGGTAAATTTAAGCCATACTCACCTTCGTATCTGGAGTTCCCAGGTTTGTCGTCACCAAAAGACTCAGCAGAACCACCCGGGTTGTCCTTCCAAGGGCCTTTGGGCAAGAGCAGTTTACTCCAATGATTGAATCGCCGGCTCATTGAATTCAACGCCTCACCGCCGGTAAGGAGCACCACCTCTGATTGGCCATTGGCAATTTCATTAGCAAAATGATTGACAAGACGCTGAGGCGTATTGCCACCTGTCTGGGTATATACCAGACGCCGAGGCGACACCTTAAGTTGATTCGCTATGGTTTTCGGTACATTTTTGTACATACCCGACACTGGCGTATTCACTTGGGCAGCATCAACCGTTAATCCAGTAGCAACCAACACATCTAGGGAGTTCAATATGTTGGCAACGCCACTATCGCTGACCGCTTGCCGTGCGGCTTTTACCATCATGCCTATCGGTGTAAGGTCTTCTCCACTGTCAGGGCGATCGGTGTGTTGCCCGCAAGCAATCAAAACTGGCATTCGTTCTTCGATCATAACTTGATACTCGCTGGCTCCTATAACTATTACTTATAACTATTTATTAGTGCCTTGACCATGCCAGATTGTTCGTAAAGCATGGTGAAGATTGGAGTTGTGATGTTAGACTAAAAACACTAATAAAAA
>CAZFVP010000224.1:0-2024 GCA_964522345.1 uncultured Gammaproteobacteria bacterium | reverse complement strand
ATTTAGGCTTAACACCGCCACCTAATACAGTTCGGTCTTTTCAAAATGCCTCGATAGCTCGAGATAGCAATTTGAATCAGCCGCTAGACCTATTAAACGACTTTTATCCTGCTATTACCGTCACGATTGCTGATCATGATAATGTGCGGCGCCGTCCAGGTGTTCAAGAAAGCGATCTGAAAATTGTCGCTAGACCTAGTTTAGGATATCGTACAAACATCGGGCGGCATAAATTTTATGCAGCATACAACGGCACCTACACGTTTCATGACGACTTAACTCAAGAAGATTCAGAGTCTAATTCGCTTAGCGCTAAATTAGGTTTAGATCTCACTCGAAGATGGGATGTTGACGTTTTTGCGAGTATCGGTGATGGTTTTGAGAGACGCGGTGCTTCGGGTAGCCGAGAGTTTAATCAGTTCGATGCTAATGGAATTGACTCGGGCCCAGAAAGTGTAGAATATTTAAGCTACGGGGCCGATTTGATTTTTGGACGGAAAATCGGTGACTTGCAAGGAGTTGTAGGCTATGAATATAGCCAAACCCGGTTCGATGGCGGCGATTTGTTCAACAATGCTCTCTCGAGTGATCGAGACCGAGAGTCTGAGTCTGTTCACCTAGATTTGAGTTGGCGACTCGCTTCTAAAACCTCAGTGTTTGGAAGAATTGAAAGAACCAATACCAACTATGAATTAAGCCAACCTAACCTAGATAGCGATCAAGTTGAGTTCTTAGTAGGTCTTCGCTTTAAGCCTGCGGATGCATTTGATGGTGTCGTGTCGGTAGGAGTTACCGATAGAGATTTTGATGATGAGAATCTCGAAGGTTTTGATGGAAGTACATATTACGTTAATCTGAATTACGCCATTAATCCATTTTCAACTATTTCATTTAATGCGTCTCGCTTCGTTGAAGAGCCGGCCGATGAAAATGCAAGCTTTTATGAAAGTGAGTTTTTTGGGGTTTCTTGGAACCATTCATTAACTAAACGAGTCTCCATAGACGCTTTTGCAAAGCAGGTTGACGACGATTACGAGGGTATTGATCGTGAAGACCAATTTGTAGACTGGGGCATTGGTATTGACTACGTTTGGAGAAATTGGTTATCAACGGGTCTTTATTATGGAGAAATTGAACGTGACTCTACGATTGACGCTTTTGACTTTGAAGACCAATACATCGGTATTAGACTTCGGTCGGATTTAAGATCATTGCTTCAAGGGCGAGGTAGTAAGAACAGAAAAGAGCCTTATTCTTTTGGCTACCCTAAAAGAACTCGTGCGTCTCAATAACCTAACGTAGAAGTTAGAAGTCTAAAGTAAGTCGAAATTTGTGCAATAATATTGTTTGGTAATACCATCGATAGTTGACATCATGATGTTTTAGCGTGATTTATTAACTGATGGCTAGTGTAGAGGTTTGGTAATAATGTTAACAATGAGACTTAAACTTGCTGATCTGTCATTTTGCGATAGCCTTTCGGCTGTTGACCCTTTAATAAAGTTGCGTCTATTGCTTACTGAAACTCTTGCTATCGCTCTCGTTGCGCTTACGCTGTGTTTACCACAAGCGTTGTTAGCACAAACTCCAAATGAACAAGAGGTAACGGGTTTACTAGCTGAGATTGAATCCAAGAATAGAGTTCGTCCTGTTTTTGGCGCTAATAGTCTTCGAAAAATAGGCGAAGTAGCTTATGACTCTAAATTTAAGGTTGTTAAGCGCATGGGGCGGTGGAACATCGTCGAGTTTTATCAGCAAACGGTGCCAGGATGGGTGAGCACTGATTACGTTAACATTTCTAGAGGCCGCGCAACTGTTCAGGTTAGTAATTTGAATATGCGTTACGAGCCCTCTGCGAACTCAAATGTAATGCTTCGGTTGAGCCAGGGGTTTAGTAGTACTGTTGTCGGGAGATCAAAAGGATTTGTGCGTATACTCGCGCCGAGCAGCTACCGTGTCGCTATGCTCACTGGAAATGATTCACAAGCCCAAGAAGACCTTAGTATAATTACTAGTACAAACGC
>CAZFVP010000223.1:0-2065 GCA_964522345.1 uncultured Gammaproteobacteria bacterium | reverse complement strand
CAATCGTGCCTACATTCACATGCGGTTTGGTTCTTTCAAATTTTTCCTTAGACATAGCGTGTCACCTATCTTTTGGTTTCTAAAATTACTTCTTAAAATTAAAACTTCTATTACTGTTTCCTAAGCCCGTATCGTGAACTTAACTAACAGCGCCTGCGGCATTTAATTCCGCATTAGCGGGATTAAACTTAAAAGCGGTTAATAAAACTATCAACAACGTTCTTTGGCGCCTTTTGATACTTATCAAACTGCATGCTGTAAGAAGCGCGGCCTTGCGTTGCACTTCTTAGTGCAGTGGCGTAACCAAACATTTCTGCCAGCGGCACTTCAGACTGTATAACTTTGCCCGAAGGCGTGTCTTCCATACCTAAAATAACGCCACGTCGTGAATTAATATCACCACTGACATTACCCATATATTCCTCTGGAGAAACAATCTCCACAGCCATAATGGGCTCTAACAAATCAACACCTGCTTCACGACACCCTTCACGGAATGCCTGCGAGGCAGCTGCTTTAAATGCAAATTCCGAAGAATCAACATCATGAAAACTACCGTCGTACAAACTAACGCGAACATCGATCATTGGGTAACCGGCCATTACGCCACCTTCCAATGCATCTTCAACGCCTTTTTGCACTGATGGAATGAACTCTTTAGGGATAACACCCCCTTTAATTTCATCCACAAACTCAAAACCCGCACCGCGCTCCATTGGCTCAATGCGCAAGAAAACATGACCATATTGGCCCCGTCCGCCTGATTGTTTTACGTACTTCGTTTCGTGTTCAACCATCTTGCTGATTGATTCGCGATAGGCCACTTGAGGCTTACCCACACTGCAATCGACATCAAACTCTCGTTTCATGCGATCAATAATGATGTCCAAATGAAGCTCACCCATACCAGAAATAATTGTCTGGCCTGACTCTTCGTCGGTACTCACTTTGAAGGATGGATCTTCTTGCGCTAGCTTACCTAGAGCAACACCCATTTTTTCTTGGTCAGATTGAGTTTTTGGCTCAACCGCCTGCGAGATAACTGGCTCAGGAAACTCCATTCGCTCTAGTGTTACCGCGCTTTTAACGTCACACAGCGTATCGCCTGTAGTGACGCTTTTAAGCCCAACCGCAGCAGCAATATCGCCCGCTCGGACCTCTTTAATTTCTTCTCGATTGTTCGAATGCATTTGCAAGATTCGACCAATTCGTTCTTTTTTACCTTTTACCGGGTTAAATACGGTATCGCCTGTTCGCATAATTCCGGAATAAACTCGGAAAAATACAAGTTGACCAACAAACGAGTCGGTCGCGATTTTAAATGCCAACGCTGAAAACGGCTCATCGTCGTTTGACGGTCTAGCAACTTCGTTTTCTTGATGATCAATACCTGTAATAGCAGGCACTTCAGTTGGCGACGGAAGGTATTCAACAATCCCGTCAAGCATTGCTTGAACACCTTTATTCTTGAATGCGCTTCCGCACATAACAGGAACAATTTCATTCGCAATGGTCAGCTCGCGTAAAGCGGCTTTAATTTGCTCGGCGGTTAACTCGCCTTCTTCAAGATAGGCGTCCATTAACTCTTCTGAGCTTTCAGCGGCGGTTTCAACCACCTGCTCGTGATACTCCGCAGCTAGCTCGGCTAGATCCGCTGGAATGTCTTTTTCTTCAAATTGCACACCCATGGAATCTTTATCCCAATAGATGGCTTTCATCTTGATTAGATCGATAACACCTTCAAACTCTTCTTCTGCACCAATGGCTATTTGCAATGGCACGGGCTTAGCGCCTAAACGTGTTTTAATTTGCTCTACGACACGTAAAAAATCCGCACCCGAGCGATCCATTTTATTGACAAACGCCAATCGCGGAACTCGGTACTTATTTGCCTGACGCCAAACAGTCTCAGATTGCGGCTCTACGCCACCCACTGCACAAAATACGGCAACCGCGCCATCGAGGACTCTCAATGAGCGCTCAACTTCAATCGTGAAGTCAACGTGCCCAGGGGTATCGATGATATTAATACGATGCTCTTCAAATGAAGCATCCATACCGCGCC
>CAZFVP010000222.1:0-2126 GCA_964522345.1 uncultured Gammaproteobacteria bacterium | reverse complement strand
GCGGCAACGGCCAAGGTACTGCGTTGAAAATGCCACAGATCGCCCGGGTAATGCTGAGCAGGTCCAAACGCGTCGCCAAAATCGACACCTTGTGCTCTAGAATAATCACCAATACCAAACATCAATGATTCAACGCGGTCACTGGCCAGTGAAATGTCCTTTATATTGGCAATGCCTTCAACCTCTTCGATTAAAAGCTCTAAACCAATTTTCTTTTTCAAGCCTTTTTTTAGCTCGATCATCCCCAACAAGGTGTCGACAAACTCAACATCTCGAGCATACTTAACTTTGGGGATAACAATTGTATCGATGTTGTCTCCCGCCGCTTCAACCACCTGAGCGAGATCATCGTACGCCCACGGTGAATCCAGGCCATTCATTCGAAAACATCGAACCGCCCCATTCCAATCCATTTCATTAAACGCATGAATCACGAGCTCTCGAGCTTCAGCTTTTTTGTCCGGCGTGACCGAATCTTCCAGATCAAGAAAAATATGATCAACACCCGAAGCCAACGCGCGGGTAATATTACGTTCATTAATCCCGGGTACAGAAAGAACGCAACGACGGCGACGGCGGGTGTTAGTACTCACAAATCTATTCCTCTAATTTATTGCCAATGGAGCCTAAAAGGCTAGGTAGTGTTAACTGGTGATTTGCGAATCAGCGCTAACCGGTCGCCTTGAAAAACCACTTTATTGTCCTGATTAACGCCATAATGTCTGAAGCTAACTCTGCCCGCATCAGAGCGCTCATCTGAGTCATCACCCTTTGCTAACACTTCGGTATAGGCAGTCAGGGTATCCCCATGCGACACAGGGTATTTCATGGAAATATTGTCTAACTCTAATTCTTTAATAACCTGTTCACCGGTGTCTTGATAGGCTAAGCCAATCACAATTGACATCGTCACACCCCCATATACCAATGCACGGCCGTTACCAAATTTGGCATTCTTCATACGGTCATCGTTAAAATGCCCATCCGCCGTATTCATCACCATATGACAAATGGTCACCGCTTCGTTTTCGGTTACGGTCTTGCCTCTGGCATGCTTATAGACTGTACCGACTTCAAAATTCTCGAAGTAGTTGTCAGACCCGGTCAGGTGCGTATCCGTCATCGATCAATCCTCAAGAAATCCGTCAATGAACAAGTTCGACCGAACAAACTCCACGACCAATTCGTCGTTTTGCTTATAGCCCTTGGTCTGCCAGGTAATAATATGATTATCGCTGTTGGATCGAGATTCTCGTTTAGCAATCACCTCACTCTCCGCACGCAGAGTGTCCCCGATGTAGACGGGTTCATGAAATTTACAGTCACCAATGCCGACAAAGACACCGCGATTTTCACTCAAGTTTTCCACAGACAATCCGAAGATCACATTGAATACCAATAACGGATTAACCACGATATCCGGGTGACCCTGTGACTGGGCATAAGGGGCATTGAAATAAAGCGGGTTGTAAGCCTGTGTCAAGGTCGTAAACAGACTGTTGTCCGAGGCGTTAATCGTCCGTCCCCAATGGTGCGGCAACTTTTCACCGACACTAAATTCATCCGCATCGCGACCTTTACCCCACAATACGGCTTTTTTAACAAATTCTGGAATCGCTTCCTCAATAGACTCTTTGCGAACAGACATACGGTACCTTTTACACTGACTGAAGCCATTATACCTGTTTATACTTACTGCTCAATCACTTTGTATTTATTCTATTCTTACTCCACGAGCCAGTGTCATCCTTACTGCGACAATAAATAGACAGCAATCTCGCGTCGCTCATCTTCACTAAGCGGATACATAGGCATATTAGCCTGAGGTTGCGTTAAAGCCTGGATAACAGCTCGATAGCCAAGACGTTCCGACAGCCTAGAGAAAGAAACCTGACCTGGCTGGTCACCATGACAACTCTGACACGCATAACGCGTCACTAGTTGTGCTCCACTCTCTCTCATTGCCGGCAAATTCGCGTTGTTTAGCCAAGCGGGTGGCGACTCGTCGAGCTTGCTTTGAGCCGCTACGGCCAAGCCATCAGTATCGGCTTGCGCACCCTCATACTTCAAACGATAGATCGCGCCTGCGTAATCATCAGAGATATAAATTGCCCCATCTGCCCCCT
>CAZFVP010000221.1:0-2253 GCA_964522345.1 uncultured Gammaproteobacteria bacterium | reverse complement strand
CTTAAATCCTTACTTCTAAGTTCAAGCAAATAGTGCGGCAAGGTCATCAAGAATAAGCGCTTTCTTATGAGCGACCGACTTACTTAAGCGCGTCGTCGGACTAAATAGAAATTCGAAGAATGATGCTTATATCACGTCGATTATCGTACTAGTCATACGTCGAGTGTGTTTTAATTAGCGCCTGTAAGATAAAAAAACAATCTTTTAATACGTATGAGTTATCAAGAAGTTAGCCTCGCTCCAAAACTATTATTAGCCGCGGTTCATGAAAATCTAAATAGACATTTTTACGCTGACAATAGAGATTCAGCCAAAAGCTTGTATAACACCATTTCAAAAGGGTCGTCAGCACCATTTATGCGTATTGATACTGGCGACGCGGGCGAAATATTTTGTGAATTAACCTTAGACTCTTCACTTTATGTCGGCAAGTTGAATTTCGGTAAGTTTCGCAAAACCTTAGCCATGATGATGCTCGGCCTCAAAACGCGTATTGAAAACGATCAACCATTAAATGCCATGAGCAGCGAGACTGGCGAAACTTTATTTAATGTTCCAGGTGTTGTTAAAGATGGCGATCAAACAAACGTCATGGTGTGTGGCTTTAAACAACTCGGTCCAGGGCTGTCGACGGTTAACCTAATGTATTTAGACCCAGACGAATACATGCAAGCGTTACAACAAGCCGCCGATGCTGCCGCTACAGAAAAATAGTGACTCAGCCAAGAGCTTAACCAAAATTTAACAGACAGCCTTCAAACACATTTATTCCCGATAGAGATTCAGTATGAGTAACAAAGCTCACTATGGTCCGAGCAGTAAGTTAGATACGCAACGCAGCTATATAAACGGCGAGTATCAGCCTAACCTTAGTAAAGAAACTTTCAGCACCATCTACCCCGGCAATGGTGAGAAGATTTGTGATGTCGAAGTTGCGGGCCAGTTTGAAATAGACGCCGCGGTAGAAGCAGCGAAAACGGCCTTTGAAACATGGTCACAAGTGCCCGCCGCTGAGCGCGGTAATATCATTCGCAGAGCAGCTCGAATATTAAGAGAGCGAAACCAAGAGCTTGCTGAGCTTGAAACTCTTGATACCGGCAAAGCCATCTCGGAAACAAATTGTGTTGATGTAATTTCTGGGGCGCAAGTGATGGAGTATTACGCAGGCGTGGCGCAAACTTTGCACGGCCAACACATTGATTTACCCCCTGATGCTTTTGCCATGCTTCGCCGAGAGCCAATCGGTGTTTGTGCGGGTATTGGCGCATGGAATTACCCGATTCAAATTGCCATGTGGAAATCTGGCCCTGCCTTAGCCTGCGGCAATACCATGGTATTTAAACCGTCGGAGCAAACCCCCTTAACCGCATTAAAGTTAGCTGAAATCTATACTGAAGCCGGCCTACCAAATGGTGTTTTTAACGTAGTTCAAGGCGCGCGTGATACCGGCTCAGCACTCATTAGTCACAAAGACGTTTCGAAAATCACGCTCACCGGGTCAGTTGATACCGGCAAGATCGTAATGGCACATAGTGCAAAGGACTTGAAAAAAGTCACTTTGGAACTCGGAGGGAAATCCCCGATCATTGTGTTTGACGACGCCAAGATAGACAATGCGATCAACGGAATCCTGGCGGCTAACTTTTACTCGTCGGGGCAAATATGCTCTAACGGCACACGAGTCTTTGTTCACCAGAATATCTATGAAGAGGTGATCGATAAATTAGCTAAACGCGCTAATGCTATGAAAATAGGAAACCCGTTCGATGAAACCACCGATATGGGCCCACTAGTGTCGGCCGAGCACTATGAAAAAGTTAAGACCTATATGCAGATCGCTAAAACCAGTGGCGCACGACATATCTGTGGTGGCGACACGCTTGACTCCGCTGACCTAGAAGGAGGTTTTTATATAAGCCCCGCCATCTTTGCCGATTGCACCGACGACATGGAATTTGTTCAAGAGGAAGTCTTTGGTCCTCTGCTTTCTATCATGCCATTCACCGACGAAAATGACGTACTACGCCGAGCAAATGACACCGAGTTTGGTTTATCTGGCGCCGTGTTCACTCAAGACTTTAGCCGTGCACATCGCGTCGCCAATAAAATACAAGCCGGTATAGTTTGGATTAACGAATACAACGTCACACCCGCCGAGGTTCCATTTGGTGGTTATAAACAATCAGGAATTGGCCGAGAAAATGGCCTGCAAGCAATTGAATACTACACTCAATTAAAAACCATTTATGCAAA
>CAZFVP010000220.1:0-2256 GCA_964522345.1 uncultured Gammaproteobacteria bacterium | reverse complement strand
ACAGTTAAAGAAAATGTCCAGGTGGTGGAATTGGTAGACGACGAACCGCGAGGTTTTAGTGCTGCGAAGGCAACGCCTGAGTTCAGTGCACGCGTAGCGTGTCGAAAATAGAGTTAAGAATGCACTATTGGGTCTGAACAGTTAAAGAAAATGTCCAGGTGGTGGAATTGGTAGACACGCTATCTTGAGGGGGTAGTGACGCAAGTCGTGAGGGTTCAAGTCCCTCTCTGGACACCAAAATAGAAAAGGCTTTCCCGTTAATGGGTTGGTTTTTTTGCTTGATAGCGTTCTATCGGCATCGATATTCGTGATTGAATACATGTCCTTGCGCGCTGAAATAACTCCTCGTAAACTCACTCAAATTTATCTATATATACGTGTTCTACACGTTTTGACGGAGATTGAAATGCCTAAGATTACCTTTATTGATTTTGAAGGAACTGAACGTGCGGTCGATGGTGTAGCTGGCGATAGTGTCATGGAAGCAGCGACTACAAATGATATTCCAGGTATTGATGCTGACTGTGGAGGCGCTTGTGCATGCGCGACTTGTCACGTCTATGTGTCTGAAAACTGGTTAAACATCGTTGGCAAGCCTGAGGACCTCGAGGCTGAGATGTTAGACGTTGCTGAAGACGTAAAGGAAAATTCTCGTTTAGCGTGCCAAATAAAAATCAGTGACGAGATGGATGGCCTAGTGATTACTACCCCAGAAAGCCAGTTCTAAATATTGACCTTATTCACCGGTCCAGCGCTCTAGGAAATCGTCAACGTTGAGCTCTGGAAGCGGTTTTACTACTTTAGGAGTTCCTAAGTATATAAACCCGACTATTTGGTCCGTCTCAGCTAAATTAAGGCCTTCTCGCATCTTTTTTGTAAACATCATACTACCTGAACGCCAGATGGCTCCCACGCCCTGTGCATGAGCCGCGGTCATGATCATTTGAGCGGCAGCACCAGCGGACAAAATTTGTTCAATTTCAGGCACCTTGTTGTGAGTTACGATCTTCGCTACGACGACTAATATTGTAGGGGCTCTCAAGGGTTTGCTTTGAAGTTTTGATACTAATTCAGCTGATAGAGCCGCTTTGTCAGTCGATTCTTTTGCTTTGATCATGAGTTCCCCGAATTGTTTTCGGTGCTCGCCTTCAATTAGCAGAAACTTCCACGGCGTCAAAGAACGGTGATCGCAGGCGCGTAGACCTGCTTTCACGATATTATTCATTTGCTCTTTGTTTGGGCCAGGCTCACAAAGTAGGTTGGTTGAATTGCGTGTGTGTAGAGCGGTTAATGCATCCATTGAATTGCTGCGTAGTGGCTGTGAGAGTTTAGATGTAAATAATAACAGACTTAAAAAGCCCTCTTTAATATTACTATTTAAGCGTTTGTCAAATAACACATGATTTTACGGAAAATCACGCTGAATATTGTCATAAAGTGTCAGCTGATGGCCGCCAATGTGATATCTTTTAATTAACGCGATATACCCCGCGTTACGTCCGTGTAATCTTAGTGAAACCTGTAACAGGTGTCTCCAACCTTCATCATCACTAGGTTTACCGGGTCTCAATAAGACATGATGTCGGTGTTGAGAGAATAGATAGCCAAAATGAGTGCTTTCTATTTTTATTAAGGCTCTTGGGTTAGTGGCCCAAGAGCCTTTTCTATAATTAGTCAATAGAAATATCATTGCAACTGTCTATTTTTGATAATGCCTGTTTATTATTAGGAATAGACAGGCACGTTCGCGTGAGGTACATAATCGAGATATAGCTTAACTTTCGGAATCTGTTCGCACGGATGAGGGGTCTGAACGGCGGATTAGCGACTATTTCCCCGTTATTCCTTAATTAACAGTGAGGACTGTTTATGACGTCGTTATTTAGACTGTATATGCTACGTAGTAAAATGAAGTGTTCTTTTACAGACATTGTCGATTTTCACTATCTCACTGCTTTTGAAAAATGATAAATTAAATGTTTTGGCAACCTGAGACTGAATTAATATTGGCGAGCAGTTAGTCGCATTTTACAAGAGTTGTGACAATGCATGCCTAACAAACTGAAACAAACGGTAGTGAGACTAAATTGGCAAACCTTCTTTGCCATTTTCTTTAAAGCCCATCGTAACCAAAAACTCAATCAGTATGGTCAGTTCGAATTAATGATTCTTTTATAACGTGATAATAATGATGATTGATCAAGTACACATTCGATTTTTCATAATGATGCCTTCACCAGTAGTCGTTTACAAACA
>CAZFVP010000219.1:0-2386 GCA_964522345.1 uncultured Gammaproteobacteria bacterium | reverse complement strand
CAGGGTTGAAATTTGCGCCTTTTACGCAAAATTCCCAGTTTTCATTGTATGCTTGAGCAGCCGAATATAACCTCAAGCGATAAGCAATAATTAAGGCCGTTAACGTATGCAAAATGACATCCTAAAAAGACTCATTATTCTATTAGTTGTTCTACTAATTGGTGGTGGCATCAGTATTGCGGGTGGGGATAATGGCGCGCAATACGGAAATATACCTGTGTTCGTTATTTGTGGCGCTTGGGCATTTTTAATTAACTGGATTGCATTTATCCCGTCTAATGCTGCACAAACCGAAAAATTTTATGACCTAGTTGGTAGTTTAACCTATCTCTCGCTTATCGGTTTGGCCGTTACTTTGACGCCGGAATTGAGTAGCAGAGCGAAGCTAGCCGCTCTTATGGTAGTTACCTGGGCATTAAGGCTTGGCACATTTTTGTTTATTCGTATTAATCAAGATGGGCATGATGACCGTTTTGATGAAATCAAAACTAACCCTAGTCGTTTCTTTATCGCATGGACAATCCAAGGCTTGTGGGCCTTAATGACGGCCGCCTGCGCTTTGGCAATTATTACCGGCGAAAACAATAAGCCAATCGCGTTTATAGGCTTTCTTGGGTTAGGGGTTTGGGCTTTTGGCTTTGTTATCGAAATAATGGCAGACGCTCAAAAACGTGCTTTTCGCCGCATGCCTAGTAACCAAGGCAAGTTTATTACTACGGGTTTATGGTCTTGGTCTCGACACCCCAATTATTTTGGCGAAATGACGCTTTGGCTCGGTATGGCAATACTGGCTATACCTGTATTAAGTGGTTTTCAATGGGTAACCCTGATTTCCCCTGTGTTCGTGTTCTTGCTATTAACTAAAGTTAGTGGCATTCCGACCCTTGCAAAAAAATCTAAACAACGCTGGGGCGATGACCCTGAGTATCAAGCGTATCTGGCAAACACATCGTTGCTGATCCCTCTGCCTCCAAAAAGATAGTCGTCGTAATTGTGACTAAACGCGTTAACTTTAGTGGGCTATGCTCATTCTGTTGACAGAATTGTAAAGAGAGAAAAATATGTCGATCAATTTAGATAATGTTTGTCTGCCTAACGGTTACTTAACAGACGAACATAAAGAGTGGCAAGTGCAGCTGCGGCGTTTCTTTGAGAAAGAAGTACGGCCGTTTGCCGAAGAGTGGGACGAGCAGGGAGATATTCCCGATGATCTTTGGCGTAAATCGGCTGCGATGGGAATTCTTGGTTTGGGTTATCCTGAAGAGTTTGGAGGAATTAATAAGGGCATTGATATCTGGCATAAAAATATACTCAATGAAGAGCTTGCATATATCGGTGTTGGAGGAGTAGGTGCTTCGCTAATGGTGCATAATATTGGTTTGCCTCCGGTAGTAAATTTTGCTCAACAGCATCTTAAGAACGAGGTAGCTCCAGCGGTTATTAACGGGACAAAAAGAATTTCCTTGGCGATCACCGAACCTGGAGGAGGCTCCGATGTCGCGCAACTTAGCACCACAGCGACTCGAGAGGGTGAGTACTACATTGTCAATGGATCAAAAACCTATATCACCGGAGGAATGAAGGCCAATTGGTTCACCACTGCCGTGAGAACTAGCCCTGATGGAGCGGCTGGTATATCTGCGTTGCTTATTCCCGCGGGTCTAGAAGGTGTCAGTCGAACAAGCTTAGACCGCAAACAAGGTTGGTGGTGTTCTGATACCGCAACCATTTACTTTGACGACGTTCGGGTACCCGTTGAGAACCTTCTCGGTGTTGAAGACCAGGGTTTTAAGGTAATAATGAATAATTTTAATTCGGAGCGAATGGCGATGGCGGCCGGTATGAACGGCGCAGCGAAGATATGTTTTGAGGACGCAGTAGAGTGGGCTAAGGAGCGAAAAACATTCGGAAAACGTTTAGCGGACCATCAAGTTATACGACATAAAATTGTAGAAATGATGCGTAAAATACAAGCAACTGACAGTTACATACAGGCCGTGTCGCGACAAATACAATTAGGTTGTGAAGACGCGGCTGCAATCGCGTTACTGAAAGTTCAAAGCAGTCAAACGATGGAGTTTTGTGCTCGCGAAGCAATGCAAATAATGGGCGGCATTAGCTATATGCGTGGCTGTCGAGTCGAGAGAATATATCGAGAAGTTAGAGTTAGTGCCATCGGCGGTGGCTCGGAAGAAATTATGCGTGACTTAGCCGCACGGTAAATAGGCTTATAGAGATAAAACTCAAGTTTACAATATGAAACTCAGGTTTACAGTATGAAACTATGGCATTGTCACAACGCGAGGTCCTTGCGCCCATTATGGGCTATGGAAGAAATGGGTCTGGAGTACGAATTGGAAGTGTTGCCATTCCCTCCAAGGTATTT
>CAZFVP010000218.1:0-2462 GCA_964522345.1 uncultured Gammaproteobacteria bacterium | reverse complement strand
CCAAAAGGAAGCGGTTAGAGGCTTAAGCAATGCGACCATCATCACCGTCGAGAATGCTGGCCACAACTTGTTTATGTCTTCGCCTGAAGTTACGCAGGTAATTCAGAAGTTTATGAGCGAGAAAGCTGTTCAACGTACTCATATTAAAATCGATCTAGTCAAGTAGCCTTGATTGAGTTACATATTGCGGGTGATAGGATGCTCTCATTACCCGCAATTATACAAAATGAATTCACGGTAAAGATCTAATTTTATATTAAGAAGCAGACTTACGGTCAGGGGTCGCCACTGGCATTGGGGTTACATTAACTAAAGGCCAAATAAGCTGCTCAGCGGCTGTGGTATCGGGCAAATTTTCCACCCCCATTTGTTTAGGGTATTTACGCGTTATTTTGGCCGTTCCGAATAGCACATCCCAAAAAAACAACATGTTGCCAAAGTTGCCTTTATAGTTGGTGATACCATCGCTAACGTGTTTGCCATGATGTGCGCTGTGTGTGGCTGGTGTTGAGATCGTTCGTTCAAGCAACCACATTACTGGCGACAACCATTTGATTTTATATAGAGGTGCATCCCAACGCACGTCACTATGTGCGCCAAAGATGACGCTCATTTTCATCACTAAGTAAAAAGAGTAAACCCACGCACCACCGAGATAAATTAACGCACCAGAGAACCAGAGACCGGGCATTAAAAAGTAGTAAAAAATATTGTTGCGATAAACTACACGAATCGACAGATAGTTAGCGTTATGGTGAGGTCGATGTAATTTGTATAGCCACGGCACCATGTGCGAAATCCGGTGCCACCAGTATTGGCTCATATCGTCAAAGATTAAAAATAAGGCGAACACGCTCAAAAAATGCCAGCTTTCTAACATACCACCTGCTTGCGGTGCTATTAATGACGCAACGGTAAAGCCCCCGAGAATAACCAACGGTTGAGTAACGATTGTTAACATCAAGGTGCCGACTATTTCAACAATGGCATCATCTCGAGTTTGGTCTTTTTTGTTAAAGAAATGAGTGAACAAAATCTCTAAGATGATAAAACCGAAAAAGATACAAAATATGGCAATGACTTCAGGTTTCATGATGGGGCGCCTCATCGTAACTAGTGTTAGCTAAATCTTAACAGCCAATATTGCGTTAAAATACTAAATAATTTACGTTTCTATCGCCTTTTGTTAAATCTCTTAGAAATAAGCCTGAGCTGAAAAGTTAGACCAAGCTAGATTACTGATAGCTTTGTTCGACTCAACCTTGATCTAGTCTCTGTAGGTCAACGCCACTCGGTTTTTGGAAAACACGCAAATCGAATTCGTGTATCACCGCAAAGAGGTGATCAAAGATATCGGCTTGTATAGCTTCGTAGTTGGCCCAATTTTTGTCGGCACTAAAGGCATAAATTTCGATGGGCAATCCGCTGTCGGTAGGTGCTAATTGGCGTGCGAGAATGGTCAGGTTTTGATTAATATCAGAGTGATGCTTTAGATACGCCAAAACGTAGGCTCTGAAGGTTCCGACATTAGTTAGGCGCCGCCCATTTGCGCTCGACTCTTGGTGTGAGGTTGTTCGCTCATTGTGCGCATGCACCTCATTTTTCTTGGCTTCTAAGTACTCTTTGATGTAATCAATTTTACTGTATCGAGCTAGGGCATCGTCATCACAAAACTTAATTGAGTTAACGTCAATATAAATCGATCGCTTAATGCGCCTACCAGGCGACTCTTGCATGCCACGCCAGTTTTTAAACGAGTCGTTGATTAAACTTTGAGTTGGAACCGTAGTAATGGTGTTGTCGAAATTACGAACCTTAACCGTAGTGAGCGCAATTTCAAGCACATCACCGCTGGCCTCATGTTGCGGAATATCAACCCAATCGCCGATCGCGACCATGCGGTTCGAGCTTAGTTGAAGACCCGCAACAAAGCCAAGAATGGGGTCTTTAAACACCAACATTAATACGGCTGTCATTGCGCCCAAGCCCGCAAATAGATTGAGTGGCGATTCACCGATGACCAAGCTGACGATCACAATCATCGCGAACAAATAGGTTATGAGCTTTGCTATTTGCGCGAAGCTTTTAATAGGTACTCTTTTTGATATTGAAAACGAATGATAAATCTCAAGTAGTGAATTGATAAATGCATCAATAATCAAAACGATGATAACCACCATATAGATCGCGGCAATAGTAACGATAATGTTACTTAACAACGGGTAATTCGTGAGCGCTTGCGGTGTTAATTTATAAACTAGGAACGCGGGTATTAAGTAGGCGACACGGCTGAAAACCTTATGCTTAATTAGTACATCGTCGAGATTGGATTTAGTTTTAGAAATCAGTTTGTTGATTAAGCGAATAAGCCCGTGCTTAACAAGGTAGAAGGCAATTACCGCTACCAGTAAAATTGCCATCATGGCTACGCCGCTAGTGACAAGTATTTCGTAGCCTTCGAT
>CAZFVP010000217.1:0-2635 GCA_964522345.1 uncultured Gammaproteobacteria bacterium | reverse complement strand
TATAGTTACTCTGAACACCAATTCAGACAGCCAATTTAGTTAATGTGTTAATTATATTGCTAAAAAAAGACTCAGCGCCATGACGAAAAAGGCACTACCTCTTGTCATTTCATGCACAAGGTCACCGCATTTAAAAGCCATACCCAAAAAACACATAAAACATTGATATATATGTTTTTTTAATAAAAAAATAGCATTAATAAAGCCCCTAATTCCGGTCAAAATCACCTTACAGACAAAGTAATTACTCCTGTTTTCTACGCATTATGTGCACAAGCTAGAACAAAACTAATTAATTTTGTTAACTTTTAAATCGAGGCAAAAAATAGTGCTTAAACCAACGAATTGTTTTTTGCTAAGTAGAAAACAAGCTCGCGACGATGTTCGAGTCATGCATAAAAGGCACAATTTATTGATTTTTCCGGCACAATCCTTACGGAAATATTGAAGCCTAATACCCCTAACTATGAACAATAGGTCAATAAATACAATGCCTTAAGCTTCCTCGATACAAGGCTCATGCACCCAAATGTATCGCGCTTGCTGGTTTGCCAATTCAAAACCGCTGTGCTTAACTCACGTCAGCCATATTAAGCAACACTTAGTTTAAGCCTGAGCTATGTGTGATCCAGAAAGCGTTACGAGGATATAAAATGCCGACTCCTGAAGAGTTCTATACCCAATCTCAGCGCGAGATTCAGCGTGAGCACGACAGCAAGAACCTTGCCGATGCCGTGGTTGCCGCAATTGTTAGTGATGAGTTGCAACAAGAGCAAATTGATTTCATTTCCAAACTCGACTATTTTTTTCTATCGACCGTAAACAGTTCAGGCGAGCCAACGGTCTCATACAAAGGTGGCCCCGTTGGCTTGGTTAGTGTCGTCAGTCCGAGCAAATTAGTCTTCCCAAATTACGATGGTAATGGCATGTTTTACTCAATGGGTAACGTTAAGGAGACTTGCAATGTCGGCATGCTCTTTATCGACATGGAGACACCGCTGCGAGTTCGTGTGCAAGGCTCGGCCTCGGTCAGCAAAAATCCAGACTTACTTGAACTTTTTCCCGGCTCTAATATGGTGGTAGAAATTGATGTAACTTCAGTATTCTATAACTGCGCTCGTTACATTCACAAACACCAAAGAGTTGAAAACTCAAAATACGTTCCAGATGCAAAAGGGAACCAGCCGTTCCCAGCATGGAAACGCATCGACTTACTTCAAGACGTTCTGCAACCCAAAGACCTCGGACGTGCTGAACAAGAAGGCGGCACAATTACTACCGAAGAGTACGATCGAAAAGTACAGGAAGGCACATCGTAATTCCTGCCCGTGAATACGGCCTGATGTGCCGTATTCTTAATCGGCTGAGGCGGTCGGTAGTTTGCGATAAGTTAATCAAACTGATTTGATCCTACTATTTACGCTCGGCTTGATAGATATCCATACCACCTTTTCCGCCAGGGCGGTTTGATGGAAAATAAATTTTATTACCGTCATTAACTGGAGCAGGCAGCTGCTCTTCATACTCTGTGTTGATTGAAGCACCAAGGTTCTGAGGCACACTCCATTCATCACCCTCTATGCGAGAAGATTGCCAAATATCACTTCCACCTTCACCTTCAGGTAAAGCAGCCCAAACATAACCAAATCTTGGATCAATATGCCCATCTAGATGACTAGTACTTATATTGATTGTATGTTCACCTTTTGCCGTCATACTTTTTACATCAAAGGTAGTAACTTTATAGTCGAGTGTCGCCGGGTTCGGGGTAGTAGAAGCAGTAAAGTAGATTTTAATTTCATCGCCTTCTTGGTGCATGATGGGGCAAGAATCAATCGCAACTCCGTTTGGCCCTCCGTCTTTTTGACAACCTAGATTCTTTGGAGCTTGCCATCCGTTATCGTCATTAATATCTTCACGATAACTCACATATAAATCTAAATCCCCACAACCACCGGGTCGGTCACTAGCAAAAAACAGGTAGTGGCCATCGCTAGATTGTGCCGCACTGTGATCATTGTATATAGAGTTAACCGACTCGGGTAGCAAGCTTGGTTTACCCCAAGGCTCATTGACATTTTCTCGATGAGAAACATACATATCATACCGCGTAGGTGTACCGTCGGCGCCTAAACCCCAGTCGTCTTCAGGGTTAGTTTTAACGAAACCACCAGGGCGATTGGAACCAAAATACAAGGTTAAATCATCATCGGTCACGGTCGACCAACCATCGTGATAGGTGCTATTTATTTGATCACCGACACTACTTACCTGCCAATCTGTCGTATTATCTAACTTTGTATCAACATCCGCCGATACCGTAACTGTGCCCATTAACAACGCGATGGTTAGTACTAATTTTCTCATGTGTTTTTCCTCATTACTTCGACCGTCTCTTTTGAGTTAGACGGGCAAAAATCATATTAATAACATCAATTTAATGCCTAAAATTAGGCGATTATTTGCACGAATATAAAATTGGAAAACTCGATATTCGAACACAAACGTCAGCTGACCTACTCTGATAATGCGTTGACAATCAGCTTCTTTGACTTCATGAATTCAGCAGGAGAATTCAGAGCATCTAAGGCAATAAGTTTTTCATTCTTGTAATAACTAACCGAAAATTTTCTAT
>CAZFVP010000216.1:0-2686 GCA_964522345.1 uncultured Gammaproteobacteria bacterium | reverse complement strand
CGTTCGGCAAGATCCGCAAACGATTCCTCTAATACTAAATCGCCAGGGTTGTAAAACACTCCCCCCATACCTGCTCTAATGGCACCCGCTACGTCGTTAGTTGCATGGTCGCCTATTTGAATTGCCTGATCGGCAGAAACGGTTGCTCTTTCTAATGCTAAGTTAAACACAGGTGACTGAGGTTTATGGGCTCTCGCTTGGGCGCTGACGGTAACATGGTCAACCATGTTATGGATATCAAGCGCATGTACTTTACCGAGTTGAATTTGTTCCATGCCGTTAGTAATTAGGCCGGTAATAATACCTCGGCTGTTTAGCTCAGTGATTAACTCAACGGCACCGTCGTGAAATACCACATTATTAGAGCTCAGGTTTTCATAGTGATCGAACATACTTTGCCCAATTGTAAGCGCTCCATCACCACTAGCAGAGTCGGTTGCTTCGACACAGCTGGCGAAACAATTCACAAACTGCTGCTCTGGCGCTATATCTGTGTCGAACATAGAACCCCACAGATTGGCTGCTTGCTGCCTCAATGTTGAGAAGAAAACTTCCTTATTTTGCTCACCGAGCTGTTCTTCAAAGTCGAAATACATTCGCGCGAATAGTTCACGCACTGGAATTTTATTTTCTATCAGGGTCTCGTCTAGATCAAAGAACACCGCTTTTAGTTTATTACTCATATTTACTATTATCTAAGGCTTAATTTTCAGCAGGGTTCAGCAGTTCGAAATTTTTTGTACTTTCTTCCCAAGCTCGTCGCAGCACGAATTCTCTATCAAGGCCAAGCGAAATGCCAGCAAACTTGATCGGATGATAGTTTGCATCGGTTGTTAACTCGGTCGACGTTAAAACATTTTCAAGAGTGATATCTTGTGTCGCCGCTGAACGACCAATCTTTGCGAGTTGGCTCATGAAATCTTTGAAAGCACTAAGGCCATTTCGATCTGTGGTGTTTCCATGGCCAGGTATTACCCGGTTAAAATCAAGTTTCAATACAGTGTCGATCGTCGCAGGCCACGCTTGTACCGAGCCGCCTGCTTCGAGGTCAATATTTGGGTAGTGGTGATTGAAAAACAAATCGCCCATGACCAGCGTTTTATCTTCTTCGAAGAGTACCACTAAATCACCGTCGGTATGGCCCTTTCCGGGGTGAAGGACAGTGATGGTTTTGTTACCTAATGCGAATGTTCGGCGATCAGTGAATGTATCGTTAGGAAGCAAGTCAGCCGCATCTCCCTGCCAGTTTTTTGCATCGAGAGCTAATAGGTGAGATAAGGTTCTTTCAGTTGAAACTATTTGTGTACCCGGTTTAAAACCAGGGTTTCCGTGAGTGTGGTCAAGATGATAATGAGTGTTAACTAATAGCACCACATCTTTGCCCGTTAGCTCTTCGGCTTTTTTACGTATCAGGGAGCCTTGCATTTTAAATGTCATGCTATCGACAACAACTGCGCCTGCGTCTGTATTTAGAACCGTGGTGTTTCCACCCATGCCTCGAATCACATGAATATCTTGGCTAATTGTTTCTACCGTTAAGCTACGAATGTTGAGCAAAATGTAAATTACAAAAATTACTAGCAACAATATGACTGCCAGAATGCACTTTTTCCAAAATTTCATACTTATACGTGTCTATCGGCTTGTTTTTATTAGAGTAAGACACTATAAACCATTTCTTATGAGCGTTATGAAAACTGTTTCAAGTTACGCAGACTGAGAATAGATATGTCAGATGACACCTCCGAATCAAGAATAGAACTTGTGCAACTCGCAAATGGCGATATTGCCTTACGCCGTTCAGATAACCCTGATGAACCGCTAGTGCTTATCACGATATCTGATCAGGTCGATGATTTAATGCCAATGGATAAGATCGATATTGCTCAATCAATGGTTGAAGCGGGGATTGAACGTTACCGTGATATCCAGGTGGAACGAGTCGAAGAGGCGCATTCGGTGAATTCAGGAATGCTTCACTAATGTGGTACGCAATTATTAGTCAAGACGTCGAAAATAGCTTGCCGCTAAGAAAAGTACATAGGCCTGCTCATATTGCGCGTATAACCGAGTTAAATGATGTCGGTCGAGTGTTAATCGCAGGGCCTCATCCGGCAGAAGATTCTCTTAAACCAAGTGACGCTGGTTTTAGCGGTAGCTTAATTGTTGTACAGTTTGACTCGTTATCTGAAGCGCAGGAGTGGGCTAACAATGACCCGTATAATTTGAACGGCGTTTATCAGTCGGTAATGGTTAAACCTTTTATGAAAATATTGCCTTAGTTGGTTTCGTCGTTTTACATTACGACCTAGAGCTCAGAACGTTCTTGAAATTGAAGCTCAGATAAACGCTTATATAATTGAGAGCTCTCGATTAGCTCGTCATGTTTACCTTGGGCTACTAGCTCCCCATCTTCCAAGACGGCAATAGAATCAGCATTGCGAATCGTTGCTAGTCGATGCGCGATAATCACGGTGGTTCGACCGTGCATTAGGTTTTCTAGTGCTTGCTGAACACGATGTTCGCTCTCTGCATCTAAGGCTGATGTTGCCTCGTCCAATAGTAGTATCTCGGGGTCCTTTAAAATTGCTCTAGCGATGGCAATTCTTTGACGTTGGCCGCCAGAAAGGCGGACGCCTTGTTCGCCTAGAAAGCTACTATAACCTTCGGGTAACTTCTCAATAAA
>CAZFVP010000215.1:0-2701 GCA_964522345.1 uncultured Gammaproteobacteria bacterium | reverse complement strand
AACGGGTTAGCTTTCGAGCCACGCACGCTTACTATCTGTTGACCACGAATATCAACGTTCAAACTACGGGTATCGGCACAATCTAGCGGGCAAACGGTCTCAGCCCTGCGTTTTCGAGTGTTAACGAGTGGTTTGTTGTAACCCATGGTAATCTCCAGGTCGAATATAAAAACCGAATACCTTGAGCCTAATACAAAGTTGAATAGCTGCCTACTTTTATAAGTAAAATCAGTGAAATTCCCGCCGTACCAAAAGTAGGAGCTTTAGGCGAGCGACGGAGAATTTAACTCTCGCACGCGATTAAATATAATCAGAGCTAGGGCTAAATTTATCTGTTCGTAACGTAATAAGTAGCGGGACAAAAGAGCCTCTAAGCGGCCCTTCCTTTGTAATAACGAACAAGGTCGTCGTGACCACCAATATGCTCGTCACCAAAGAAAATCTGCGGCACTGTTCTTCGCTTACTGCGGGCCACCATTTCGGCTAACATCTCCGGCTGGAGCTGCACATCTATTTCATTATACGAAATACCTCTAGCTTGCAAAATTCGCTTTGCAGCTTTGCAATACGGGCAATAATCTTTCGAATAAATCGTTACGTTTTGTTGGGATAAGTTATTCATTATTAATTCCTCATGCACACACGTCATTAATGTATCTGTCGTTACTATAAATTTATTACCCCGACAGAGATATGTTTGATCCTTTTTAAGTTATGTCCAATTGATTAGTTCAGATGCATTAGAGGCGAGATGCTAAAACTACTTAGAATGAAATTCCCCGCGGCACCAAAAGCAGGCGTTTTTAGGCGATCAGCGGGGCGTCTTTTTGCATACAAATATTTATTTCGCGCCACACCACGGAGAATTTAGCCCTTGCAAGCGATTAAATCAAAGGCTCGCTAGTCTACGAAACCTTCATTGGCTTTCACCGTTAGCGGATGATAGCCAGGCTTAGCTTGTTTAAACGCTTTACTGCCTAATGCTTTGCCTTTAGTCGTTTTAGACAGCTCACGATATAACGGTTTAACTAACTTATTACGTCCAATACTGGTTAAGTACTCGTGTAAGCGAGGTAAGGCTGGCTCATACCAATTCTTTACTGACATCAACAACCAACTATGAGCAATCTCATTGTTTCTAGAGTTGGTTAAATCGAAAGCTGCGTCCAACGCTGACATGTTTTCGCCACTCATAATTTCAGGCATGTTATTTAGAAAGTACAACCATTGATGCACTGTCCAGTTTTGAGTATCAATGTTATTCGCTTGTAAATCTCCTTCGAGCCAGCCGCTGCGCACAGAATCAACAACACTAAATGCATCTGACTCAGGCTTGGGCGCATCTTCGGGTACTCCGGCGGTAAATATCCATTGATTAATACGCTCGATACTTAATTGATCAGCATGGTCTACCAATAAGGTTTTCTTAAGATGATCAATAAACTGGTCTGTGGTGATGCTTTGAAAGGCAAACTCCTTGAAGTAATTTTTTAAGAATAGATCAAAGTTATCGCGGCCAATTTTATGTTCAATCTCACGCAAAAATAGGGCTCCTTTTTCATACGGGATATTCGAGAAAACATCATCAGGGTCGCGCCCACGTAAATCAATCGCTAAAATTTGATCGTTGGCATCTAAACTACCTAAATCTTCTTCTAAATCTTGATAGCCCAGCACCGCCTCCATATTAAATCGATCGGTACCGTAAACAATTTCCATGATTCGATAAGTAAGATACGTGGTAAAGCCCTCGTTCAACCAAAGATCACGCCAAGTGGCATTAGTCACTGCATTCCCCGACCACGAGTGCGCGAGTTCATGCGCGATCAATGATACTAAGCTTTTGTCACCAGCTATAACCGTTGGCGTAATAAACGAGAGCCTAGGGTTCTCCATACCACCAAACGGAAACGACGGCGGTAAAATTAGTAAATCGTATCGATCCCAGCTATATGGCCCGTAGGTTTTTTCAGTGGCAATCAACATTGACTCGGTATCTTCAAATTCGGCAGCGGCAGCATCTAACAAACTGGGCTCTGCATAAACACCAGTTCGTTCACCCATCGCTTTGAATTTTAGATCACCTACCGCCAATGCAATTAGGTATGACGGCACAGCTTGAGGCATATCGAATTCATACACGCCATCGCGTTCTGCATCAGGGTCATTGGAAGCGCTCATCACCGCAATCAAATCTTTAGGCGTACGTATTGTCGCTTCATACGTCACACGTACTTGTGGCGAGTCTTGCAATGGAATAAAACTACGAGCATGTGTTGCTTGCGCTTGAGTAAATAAGAAAGGCTGTTTACCACCAGCGGTCTGTACCGGAGTTAACCATTGCACACCACTGGCTTGCGGTGACGTTGCGTAATCAATAACTAATCGTTCAGCCGTCTCAGGCAAGGTTATCTCTAGGGCTGAACCCAAAAACGAATCGTCAGCTTGTAAACTAAACGCCAACTCTTGGCTGCCAGCCATAACTTTATTAATGGTCAGATCGTTAGTATCTAAGACTATTGTCTTGGCACTCAAATCAACCTTTTCATAATCAATACCAGCTGTACCACGCATGACCCTTTGCTCAAAATCAACCGTTAGATCTAGCGCAATATGTGTCACTCTAACCTGCTCTGGATTAGAAAGAGAGTGATAATCCTTACCGACTTCGATTGCTGTTTGAGCTTTTTCAATATGAGTG
>CAZFVP010000214.1:0-2718 GCA_964522345.1 uncultured Gammaproteobacteria bacterium | reverse complement strand
AACTGGATAAATCGAGTTTAAAAGTCCAACTTAATTCCTAATTCAAAGCTACGGCCAGGTGCAGGAGCGAAGTCTTTAACGATCGAGCCGTGGGCACGCTGCTCGTCGTCAGTTAGGTTACGCCCATGTAGAAAGATGCTAACCTCATTGTCGGCAATATTGACCTTTCTCTGTACAAACACGCTTAGATCATCATACCCTTCAGTAGGCAGTTCGAATGCCGCCGCGCGTCGCTGATTGTTAACCCGAAGGTAGTCGGCACGTAAGCTCCATTGTGACGTCTCCCAAGAAAGCCCTATCCCGGCTCGAGAAGCCGGAATACGTGGTAAATCATCGTCGGCGTTGGAGTTTAAGTCCAGCTCACCTCGAACATAGTCAAAAAGAAAATTGAAGTCCAAGTCACCATTACCGACTAAACCCAAATGCACTAAACCTTTTAGGTCCACCCCAGTAAAACGAGCATCATCTTGTTGGAATTGAAACACGGGAAGCCCGTCTTCGATCTCACCTGTATTGGTTTCATAAATGTAGTCTGAAAAATCTAATACGTAGACGCTTGCATCAAACTGAAGTATCTCATTGTTATAACCCGCAGATAAAGTCAGCCCAGTTGCGCTTTCTTCTTGCAAATTAGGGTCTCCGATTTCAAATGAGCGTGTCGCTAAATGCGGCCCATTACTAAAAAGTTCTTCAATTGTCGGAGCACGATCGGCGATATCAAGTAAGCCAGACAATGTGAGGTTTTCACTGATTGTGCGAATTAAGCCAAAGGACGCGCTTACCGTATCGAAATCAGTGTCGCTTAGGCCAGCAATACTTGGCTCATAATCGGTCTGCTCAAAGCGTATTCCAGTCTCGAATTGATAGTCACCAAAAGTGCGTTGCCCAACCCAAAATAAACCTACGCTATCGCTCTCTACTGGAGGAACAAACGCTTCCTCGCCAAGAGCACTGAATTCACGATTGCCTAATTGAAGGCCAAATGCTCCATCAAACCCAGCAATTGATTCATGCTTTAACTCAACACGACCTTCCCATGCATCATTTTCAAAAAGCGTGCCGACTTCACCGTTTGGTTCAATTTCTGAGTGTTCATAATCATTTACGCCAAAACGAAAATTAATACTTTCAACACCAGCAAACGGGTTATTTAATTGCGCCTCAAAATCAAACCGTGTTTGTTCTAAATCGATTATACCTGGGCCTTCACCCTCTTCTTCTCCGCCTTCCTCTTCTTCCTCTTCTTCTTCAGCACCACCAAATAATCCGTATTCTGCATCGAGAGAGCTGATAGTAAAGCCAGCAAAGCCACGCTCTCCTACCGTACTCAAACCAACCGCAACACCACTTCGCTCTACACGACTACCTTCAAGAATTCCGAAGGCTGGTTCTTCCTCTTCACCTTCATCACTGCCCTCTGACTCTTCGGATGCGCGTTGCAAAGCCGATTCGGCAAACCCGGGTATATCATAGTCATCGGCATCGCTTAAAAAGCCATCGACATGAAAAACAACTGAGTCACTTAGAGGAGCATCGAGTACGAATGCGCCGTTACTTGCATTGGCATTGTCTGCGGTGCGCAACTGAACGCGACCACTGGTTTCTTCTGGCACTTCGGAATGAATTCGAGTTGTTGTCACATCAACAACACCACCAATCGCGCCGCTGCCATAAAGCAAGGTACTTGCACCACGAAGAACGGTAACCTGGTCGGCCACAAACGGTTCCACACCAACAGCGTGATCGCCACTGGTGACCGACACGTCGAGCGTATCAATTCGGTCAACGGTGGTTTTTACACGCGCACCGGCCAAGCCGTGAATAATCGGGCGACCTACCGCAGAACCAAAACTTGCGGATTGAATGCCGGCTTCTTCCGACAAAGTCTCGCCGAGAGAGCCTTGTACTTTTCGCGCTAGCTCATCACCCGAAAGCGTAGTCACGGCCTGAGCCGTTCCGTCACTTGCTAGAGGGTGAGCTATAATGAGAACCTCTTCTAGCTCGTTTTCTTGAGATTGCGCCAAGAGCGCAGTTGATGTTGCTGCGCTAGCGAGCAGCACCGCATATACTGATTTTTTTAACATGTTTAGCCTTAATAAGGTTATCGACTGCAAAGCCGAATAACTAAAATACAGCTGAATCAAAAGAAACAGCCGCGGATAGAGCATAAGCTCAAATTATGAGAAAAAAAGTAGCTTTGGCGGGGCGCGAGAAGCGTAACTCAAGGCAGAAATAGTGATAGGTACGCTAATTGGATCGACTTGAAAACTTTCTAGGCAAGCATGATCAACCGGAGTAGCAATGATCTCCGCATTAGATTCGCTATGATCTTGCGATAAATAGACCGCACAAAACTCATTGTGCGCTGCACCCAAATGCTCAATATCATGCGACACCAATGCTGTCTGAGACAGCAAAAGCAAGCAAGCTAATAGTAATTGGGGGGAAATCTTGATCATAGACCGAGAGTCTAACATAGGCACATCGGTGTTAGTGTCAAAAAGGTGATTTTGTAACTACGCCTTCGTCAGTCGCCTACCACGAATATGATCTGGGTTAGGTTTACCAACATTGGGCACCGGATTTACCATCAACCCTAAACCCCATTCTTGATTTGCTTTTACCCAGTTTTGAATCACGGCATTCGTTATAATGTCAGCATTTAAAGTTGTCTGCGTTGATTCGCTCAATCTATATCACCCCGCTGTATACCAATTA
>CAZFVP010000213.1:1658-2818 GCA_964522345.1 uncultured Gammaproteobacteria bacterium | reverse complement strand
AATAGGTTATTTCCCGTAATGCATCGCAACGTACTTGTCGACGCACCATAGCCCAAACTACCGAAATGTAACGCTTAGTAACAGTAACTTTACAAACGTAAGCTTGGTACTTAGGACGTTATAAGTATTCTCATAATAGCCATATAAGCCACTGTTTTATATAGTTTGCTTTCTTTTACCGTTAAGGGCCGATTCATTTTATCTACCGATAATGGAAAGCACATGTTTAAGCTAATATTTCTTTTACTAGTTATGTTAGCGCTAACTTTTTTCTAACTAAGAACATTAGCGATGTTGACTAAATACCCGACCGATACGCAAACTAACAATAAACCTACGGTATTTTTTAATGCCACATGGTCGGCTATTTAAGTCGCCATCAAAACAAAAAAATGTGTAAAATTAAGTTCCTAATATTCATCATCGAGAAAGTAAATGCTGATCGTCATTTCTCCTGCGAAAACCTTAGACCTTGAAACAGCTCAAGCAGCTCTCAAACACACGCAGCCAAGCATGTTGAAACAGAGTGAGCAACTAATAGATCTATTAACCACAAAATCGCCATCTGATATCGAAAAGATGATGAAAATCAGCCCTAAATTAGCTGAACTAAATGTTGAGCGCTATCACACATGGAGCAGACCGTTTAATAAAAAGAACGCCAAACAGGCGATTTTGACCTTCAAAGGAGACGTTTACACTGGCCTAGAAGCGGAAAATTTCAGTGACAAAGACTTCGAATATGCGCAAAACCATTTACGTATATTGTCTGGTCTTTATGGCGTATTACGGCCTCTGGATTTAATCCAGGCTTACCGCTTAGAGATGGGAATAAAGCTTGAAAATATTGAAGGTAAAAATCTCTATGAATTCTGGGGCGATCGCATCACAAAAAACATTAATAAACAATTAAAAACTATTGATTCTAATGTTCTTTTAAATTTAGCATCAAATGAATATTTCAAATCAATAAAAAAGCAAGATATCGCTGGAGACGTTGTTACACCAATCTTTAAAGATTGGAAAAATGGTCAATATAAGATCATTAGCTTCTTTGCAAAGAAAGCTCGTGGTGTAATGTCGGCGTGGATTATTCAAAATCAAGTGAACGATATAGACACACTAACAACTTTCGAACAAACCGGTTATGAATATAGCCC
>CAZFVP010000213.1:0-1558 GCA_964522345.1 uncultured Gammaproteobacteria bacterium | reverse complement strand
TCTCCGGCGTGTCGCTCATCTACCGCCTTATTAAATAGAAATAACCAACGTGTGAAATGCCCTGCTCGAAGTGGTATTTTTTGATGCACCTCTAAGTGCTTTTGTAAGGTATTTCCACTGTAGTTGTGTTCTCGAAACACAACGTCACTCCAAAAATTAATAATAATAGGCCGGTGCTGTTCAAGGTCAATATTAGCCACATCGGTAAATATAAAGCCGACTATCGGGTCATTTAGCATCACTTCATAAAAACGAGTGACGATATCTTCTATATCAGACCTTTGTAATACGTCATTTTTTAACATTAGTTGTTATACTTCTCACTCGTTTGAATATTTTACTAGTTTAGCCCAGCTTGGACATGTCTGATACTACCGTTAAAAGCAATCGCCCAAAAATCAAACCCGTTATCGCTGGTGAAAAACTGCGCGGAGCCGAAAAAATGGCTCGCATCCCAGTTAAAATCGAGAAAACCGTCACCCCTTTACGTAAGCCAGATTGGATCCGCATTCGTTTACCACAAGGCAATAAGGTACAGCAACTCAAAGAGACTCTTCGAGAAAACAAACTACATACGGTATGTGAAGAAGCATCTTGTCCTAATCTTTCTGAGTGTTTTACTCGCGGTACCGCAACCTTCATGATCATGGGTGACATCTGTACTCGACGGTGCCCGTTCTGTGATGTAGCTCATGGCCGCCCACTCGCGCTCGATCAGGATGAACCCCGCCACCTTGCCGACACAATTGCGGCAATGAAACTAAAGTACGTGGTCATCACATCGGTCGATCGTGATGATTTACGCGATGGCGGTGCGGGGCATTTTGTTGACTGCATTAAAGAGATCAGAGCACTTACACCAGATACCCAAATAGAGGTACTGGTTCCAGATTTTAGAGGTCGTATGGATATTGCGGTTGAACTAATGTCTAGCAATCCGCCCGATGTTTTCAATCATAATTTAGAAACAATTCCTGAACTCTATCGTAAAGTACGTCCTGGATCGGACTACCAATGGTCTCTCGACTTAATCAAAAACTTCAAAGCGGCCCATCCTCAGGTAAACACTAAATCGGGCTTAATGCTGGGCATAGGTGAGAGCCTCGATCAAGTTAAAAACGTTTTACGCGACCTAAAAGAACATGACTGCGACATGATTACTCTTGGCCAATACCTGCAACCAAGCCTCAACCACCTGCCAGTAGAGCGTTACGTCCACCCAGATGAATTTGACGAATTGCGTGACTTCGGCAATGAACTAGGCTTCAAACACGTGGCATCTGGCCCTATGGTTCGGTCGTCCTATCATGCCGACGTACAAGCTCACGAAGCTGACAAAGAGTGAGTAAACAAAATTTCAAGTAAGACCGATTACTTCTAAGTCGGTATTTTCAAGCACTTTCAACAAAACCTATAAAAAACGAAAAACAAATTCTATGAGCAACTCGCTACGTGACGCCGCCCTCCATTACCATCGCAACCCTCGTGCTGGGAAAATTCGAATTCAGGCTACCAAGCCTTTAACCAATCAACGCGACCTAGCCCTCGCCTACTCTCC
>CAZFVP010000212.1:0-2844 GCA_964522345.1 uncultured Gammaproteobacteria bacterium | reverse complement strand
ACAGAGTACGAAAAACAAAAACGCGATATAAAACTCTCACCTCTAGCATTTATTGTTAAAGCGGTAGTCAACGGTTTACAAAAGTATCCGCAATTTAATAGCTCTTTAGAGCCTGGTGGCGAGAATCTTATCTACAAAAAGTACTTTAATATCGGCATCGCGGTTGAAACGCCGAACGGTTTAGTCGTACCAGTGGTGAAAGACGCAGATAAAAAGACAGTCGCTGAAATCGCCGAAGAAATGGGTAACTTGGCAAAGAAAGCCCGTGACAAGAAGCTGACTATGAGTGATATGAGTGGTGCCTGTATTACAATCTCGAGTTTAGGTGGTATTGGCGGAACAGGTTTTACGCCAATAGTGAATACACCTGAAGTTGCAATCTTGGGAGTATCTCGCAGTAAAATTCAACCCGTTTGGAATGGCACAGAGTTTATACCTGGGACAATCTTGCCCTTAAGCTTATCGTATGACCATAGAGTCATCGATGGCGCTGAGGCGGCGCGCTTTACTCGCCACATAGCTGCAGTACTCGAAGACGTTCGCCGTCTTACAGTTTAGGAGCCATTTAATGAGTAATTTGATACAAATTAAGGTGCCAGATTTAGGTGGTGCAAGCGACGTTGAGGTTATCGAAATCCTTGTTAACGTCGGAGACAAGGTAAACGTTGAAGATTCTCTCATCACAGTTGAGAGCGACAAAGCCAGCATGGATGTGCCAGCGTCAGCAAGCGGTGTTATCACTGAAATAAACCTCGAAATTGGTAATTCAATTAATGAGGGCGACGTTATTGTAACCGTTGACTGTGCAGAGCCTGAGAATGGTCAACAAAGCATTGAGACTGCAACTCAGGTCGAACCACAAAATCACTCGGAATCAAGTAGTCGACCTTCTACATCGCCACCCGCTACCGTAACAGGCGATAGTGATAATCATGCTCCAATCGTCGTTATCGGATCTGGGCCTGGCGGCTATACTGCGGCGTTCAGAGCCGCTGACCTCGGGCTTGACGTTACCTTAATCGAAAAATATGACACGCTTGGAGGTGTTTGCCTTAACGTAGGCTGTATACCCTCCAAAGCTCTCCTACACTCGGCGTCAGTGATATCTGAAGCTCGAGAGATGGAAAAACACGGTATAACGTTCGGCAAGCCGAGTATAGACATCGATAAACTTCGAAACTTCAAACAATCCGTCATTTCGAAACTCACTGGCGGCTTAGCTAGTATGGCCAAAGCACGCAACGTTAAGGTAATAAATGGCTATGCTAAATTCACCTCGGCCAATACACTTGTCGTGAATAATGAAGATGAGGTATCGACGCTGTCATTTGATAAAGCAATTATCGCCGCGGGATCACGAGTCACTATTTTTCCATTATTCGAAACTGATGACCCCCGAGTTATTGATTCAACTGGGGCACTCGAACTGAAAGAAATCCCTAAATCCATGCTTATTGTTGGTGGCGGTATCATTGGCTTGGAAATGGCGACAGTATACGCCGAGCTGGGCACCGAGGTGTCGATTGTCGAATTCATGCCGCAAATTATTCCTGGCGCCGACAAAGATTTAGTAGCACCTCTGCAAAAACGCATGAAAGGTTTGGTTAAAGAAATCATGACCAACACCAAAGTTGAAAGCATCGAGCCACAGGAGGACGGCATCAAAGTTGACTTTGCTTCGTCCAACGCTAGCTCTGCGCCCCAATCTCAGGTTTTTGATTACGTTCTAGTTGCGACCGGACGTCGGCCGAATGGCGATTTAATTGACGCGGACAAGGCGGGAGTTCAGGTCGACGAACGCGGCTTTATTGCAGTCGACAAGCAAATGCGCACCAATGTTGATCACATTCATGCGATTGGCGATATCGTCGGACAACCTATGTTGGCACATAAAGCAACCCATGAAGCAAAAGTGGCTGCGGAAGTTTGTGCCGGAAAGAAAAGTGGCTTCGAAGCAAGTGTCATTCCTTCGGTTGCCTACACCGACCCCGAAATCGCATGGGTAGGATTAAGTGAAACAGACGCCAAAGCTAACAATATAGACTACGATACCGGCGTATTCCCCTGGGCTGCCTCTGGTAGAGCCATTGGCAATGACCGAACAGAAGGCAAAACTAAACTCATTTTTGATCCGAAAACACATCGAGTGCTCGGAGGGGGCATTGTCGGTCCTAACGCGGGAGACCTAATCGCTGAGATAGCATTGGCAATCGAAATGGGTGCTGACGCGAGCGACATTGGTCTAACGATTCACCCTCACCCGACACTGTCTGAGACAGTCGCGATGGCCGCAGAAGTGTACGAAGGCACTATTACCGACCTTTATATCCCTAAAAAACAGCACTGATTCAGTATAATTAACGAAAGTTAGCATTTTATGACAAAAAGACTTAACGATTGGACCTTAGTCTGCTAAATTCTACCCCCATGATGTCTCGGAAGTTACACGGGATGGCGAATCATCATTCGTTTAATGCTGAACAGTAGGATCGTTTCATTATTAAGAAATGCGCATACGATGGTTTAAACGGGGTAACGACAAAACGATATCATGAAGTTAATCAGCATTGTAAAGCATGGGGTTTTACAAGCAACGGCGCCCTACTGCCAAGATTAAATTATGGAGTTACAAATGGGTAAGTTAATAAGCCTCGAAGAGGTAAATGCATCAGTTCTACCAGCCAAAGTGTTGGTATTGCTGTCTAAATACGCACAAGCTATGCGTAAGCACACTGGGTTGGTAATAAAAATTAGTTCACTGAACGTGTTCAAGCATGTTCACAATACAAATAAACTCACTGACCATCTTCAAATTCGCAAACTTCACCGTGAGCTTCTTATAGA
>CAZFVP010000211.1:0-2853 GCA_964522345.1 uncultured Gammaproteobacteria bacterium | reverse complement strand
GCACTGACTCTTCGTTGCGGCAAGAATTTAGAATGCTCATGTGCACATGCACACTGCGCTTCTAAATTCTTACCGACGCCTCGATTCAAAGCAAAATCTACTCGCCTAAGGCTGCGGCAGTGGTTGAGTTGTAGTTTAGTAAGTTTTAAAGCTCGCCAAGGTGGGTTGTAGTTAGGCATCAGTCCTGAACTCAAGCTCGCTAAGGCGAGTGCCGGGTAAAGAGCCGAGTGCCGGGTAAAAAGAAACGTAGTTTATTTATTAAAAGTCCCTGAATTCGTATTCGGGGCTAGATAAACTCGGTGCGCTAATGTATATTAGCGCACCTTTTTGCGTATATAGAGTCTATAAAGATTATCTAATTGACTGATTTTTAAGCAAGTTTTAGTTTAGGCCAGTAGCTCAATTGGCAGAGCGACGGTCTCCAAAACCGTAGGTTGGGGGTTCGATTCCCTCCTGGCCTGCCACTAAATTGGGATTTGACTATGAGAGTTGGTTGAAATTAGATGGTTTGGTCGTATCTCACTTGAATGACAAGCGAAGTATCGAACAGATAAATATAAAGAGAAAAATTGATGATAGATAAAGTCAAATTAGCCATCGCCGTACTTATTATGGTTGCGGGTGTTTATGGTTATTACCAATTACCAACACTAATGGGTCAAGAAGTGTCCATTCTTTTGCGTGTTGGTTTGTTGATCGTTTCTCTTCTTGTTGCTGTGGGTATTGCTGCTACATCAGCACAAGGCGGTGCGTTGATTGAGTTTTCAAAAGGCTCTCGAGCAGAGTTGCGTAAGATGGTTTGGCCGTCGCGCCAAGAAACTATGCAAACGACCCTGATTGTCTTAGTCATGGTGGTTATTATTGCGATCTTCTTATGGTTGGTCGATATGGCGGTGTTTAAGGTTATCTTCGACCTTCTTTTGGGTGTAGATAGCTAGTTAGCTTTGCAGAAGTAAATAAATAAACAAGGTATAAGCGATGTCAGATAACACATTCCCTGGGCAGGATGTTCCAGAGCAAGGTTTAGAAGCAACTGCCGAAAAACCAAAAATGCGATGGTATGTTGTGCAAGCCTTCTCAAACTATGAGAAGCGCGTAAAGCTGACCCTAGAAGAGGCGATTGGTCGTCTTGGTATGGAAGATTACTTTGGTGAGATTTTGGTTCCTACCGAAGAAGTAGTTGAGATGAAAGCGGGTCAAAAGCGTACTAGCGAACGTAAGTTTTACCCTGGTTATGTTTTGGTTCAAATGGTGATGAACGATGAAAGTTGGCATCTCGTTAAGAGTACGCCACGTGTTTCGGGCTTCATTGGCGGTAAGGCTTCTGATCCGACGCCTCTTACAGATAAAGAAGCGATGGAAATTTTACAACGTGTTCAAGATGGCACTGATGCTCCTAGGCATAAATTTTCTTTCGAGCCTGGTGAGTTGGTGCGAGTTACTGAAGGCCCGTTTGCAGATTTCAATGGCACGGTTGAAGATGTTAACTACGAGAAATCGAAGTTGCGTGTGGCGGTATCTATTTTTGGTCGATCTACTCCCGTCGAACTAGACTTCGGCCAAGTAGAAAAGGGCTAAAAATCTTAGAGAGAATAAACCTCAGTGTTGCGAGGATCCGAGTGAGTCAGTTCGATTTACGACTTGTTTGGTTAAAGTAGCAAATTTAATTAATCGGGGAGCTTTTGTTAGGCAAAAGCGTTTGTACCCAAGAACAGGCAGTTAATTCTGTCTTGGAGTAAAAAATGGCTAAGAAAGTCGATGCTTTAATTAAGCTTCAAGTGCCCGCTGGTGGCGCTAACCCTAGTCCTCCTGTTGGTCCTGCTTTGGGTCAGCACGGCGTAAATATTATGGAATTCTGTAAAGCGTTTAATGCGGCTACTGGTGATATGGAAAAGGGTCTGCCTGTTCCGGTTGTGATCACTGTATACGCAGATAAGAGTTTTACATATATCATGAAAACTCCGCCTGCATCGGTTCTTCTATTGAAGGCTGCAGGTATTCAAAAAGGGTCTGGTGTTCCTCATACCGATAAGGTTGGTAGGGTAACACGCGCTCAGTTGGAAGAAATTGCCAACACTAAAATGGCAGACCTTAATGCATACGACATAGACCAAGCGGTGAAAATCATCGCCGGTTCTGCACGTAGCATGGGCATTGAGACTGACGAGGTTTAATCATGGCTAAAGCAACTAAAAGATTCAGCGCTGTTTCTGAAAAAGTAGACGTAGATACCTTCTATACTTTGACTGACGCATTCGCGCTAGCGAAAGAAACCGCTTCTGCAAAATTTGACGAAAGTGTAGACGTCGCAATTAATTTAGGTATTGATGCGAAAAAATCAGATCAAGCCGTTCGCGGCGCCACTGTATTGCCGAAAGGCACGGGTAAAACAGTACGTGTTGCTGTATTTACTGACGGTGATAATGTAGAAAAAGCGAAAGAAGCCGGTGCCGACATTGTTGGTATGGATGATCTTGCTACTCAAGTTAAAGCCGGTGAAATGGATTTTGACATTGTAATTGCCAGCCCGGATGCAATGCGTATCGTTGGTCAATTAGGTCAAATTCTAGGTCCACGTGGTTTAATGCCTAATCCTAAAACAGGCACCGTGTCAGCCGATGTTGCGACCGCAGTTCGCAATGCCAAGGCGGGCCAAGTGCAGTTTCGTATTGATAAGGCTGGCATTATACATAGCACTATCGGTAAGGCTTCTTTTTCTGCAGAAGATCTGCATGAAAATTTCGTGGCTCTTCTTGGCGCATTGCATAAAGCAAAGCCTGCGTCAGCGAAAGGTCAATATTTTAAGCGTGTAGCTGTGTCCACCACAATGGGCCCAGGTATTCGTGTGGACAG
>CAZFVP010000210.1:0-2874 GCA_964522345.1 uncultured Gammaproteobacteria bacterium | reverse complement strand
GCGATTAATACTATAAAGACTTAATATAGGCGACTGCCTTCTCAACAAACTTATTTGTTTGTTCAAAACCGGCGGTAAGAATTTTCTCACCTTTAGTATCGTGAATTGCATCCATATTGGCACGCACATTTTCAGGGGTTTGTTGATCAGCAGGAAGAAAAATACCTTCTGTCTCGTAGATGTGGGTCGTTGCATAGCCTCCAGCACCTGCACAAAGAATGGTTCTATTAGGCGCATCTTTATCGCACAGCGTGATTAATCCAGCCGTCACTGATTCCACGCTCATGAGTTCCATCACTTGCTTATCATCAATAATATCTTCAAGCATGCGAGTGCCTGCAGTAGGTGATAAAGTATTAACATGAATCCCGTATTTCTTGCCTTCCAAAACTAAGGTATTCATAAATCCGACTAACGCCATTTTAGCCGCTCCATAATTAGACTGACCAAAGTTGCCATACATTCCACTGGACGAAGTTGTCATCACTAAACGCCCATAGTTTTGCTCACGCATAATATTCCAAACCGCCTTGGAACAATTAACACTACCCATTAGATGTACATCGACCACCATTTGAAAATCAGCCATATCCATTTTTGCGAACGACTTATCTCGAAGAATCCCTGCATTATTCACCACAACATCGACGCGACCCCATTCATTCATCGTCTGAGTAACCATTTCTTGGACTTGCTCAAAGTCCGCCACATTTGCTCCATTGGCAATTGCCTGCCCGCCTCTTTCTTTGATAAGTGAAACTACTTCTTGCGCTGCTTCACTACCACCGCCTGTTCCATCGCGAGCACCACCTAGGTCATTAACCACCACCTTAGCACCACGCCTCGCCAACTCTAGAGCATGACTACGCCCTAACCCATTGCCCGCTCCAGTAACGATAGCAACTTGATCATTAAAATTAATACTCATTTTGAAAACCTTTAATTTATTGAACTCTATTTGATTAGTTTGAAATCTCCGTTTAGACAAAAGCCATAGTTAGCCAGTCAGCAATAAGAGCTGGTTTTTCCATGCCTTCTATCTCGACGGTCATTCGCGACGTAAATAAGTACTGACCGGGAGCCTTCTCAACAACATCAATTAATACCGATCGTCCGCGAATATATGAGCCAACTCGTACAGGCTGAATGAATCGCAATTTGTCGCAGCCATAGTTAACGCCCATTTTAGTACCTTCAACCGCAATGCCACAGCCCGTTTCAGAAAAGTGAGACAGCATTGATAATGTATAAAAACCGTGTGCGATCGTTCCACCAAAGGGAGTCTCAGCCGCTTTTTCAGTGTCTATGTGGATAAATTGATGATCTGATGTTACATCGGCGAACCTATTCACATTTTCTTGGGTCACCTCATACCACTCAGAGGTTCCGATTTCCTCACCTATTGCGCTTTTAAGCTGGTCTGGTGCAAGTAATTTGCTCATTGTACTCTCCCTCGGGAATATATAATTATTTAATTACCGCCAGCGCTAACGCTTGGCGAATTGTTTTTGGTATTAACGTAGACTTACCACTTATTCGGTCAACGAATACATGTGTAAAAGTACCAGTTGCACATGCCTCTTTTTGTTGATCATTGAAAATAGCAACTCCATACTCAACGGATTTAGAACCAAGTTTATTAACTCTAAATGCTGCTTCTATTTGTTGTGGAAACGCTATTGGAGCATGATATTCACAACTCGACGCCACTACAAAGCCAACTGAATTGTCATTCTGAATATCTAAGCCGCCTTCTTCGATCAAGTAACAGTTTGCTACCGTGTCGAAGTAACTGTAGTAGGTAACATTATTAACATGCCCATATATGTCGTTATCCATCCAGCGAGTATTAATACTTTTAAAATAAAAATAACTTTCTCGGTGCCTTAACTTGCTCATACTTAATACGCCTGCTGGTAAATAGCCAAAGCTTGGTCATACGAAATGGAGCGCGGGTTATTAATCAACAAACGCTCTTGTAACATTGATTGTTCAGCCAAATTTTCAAGTGCGTTCTGAGGAATACCGAGCTGACGCAGGTGAGTTTCAAGACCAAGTTTCTCGGCCAAACTTAGAAAATATTTGGCCAATTGTTCAGAGGCGTTATTGATTTCAACATCTGGTAATATCGCTGGCATTAACTGACGGTATAAATGTTCGGCTTCAGGCGCATTAAACCTCAACACGTGAGGCAGCACCAAAGAATTACTCAAACCGTGAGGGATATGATAAATCCCACCTAAAGGATACGCTAAGGCATGTACCGCGCCGACCGGTGAGTTGGCAAAAGCTTGACCGGCAAACATCGCCCCCAACAACATATTGCTACGAGCGTTAATATCTTCACCATTTTCGACCGCCGTAACTATGCTAGATGACATCAATGACAAAGCCTTTAAGGCTAACATGTCCGACGCGGGGTTCTTTAAGCGCTTGCTCGTGTAGGCTTCGATAGCGTGTACCATTGCGTCAATACCTGTCGCCGCCGTTACCTGTGGCGGTAAACCAAGGGTCAACTCTGGGTCGAGTAAAACGGCATCAGCAAACAAGGCACGACTAACCACCCCCGCTTTGCTCGATTCCCCAGTCGTAACTATGGCCACGCTGGTAACCTCAGAGCCGGTTCCAGCGGTAGTGGGCACTTGAACCAAGGGGACTCTTGCCGCGGTCACTTTCTCAACGCCATACATTTCATGCAGAGCTTGTTCTCCACTTAGTAGGGCGGCCACGAGTTTTGCAACGTCCATAGAGCTACCGCCACCAAAGCCAATAACGCCGTCGCATGAGTTAGCGCGTGCCTGCTCGACAGCGGCAATAACATTTGCTTCAGGCGGATCAGCTTGCACCTCGCTATAAATAGAGTAATCAATACCT
>CAZFVP010000209.1:0-2897 GCA_964522345.1 uncultured Gammaproteobacteria bacterium | reverse complement strand
TTTTCGCTAATGGATAACTAACAATTGCGACTACGACCCAGGCGATCGCTAAATATGTGCCAATATCATCTGGCGCTTTAATATTCATCGCATTTAGTACAACGATTGTCACAAAAAGAATACCAAAGCTTATGATAAAAGAGCCAACTATGTATTTCATGGTAATTCCTACAATCTATTAAATTTTCTCGTTTAAACGTATGCTGTTCATAGTACCTCGAAACGAGTACTGCGGTGCCTGTATCAGGTTTACCGACGCTTTCGTTCTTGAACGTTAGTAGTTACATGTCTTATAACAATTATTTCCGCTGCTTGTCTAGCTTGAACGCGAATGATGGTTTTCATAGTAAGTTGATATAATGTATGAAACGATAGTTTTTACTGCAGGGCTTCTATAGAGGCTTACTAGGCTGAAATTACAAATAAAAGTGGGTACGCGATGCTTAAGAAAATCATTATCACCTTAATTTTGATTCTTGGGTTAGCGATACTGACTGCCTATATAGTGGGACCAAGAATGGTTGACCGATCGCTCAATGGTATTACGCCACACCAACCGTTCAATATTAGCGATTCAGCAAAGAAGTTGCATTCGACGCTTATTATTGGCGATTGGCATTCTGATAGCTTGTTGTGGAGTCGTGATTTGGGCAAGCGTTATGACTATGGTCATGTCGATATACCGCGGTTACAAGCGGGCAATGTAAGCTTACAGATGTTTACTACTGTAACCAAATCCCCAAGTGGCTTAAATTACGACTTGAATTCCGCTGATGCTCCGGATGACATAACCAAACTTGCGGTGGTTCAACGTTGGCCGTTGGCAACGTGGAAGAGTTTAACAGCTCGAGCGCTTCACCAAGCTGAACGCCTCCACGTGTTTGAGCAAGATAATCCTGATGATTTGATGATTATCAAATCTAAAGCCGATCTTGCGTCTTTTTTAGCGAAACGCAACCAAACTAATTTATTGGTTGGTGGTTTGATTGGCACCGAGGGCTCTCATGCACTTGACGGGCAGCTTAGTAATGTTAAAACGTTGTTTGATGCAGGCTTTCGAATGATGAGTTTACAACATTTCTTTGATAATAAATTGGGCGCGTCACTGCATGGTGTTAGCCAAACTGGCTTAACCGATTTTGGTCGAGAAGTTATTAAAGAGATCGATTCTCTGAATATTATTCTAGACGTGTCGCATTCGTCAGAAGCCGTCGTTTCCGAAGTGCTTAGTATTTACAATAAACCTGTAGTGGTTAGTCATACGGGTTTCAAAGGGCATTGTGATACCGCACGTAATATCGCCGACACATTGATGCAAGAGATAGCTGAGAACGGCGGACTAATTGCCGTTGGTTATTGGGAAGGCGCCGTTTGCGGAGACAGCCCGAAAGACGTAGTCGAGGCCATGAAATATGGTTTGCAACTCGTTGGAGAAGACCACTTATCTTTGGGGTCAGATTACGATGGCTCAATAGCAACTGGCTTTGATACTAGTGAACTTTCGGCCCTAACCGACGAAATGCTCAAAAGTAACTTTACTGAAGGTCAAATTCGTAAGATCATGGGAGGTAACATGCTTAAATTTTTACAAGAGAATCTGCCCAAGTGATGCCTATGCGCGTTTTCGCCAAACTTTTATTACTTAGCTTTCTTACTGCGTGTACTCCCAATAAGCAGCTTCGCACAGAATTTGTCGAGAGTAATTGTCTTTGGGGCGGTGCGGATTGCCGCAAGTCGTCAATTGAACGTTATCTTGAATATGACTTAAGCTTTATTGAATTTACTGAAAGAGGCAATCTCTATGATCGTTCAAATAGCCAACGCGTTTTAAGCCACATTCAAGAGCAGGCAAACTCTGAACAAGGCGCTGCGGTGTTTGTATTTGTACATGGCTGGAAACATAACGCTAGGCATGACGATTCAAATGTTGTCCAGTTTCGTGAGTTCCTTTCACGCGCGGCTGAGAATGAAGTGGTTGGTAAGCGAAAAGTTATCGGTTTATACCTTGGCTGGCGAGGCGCTGTGACCAATTTACCTGCGCTTAAAGAAACCACGTATTGGGGACGAAAATCAGTTGCGCAAGAGGTTGGTGCTGGCGGCGTTACCGAGATCTTCGCCAAGCTTCATCAAATACTGGTAGCTCAGACTGACAATCAGTCTTTATACAAGAATAGCTATGTGATTATTGGCCATAGTTTCGGCGGTGCAATCGTTTTATCAGCGCTGCACGATGTTTTACTTAAAGACCTTGTCGCTGCGAATACATCGATCTCTGAGACACCAATGCGATGTAAGAAAATCAACCGTTTTGCCGATGCTTTAATTTTGTTAAATCCGGCGATCGAGGCGAATAAAGTTGTACTTTTAAAAGAAGCTGCTGCTCGCTGTGTGTTTGATAGAACTCAAGCGCCTTTGTTACATGTGCTTAGCAGTGACGGCGATAATGCGACGCGAGTGTTCTTTCCGTTAGGCGAATACGCCAATATTGCATCACCATTGTCGCCTAAAAAACTTAAGCGAAGAGTCAATGGTAAAAATATTATTTTGGACGAACGGTCTTTATCGTTAACCACCGTAGGCAATATCGAGCAGTTCAGAACGGCCTATTTGTCGTTTGATAAAAAAGCGCAAGATTGGAGTATGGACAAATGCGTGGATAGTCTTGAGGAGTGTGGCATTACTAGTGCCAAAAATCAGGCTAACCATTTTGATGTAGATCAGCATGACCCTCTGCGATTTATAAAAACTGATCAAACATTTATAAAAAATCACAACGACGCTTTCGGTTGCTATGTGCAAGGATTTATCGCAGCGGTTGTCTTCGAAACACAGTTTATTGAAAAGGGTTTTAGTACGCCGACTCAACAAAGTCCGAACCTCGGCTGCACGGATTCATC
>CAZFVP010000208.1:0-2925 GCA_964522345.1 uncultured Gammaproteobacteria bacterium | reverse complement strand
GCGACGGGTTGTGGGTGCCGGTTCAATAGCAAACGGGTCACATCAGGCCGTGAATAATGACCAACTGGGTCAGCGAATACTTTCGCTATGGTGATTTCATTCATATCCAGGTCAGCTATTATCAAGCCCTCTTGATCTTCTGGCAGCTTATCCGCCAATGGCTTACCATCGGGGCCATAAATTACCGCATGACCACCACCCGCTCGGATCAATGATTTATGCTCTTCATTCTCACACAGCACTTCCATCATTTCATCTGACACCATTCCACAGGCCGCTATTACAAAGCACTGACCTTCGGCTGCATACAATTGTGACGCAGCGTTATTCAGTTCCCACCCTAACGCATAAGCTTGCTCATACGTTGAAAATGACGGCCACGCTGCACAATGTATTTGCTCGTGCATGCTGTACATGGCGTATTTACTCAATGGTTGCAAGTGTTCCCAACACGCGAGTTGCCCTATTCGACCGATATCGGTCTCTGCAACTTGAAAGCCCGAACCATCGCCGTCACCAAAAACGGTTCGCTCTTGATGAGTTGGCTTCAATTTACGCCGTCTGGATAGAAGCGCACCATCTCGGCCAAACAAAAATTGAGCAATATAAAGCGAGCCATGATCTCGTTCACTAGCGCCTGTCGAAACATAAATATTATTGTCCTTAGCGGCCTGAGCGATTTTATTAAATTCGTCACTACCAACGACCAAAGAATTTTCATGATATTGACCAAAAAACTTCATATTTGTCATGGTGGTATTCAGCCAAATATACCAAGGGTAACCTGGCAACCATGTCTCAGGGAAAACAACCAAGTCGCAGCCTTGTTCAGCGGCATCTTCGATCAACTTTATTGTTTTGGCCACGGCACCTTTGAGGTCCATAAACACAGGCGCCGCTTGTACCGCAGCAACCTTAACATTTTGTTTTGTATCCATAATTATTTCCTAAATATAGTTCTCGTTATAAGAGAGTGATCTTCAGCTAAACGAGGATGTAAATGTGATGGGGGTGATTTAGCTGAAGATCTGGGGGGTAAAACGGTCACTTAGAAACGATGGCGATACGTAATACCATATTCACGTGGGCGATTTGGAACAGCTGAGTGAAAACCTAGACCGAAGTTAGAGTTGCCGCTAATAATGAAACGCTCATCACTGATGTTTTCTACCCAAGCGACTATTTCGCTATTGTCGCTGATCGCATATTTAACGGATGCATTCCAAAGGCTGGTTGACTCTTGAAACAAGAACTCTGAGTTCTGTGAATCGTTAAACACATCATCGGTGAACGAGTAATCTAGACGCAATGTTAAATCTTTATTGTTAATGCTAGTAACATACTCAGCGCCCACGCTAAACGTATTCTCTGGAGTGTTTACTAGGTCAGCATCAATATCGACAACAGATGAAAGCACAACATTTGTTGGTGGTGTGATCGACGTATATTCAGCATCGATGTAGCCATAAGCAACATCAAGCTTAAAGTTGTCACTCAATAAAGCAGTCAATTCCAGTTCAAAACCATTGATGTCAGCTGTGCCCGCGTTATCCGTAATTGGGCCACCTAAGGCATCAAATAGTGTCACTTGGACATCTTCGTATTCAGACGTATACACAGCAGCATTGAGACGGTAGCGGCTGTCTGAGCTCTGCCATTTAACACCAATCTCATGTGTGTCTAAGGTTTCAGGGTCAAATGATAACGCCTCAGGAACCGCGGCTACGTAACGTAGAACAAAACCACCACTTTTGAAGCCTTGTGAAAAGCTGTAGTACCAAAGCGTATTATCGTTAATCTGAGCGTCAACACCGAACTTGAATTGAGTTTCACTAAAGGTCTCGCTAACAGCACCAGTACCATCTCCGACCAAAGGAATAAAACCTTGCGCCAGCGGGCCACCCTCTTCTAGCTGCGCTTGGAAGGCTGGGATTGGCGGTAAGAAAAGCAGTGGGTCATTCGCTAAGTTAGCCCCAATAACTTGGGTAAAAGCATAGCCTTTGTCATCTTCTGTATAGCGAATACCACCGGTTACTGACCAAACATCATTGATATCATAAGTTCCTTGAAAATAAGCCGCTTCGCTAGAGTTATCAACTTCAGCGTCGTTACGAATCGCTGCTTGGAAAACAGCACCAGAACCAGGCCCAAAATCAGGCGTTGGAATCGATACGGGTACATTTACGTCATCGGTGCCGTCTTCGTCGAAGAAGAAGATGCCCGCTGCGTATTTGAATTTCCCTCCAGCGGCTGTACCAGTAAGTTGTAGCTCATGTGTTTGTTGATCAACATCGTAGTTATCGTTAACGATTTCAGTCAACTGAAATGGCGAATTGTCGGCATCACTCGCAAACCGGCTTTGCGTGTTACGAAACGAGCCTGTGTATTTAAGGTCATAGTTATTGCCATGATAGTTGGCAACAAAACTAGCACCTGATACTTCCACTTCAGAGAACTGCTGGCCTGTACCAAACGACACGTCAGCATCAATATCACTCACAACGGATGAGCTAAGGGCGCCTAAGCCAGCGCCGATAACACCAAAGAACTCTGGAACACCGGGGATAAATGGGTTAAAGCTGTTACCTGTTGGTAGTGGGATTGAATTACCTTGGTTCAGAAAAGCAACACCCAGCACACCGGCTCCATTAGGCGGAGAAGGAGGCGCATTTCTTGTAGGGCCAGGGCCCACTGTAAAACCAAGGCCGACTGACGGAGCCGCACTCTCGTCGATATCAGTGTAATCAAACGAGGCTTGAAAATCCCATGTGTCATTTGGTGTAAAGTCGAATGACCCGCGAAAAGAGATGCGCTCTTCATCACCGAGCTCATCACCAACAAGCGGGCGATCAACAAAGCCATCTCGATTCTTACTGGAAAGTGAAAACGAAGATTTAAACGTATCGCTAAAAGGGATATCAATTG
>CAZFVP010000207.1:0-3071 GCA_964522345.1 uncultured Gammaproteobacteria bacterium | reverse complement strand
AACGACAACACGAGAGTTAGGCGTAGCACCAGGTATTGTGTCGCCATAGTTTCGCTTACCTTCTTCTGCGAACCATTCAATGAAGTTTGCGCCATAGACGATTTCGCCCTTTGCTTCTGCAAGTGGTTTGCCTTGCTCCGCAGTTAGAATTGCCGCTAGGTCGTCTTGATTTTGTATTATTAAATCGAACCAGCGTCGCAATACTGCGCTGCGCTGTTTAGCGGTTTTAGCACGCCATTCTGGCATGGCAGCAACCGCTGCATCGACGGCTAGCGTTGCGTCATTTTTATCGGCACTGCGAACCTCACAAATGGTTTCGTTGGTAGCGGGGTTGATGACGTTGAACGAATCTCGGTTACTCTGATGCCACTGGCCATTGATGTAACTGCAACTCTTAACGAGTCCTGAATTTAGGGTGCTCATATCGTTAGTGCCTCAGAATGTGAGTGGCCGCAGGCCTTTTTACTAGTCGTCTTCATTGATTGCATTTACTAAATCTTCAAGCAACTCTTGTAATAGCTCGAGTTTGCCACTACCGAATTGGCGGCTAATAAACTGGTAACGTTCTTCTGATTTTGGTGCAACAAGTTCAACTAAATTTCGCCCTGCTTGGGTAAGATACAAAGCGGTTCGACGTTGATCTGACGCCACACTACGTCGCTCAATAAGTTGTCTCTTTTCTAAGTTTTGTACAATACGAGACATGCTGGGCTTAAGCAGATAGCAGCGTTTTGAAAGTTCGGAAATCTCTATTCCATCTTCTTGCTCGAGTGAGCGAATGGCTCGCCATTGTTGGGCCGATAAGCCGTGTTCTTTGAGCGCAGGAATAAACTTTGACATCACTGCTTCACGTGCGCGTAGCAATGACATTGGCAAAGACCGATCGAACTCAGGGAGTTCGGCTATACTTGATTGCTTTAGTTTCTCCGGTATCAGAGAACTCGATTTCTGGTTACTGGGGGTCGATCGGCTCATCAATAACTCCGTTGACTAGTTTACCTACGCCTTCTACTTCTACCTCAATTATGTCACCCGGAACCAAAAATTTGGGAGGGTCAAATCGAGCGCCTGCACCATTCGGTGTTCCCGTTGCTATGATGTCGCCAGGTCTAAGGTGGAAGAATTTCGAGCAATAGCTGATGATGTATTTTAACGGAAACATCATACTCGCTGTGGTGTCATCTTGCCGGATTTCACCGTTAACTTTTGTGGTGATATGCAGGTTTTCGTATTTATGCGCATCGAACTCGTCAGCGCTAACCATCCAAGGGCCAATCGAGCCCGAGTTAATAAAGTTTTTGCCTTGAGTTACATTGAATTTGGCATGTCGAACCCAGTCGCGAATAGTACCTTCGTTCATGATGGTCAAGCCAGCGATATAGTCGTAGGCGTTTTCCTCAGAAATTCGACGGCCAGCTTTACCGATGACAATGACAATTTCACCCTCGTAGTCAAGTTGGTCAGATTCAGGTGGTCTCCACAGTGGTTCATTATGAAAAGTGAACGAATCCGACGTTCGCATAAACAGGCTTGGAAAAACAGGGTCGGCGGAACCATCTTTGTACTCAGCGTTTCGATTTTTGTAATTTACGCCGATACAAGCGATTTTGCCGGGTTTAACAATGGGTGCGAGAAACTCTATTTTCCCTAGATCGATAAAGTCGGTTGCGCTTAATGCATTGACTTTCGCTTGCTCTAACTGGTCGGTCTCAATCGCAGATTGCAATGTGCCACCCATGATGACGCCTAAGTCAACAACGCCTTTATCTAGCACGGCTCCCCACGAGGCCGTTCCTTTATATTGATAACTTAAAAATTTCATCTGTTCTCCGTTTGTATTGTGCCGAATCGTGTTTTCACAAACCATTATGAAAAATAGCGTATTGCGCTTTAATAATTAACATGTTAACTTAAATAAAACACGTTCGGCAAGAAAAAAGTGAATTTAGCGCTATTTTCTTGTTAAAGAGCTAATTGTTAATTAACGCATTACCTATTATTGAGTCTTGTTTATGTCTGTGCTTGATCAAAATATTAAATCTGCTAACGCCTATTTAGAACGCTTCAAAACAAATATCACAGGTCATTTTATTGCAGGAAAATCGGTGTTACCGACCGACGCCAACACATATACCAATGTCACGCCGGTGGACAACCGCTCCTTAGGAGAGGTTGTTATCGGGACTCAAGCTGATATAGATCAAGCATGTGAAGCGGCCGAAGCCGCGTTTGAAGCATGGCGTGATATGACCGGCGCTGAACGTAAAAAAATACTGAATCATTTCGCTGATAAAATTGTTGAACGGGCTGAAGAGATTGCCTTAGTAGAGTCGATCGACTGCGGACAACCAATTCGATTTATGAAACAAGCGGCTATTCGGGGAGCAGCCAATTTTCGATTTTTTGCAGACAAAGCAACCGAAGCTAAGAATGGGTTGTCCCTACATCAAGATGAGCACACTAATTTTACTGTGCGCACACCGATAGGCCCTGTGGGGATTATTACACCTTGGAATACGCCATTCATGTTGGCTACATGGAAGATCGCACCGGCTCTCGCTGCCGGTTGCACCATTGTTCACAAGCCAGCCGAGCTGACACCGCTAAGCGCTATGTTGCTTGCTGAGATAGCCGAAGAAGCAGGACTACCCGCCGGTGTTTGGAATACGGTAAATGGCTTTGGCGAAGTTGCAGGGAAGCGTTTGACTGAGCACCCAGCTATCAAAGCGGTGGCACTGGTTGGCGAATCAGCGACTGGTAGCCATATCATGCGCCAGGGTGCCGACACCCTAAAACGGATGCATTTCGAGCTTGGTGGTAAAAATCCTGTAGTTGTTTTTGACGATGCCGACTTTGATAGGGCACTAGATGCCGTGGTATTTATGATCTATAGCCTGAATGGCCAGCGCTGTACGTCGTCTAGTCGATTGGTACTGCAATCAGGAATCAAAGATAAATTTCTAAGTGCCCTTAAAGAGCGTGTAAAGGCGTTGAGGGTAGGCCACCCTCTTGATCCGGCAACCGAAGTTGGGCCATTGGTTCATGTAGAACACTATGAGAAAGTACTGAGC
>CAZFVP010000206.1:0-3120 GCA_964522345.1 uncultured Gammaproteobacteria bacterium | reverse complement strand
GTAAATACGGTATGGTGACGCTCTGTATAGGTGGTGGTCAAGGTATTGCGATGATCGTTGAAGCGGTTTAGTTCGTTATCTCCTCGTTTGTAATTGAGGGCCGTGACAAACTGCCCGAGTGCGCTGTCGCACGCAGACAAAAAAAAGCACTTCAGTTCTAAACTGAAGTGCTTAAAGCAAACTAAATAGTTGTAGGGGTGGGGTATATTTAGTTTGGTTTTCAAATGAAAAACAACATGTGGTTTCGACTCGTTCATTTCGAATCCACGCGTCATTTATAGCAAACGTCGCATGAGAGACATGTATTCATTAATGTCGATTAATCAAAATTTAATCTATTTGTAAGTTTTGAGCTTTTTATGTCGTTAATTAACGACATTTAGCGCTGTTTCGGTGCAATTTAGAGTCTGTCGACAATCGATTTTAGCTAAAGTTTATAGATAAGAGAGGTCGAAATAATGAATTTAATGGTTCTAAATCCATTATTTCTAACAAAATAGGAAGAACGACTCTATGGCGAAAGAGGTACCTAAAATAGGTGAAAAATCAACTCGATCTTAGCTTGAAACATGAGCTGTCTGCCTATCCTAATATTCAATTGATAAAATTAGATATAGGTTTCTGTCATCGCCAACCGTGATACTCACTTCGTCATCGACTTCCTTTTTTAGTACAGCTTGCGCTAATGGGGAGTCGATACTAATAAAATTACGTTTTGCATCGGTTTCATCAGGGCCAACGATGCGATAGCGTACTTTTTCACCATTATCTTTTTCTAAGGTAATAGTCGCGCTAAAAAAGATTTGTTGTTTGTTACCAATTTGATCAATAACTTTTAAGTCGGGCATGCGTTTTTGTAGATAACGAATACGTCTATCAATACCTGCTTGCTCCTTTTTTCGGTAAATATATTCAGCGTTTTCGCTCCGGTCGCCTTCAGCCGCCGCCGCCGCTAGGGCGTCGTTAACAATGCGTCGTTTGGCCCAAAGCTGCTTTAACTCTTTTTCTAGAGCGGCATAGCCTTCTGGGGTAATGATTGCGGTTGATCTTGCTTGTGGTGGACGCCAGCGTGACATACTTTGCTCTTGATTGGTGGTCGTGCTGCGGTCATACTCACGGGCCTGAGTCCGAGCTACGGTGAATTATTAAATAACGGAATATTAGGGCCGGTCGACAATTCGTGTTTCAAGCTAAGATAGCGTTAATTTTTTGCTATCTAGGCACCTAATTTTGACATTGGGTTGTCCTCAATCATAAATAGGTAGCAACAAGAGTCGAAAAATCAACGCGACTCTCTGAATTATGTCTGAAGTGCCGCCATACCGTTGTTAAAAATAACTTACTTAGAATAACTAAGTTTCATTATTTTTGCCTTGTCTATTGATGTTTTAGGCATAACCCCAGCTGAAAATGAACTGTCAGCAGAGCGAACATGATAAATCGAGCAGAACAAATATTAAAACATACCTTTGGCTACACTCAATTTCGTGGTTCGCAAAAGGAAGTTATTGAAACGGTATTAGAAGGCCAAGACGCATTAGTTCTAATGCCGACTGGCGGAGGCAAGTCTCTTTGCTACCAGATACCTGGCTTGGTACGAAACGGTATGGCAATCGTTGTATCTCCATTGATCGCTTTGATGCAAGATCAAGTGTCGGCACTACAGCAACTTGGCCTAAAGGCCGCATATCTTAATTCAACATTATCGCGTGAAGAGCATAATCAAGTTATGCGAGCAATCTATGATGGCGCGCTTGATATGCTTTATATTGCCCCCGAGCGATTGTTACAAGAAAACACCTTAGAGCGCCTTAGTTCGGTTGAGATATCTCTAATCGCAATTGACGAAGCGCATTGTGTATCACAGTGGGGTCATGATTTCAGAGTCGACTACTTAGGCTTGCACGTTCTGCAGCAAGCTTTCCCGGGGGTACCTAGGGTAGCGCTCACGGCCACTGCTGATGAACGAACTCGCGAAGAAATTGTTGCTAGGCTGGCGTTATTTCAGCCGAAAGTATTTGTCAGCAGCTTCGACCGCCCGAATATACGCTACGCCGTACAAGAAAAGGGCGAGGCAAAGGCACAATTGCTTTCGTTTTTACAAAACCATAAGAATCAAGCAGGTATTGTGTACTGTATGTCGCGCAATCGAGTGGACGGCATCTCGGCGTGGTTGGCACAAAGAAGCATAAAGGCGTTGCCATATCACGCTGGCTTAAGCTCTGATGAGCGTGCTGAAAATCAACGCCGCTTTTTACGTGAAGACGCGGTTGTTATGGTTGCGACTATCGCCTTCGGAATGGGGATAGATAAGCCCGACGTGCGCTTTGTAGCGCATCTTGATTTACCTAAAAGCATGGAAGCGTATTACCAAGAAACCGGGCGCGCGGGTCGCGATGGCTTACCAAGTGTTGCGTGGATGGTCTACGGCTTAGCCGACGTAATGCGTATTGCGAAAATGGTGCAAGACTCAAACGCCAACGAGCACCACAAGCGTATTGAGAGAAATAAAATAGACAGTTTGCTGGGTTGGTGTGAAACTAATACCTGTCGCCGCCGAGCGTTACTTCGCTATTTTGGTGAAGAGCGAGAAGAGGTGTGTGGGAACTGCGATATTTGCTTAAACCCTCCTAAAACGTGGGACGCAACTGAAGAAGCTCAGAAACTGTTATCTAACGTCTATCGCACTGGCCAACGCTTTGGTTCGGGTCACGTGATCGACGTTTTACGAGGTAAAGAAACCGCCAAGGTGAATCAGTTTGGTCATCAAGCATTAAGTACCTATGGTATCGGTGCTGAACGAAGTGATAAGCAATGGCGCTCAATTATTCGCCAATTGTTGGTGCAAAACTACTTGCTAGTCAACGATGAAATGTATGGCGCTATTCAACTCACCGAAAAAGCACGACAGATTTTGAAAGGTGAGACTAAGATATTTTTGCGTGAAGAGCTTGTCGCAACTAAACCGGCTCGAGAGCGTCGACGGCCAACAGAGGTCTCAGAGCAAGACAAAGGCCTTTGGGAGGCATTAAAAGCTAAGCGTAAAGAATTGGCCGACGCTTTAGGTGTGCCACCGTTTCATATTTTCCATGATGCTACGTTGATGGAAATGATGCAAAG
>CAZFVP010000205.1:0-3165 GCA_964522345.1 uncultured Gammaproteobacteria bacterium | reverse complement strand
GAGGCGACCCTGATTCAAATGCTGCATTGCGTATCGCCGTAGACAAAGCTCTTGGCGTGAACATGACTCGAGATACGGTCGAGCGCGCGATTAAACGAGGAACGGGTGACCTTGAAGGCGTAAGCTACGAAGACATGGATTATGAGGGCTACGCGCCATGTGGTATCGCCATTTTGGTTGAATGCAGTTCGGATAATAAAAACCGAACAGTTGCTGAAGTACGTCATGCCTTCAGCAAAAATAATGGCAACATGGGTACGTCCGGCTCTGTCTCCTATATGTTTAATTCCTTAGGTGTGATTATCATGGCGGAAGGTGCCGATGAAGAAGCCGTTATGGAAGTGGTGCTAGACGCAGGTGCTGAAGATATCGTTACGCATGATGACGGTACGGTTGAGATAAACTGCCCGTCGAATTGTTACTTATCGGTGATGACCGCCCTAGAATCGGCTGGTATGTCAGTCGAATCGTCGGAAGTCACTAAGCGCGCTGAAAACGAAATTGAGTTAAGTCACGACGATGGCTTGAAAGTAATGCGTTTGGTTGACGCACTAGAAGACCTAGATGATGTGGTAGATGTCTATACTAATGCTGATTTTCCCGAGTCGATATACGAATAAATTGTGATATTTAACCGCTAACATTGACTATTAAAGAGACTAACCTTTGAGACAAGCCAGAAGCTCTGCTCCAACAATTACTATTCTTGGTATTGACCCAGGGTCGCGCGTTACCGGTGTTGGTGTAATTCAAGCGCAAGGTTCAACACTCAAACATGTTTACTCAGAATCGCTGAAGCTGCCCAAAGGTGAGTTACCGCAAAGATTGAAGGCCATTTATTCACGTTTGCAAACTATTATCGCGCAGACTCGCCCAGACATCGTTTCGATAGAAAAAGTGTTTTTGGCAAAAAACCCGCAATCAGCCCTCGTGCTTGGGCATGCCCGTGGTGCAGCTGTTCTCGCTGCTGTCAATAATGAGTTACCTGTTGTGGAGTACAGCGCGACCGAGATTAAGAAAACCGTTGTCGGGCGCGGCCGTGCTGACAAAGCCCAGGTGCAACATATGATGAGAATCCTATTGAAGCTGAGAGTCGCACCCGAAGAGGATGCGTCTGATGCGCTTGCGGCTGCGGTTTGTCACGCCCATCATCAACAAATAAATCCAATAGTACGCGAGGCATAAGCGTTTATGATTGCTTGGTTAAAAGGTCAATTGCTTGAAAAACAAGCACCATCATTACTGTTAAACGTTAATGGAGTGGGTTACGAGTTAGAAGCACCCATGACTACGTTTTACGATTTGCCTGCAGAAGGTGAAGAGGCCACGCTTTATGTGCATATGGTCGTACGTGAGGACGCGCAATTACTGTTTGGCTTTTCCAGTCGTCAGCAGCGTGAACTATTTCGTAGTCTAGTAAAGGTTAATGGCGTTGGCCCAAAAGTAGCTCTCGCGGTATTGTCTACTCTTTCTGCGCAAGAGCTTTTGCAGTGCATGGCTGATGAAGACTATAACTTGCTCTGTAAAGTACCGGGCATTGGTAAAAAGACCGCCCAGCGATTGGTTGTCGAGATGAAAGACCGACTTGAGAAAGAATTTAGCGACGTGGCATTAGAGGCGCGTGCTCAAGGCTCTGATGCCAGCAATGCCAGTAATGATGCCATCGAAGCACTCATATCATTAGGTTATCGCCCAGCAGATGCGGGTCGAGTGGTTAAGAGCTTGGATAAAGAGCTTTCGAGTGAAGATTTGATTCGACAAGCGCTCAGAACTCTGTCAGGAAACGTTCTCTAAGTTATGATAGATGACAACTTGATAGACCCCGACATTCAAATGGGCGACGAAGACGTCGTTGATCGGGCTTTGCGCCCAGAGTATTTAGAAGAATTTGTCGGCCAGCCAAAACTTAAAGAACAATTATCGATTTTTATTCAAGCTGCTCGCTCGCGTAATGAATCACTAGATCATGTATTGCTTTTTGGTCCGCCGGGTTTAGGTAAAACCACCTTATCGAATATTATTGCTCGAGAGCTTAATACCAAAATGCGTCAAACATCTGGGCCAGTTCTAGAGCGAGCAGGAGACTTAGCAGCGGTGTTGACTAATCTTGAGCCACATGATGTTTTGTTTATTGATGAAATTCATCGACTAAGCCCGGTAGTTGAGGAAATTCTTTATCCAGCGATGGAAGATTTCGAGCTTGATATTGTGATCGGTGAAGGGCCTGCGGCAAGAACCGTCAAACTTTCGTTACCACCGTTCACTCTTATTGGTGCCACTACTCGTGCAGGCTTGCTAACTTCGCCGCTGCGAGATCGTTTTGGCATTGTTCAGCGTTTGGAATACTACAATACCGCCGACTTAGCTAAGATTGTTCAGCGCTCATCAGATATTCTCGGAGTGCCAACTGAAACCGAAGGCGTGAAAACCGTGGCGAACAGAGCGCGCGGAACACCTCGTATTGCAAATCGCTTGCTTCGCCGCGTGCGCGATTACGCTGAAGTGAAAGGCAGCGGCAAATTAACCGAAGAGATGGCAATGAAAGCGCTCGATATGATGGAAGTCGACCCACACGGACTTGATTGGATGGACCGACAATTGCTAAAAGCAATCATGGAAAAATTTGATGGTGGCCCGGTCGGTATTGATAGTCTTGCCGCCGCCATTGGTGAAGAACGAGGTACCATTGAAGACGTCATCGAACCCTACCTTATTCAACAGGGTTTTATGATGCGCACACCGCGAGGTCGTGTTGTTACTAAGCGGAGTTGGTCGTATTTTGGTTTAAAAGCTCCGTTAGACCCAAATTCAATTAACCCACAAACTAAACTGTTTGATGACGAGTCATAGCGGCGTGTTTGAGAAGACAGTACGCGTGTACTACGAAGACACCGATGCAGGCGGCGTTGTCTACCACTCAAAATACTTAAATTTTATGGAGCGTTGCCGCTGCGATTGGTTGAGCTCGCTCGGTTTTAATATCGCTGATATTCAAGAAAGCATGGGTATTATCTTTGTCGTTCGCGAAGCTCAACTGAAATATGATTTGCCCGCGCGGCTTTTTGATGAACTCTCCGTAACGGTAAAACCATTGCAAGTGGGTAAGGTTAAGTTGCTTTTAGAGCAGAAAATCTATAATCAACGCCAACTAATTTGCCAAGCGAC
>CAZFVP010000204.1:0-3171 GCA_964522345.1 uncultured Gammaproteobacteria bacterium | reverse complement strand
GTGGTCTTTTGTCCTGGTTTCAACTCCACTATGCAAGGCAACAAAGCTCAAGCCTTGAAGGCTTTTTGTGTAGAGTCTGGCATAGCATTCATTCGGTTTGATTATAGTGGTCATGGCGAGTCTGGGGGAGAGTTTGCCGACGGATGTATTTCAACTTGGTTAAACGACACTCTCGAGGTGATCGACAGAATTACAACTTCAGAGGTAATTGTTGTTGGTAGTTCAATGGGTGGATGGATCGCATTGCTTGTCGCGCTGCGGCGGCCACAAAGAGTAAAAGGTTTATTATTAATCGCTTGCGCCGCTGATATGACACGTTACTACCCAGAGCGTTTAGAAGGCCTTGTGCCGAAAATAGACGATAAATCAAGAGTTTTTTATTCTGTCCCGAATGAATACGACGACCAACAACCCTATTCGATTTATCAACATCTTATAGATGATGGCTCGTCATACTATCTACTAGAGCACGCTATTGAACTCGATATTCCTGTGCGCCTCATACACGGAGAAAAGGACGAGGTGGTTGATTGGCAACGTTCGCAACAAGTATTAGATTGTTTAACATCATCAAACGCCAGCTTACTCAAGGTAAAAACTGGCGACCATAGACTGTCAACTGAGGCTGATCTAAATAGCATTCGAATTTTACTGGCTGACCTGATATCAATATTTTAGCTTTTAAGTAAAGGTAGGTTTAAATGTTTCACAACACACTGATGTCGTTTAACGCACCCACGTTATTTTAGTGATATAGTTTTTGTCATGAAGAAGATCACATCTGTCCTAGATTTAGAGGCCGCCTATGGTTCCGCAGTTCCCGGAGCCCAATGGAAAGAAATTGACCATATTAATGATCATTATCGTCAATTCATTGAGTGTTCTCCGTTTTTAATCCTAGCTACTCAAGGTGAGAAAGGCATTGATTGCTCTCCGCGAGGTGACCCCGCGGGCTTTGTTCGCGTAGTAAATTCGCGATGCCTTCAGCTTCCTGACAGGCGAGGAAATAACAGATTAGACTCATTGCGAAATATTGTGACTAATCCTAATGTTGGTTTGATTTTTCTAATTCCCAATATCGGTGAAACAATTCGAGTCAGTGGTATGGCTGAAATTTTACTTGATAAAGAATTATGTGACTCTTTTTCGATCAACGATAAGCCTGCTTCCAGTGTGATTTCTATTTCAGTAGACAAAGCGTATTTTCAGTGTCAGAAAGCAATTGTGCGATCTAAATTGTGGGACTCTGCAGAGCACGTCGAGCGGTCTGATTTACCAAGCACGGGCACCATGCTAAAAGAGTTAGCGTCGATGCAAGAGGTGGAATTTGATGCCGCAGACTACGACGGTAACTATCCTGAACGAATGAAGAAAACAATTTACTAATCTCTAAAGTAAAAAGTAACGTGAGTAAAACTGCAATAGTCATTGGCGCCACCGGCTTGATCGGCGCTCACTTAGTTAAGCTTTTAATCGAGTCAGAACACATTCGTCGAATCAGAGTGGTTACGCGCCGCCCAGAATCGTACTCGTCTGAAAAAATAGAAAATCATGTGATCGATTTTGATTTCTTGAGTAATTACGAACACTTGTTTACTGGAGATATATTGTTCTCATGTTTAGGCACAACATTGAAACAGGCAGGCTCGATAGAAGCCCAGCGTGTGATAGACCTAGAGTATCAATACGCTGCCGCACAGCTCGCCTACCAACAAGGTGTTAATCACTACTTACTAGTGTCATCGAGTGGCGCTGATCACACTAGTGCGAGTGCTTATCTGAAAATGAAAGGCGAATTAGAAACTAAGATTCAGACCTTGGCATTTGAACATATCAGTATTCTCCAACCTTCTTTATTGCTTGGCGAAAGGCGAGAACCGCGTTTTGCCGAAGGCATCGCGGCAATGATTCTTCCATTAATTTGCCGACTACCTGGCTTACAGCGTTATCGCCCGATTCACGCTAGGCAAGTCGCCCAGAGAATGCTTGAACTTAGCGTTAACCCGGTGGAGGCGTTTGAGCGAATAACCTTGGAACATGTATTTCCTAATCAATCGCATTGATAAAGTCGTTATTACTAGTTGATTACCAAGTGCTAAATAAACATTAATCTGTTTCGCTTGATTCTACATGCTAATGTGACGGTCCCTACATATAACAAATCAATCAAGATCATGAGAAAAACCATCATTGTAATAAGTACCGTTATGATGTCGTTGAGTGCGTTGAATAGTTTTGCGCAAAATGCTTCTCAACTAAAAGAAATGTCAATGAAAGCGTGTGAAGCCCAAGCATTTGAAGTCGAGGAGTCTCAACGTGAATTAGTTATAAAAATTTGTGAATGCACTGTTGAGAACACAGATTATGAATCACTAATTGCTAAATCGGCGGCTGGCGACGCATCGGCACAGGACGACGCCATTGCTGTTGCCAAAAAGTGTCAAAAAGAGAATAGTTAGAGGTGCTTTAATTTAGTGTATTCGCCCGTCATCGACTGAGCGCTGTGGTCTAAGCCACAACAAGTACCCAGAAAGCAGGGCTAAGTGGGTTGTGTCGTTAGGCGAAAACCTCGACTTGTTCTTTAGCTCGTTCTAAATAGGCCACTACTAATTCCGGCTACTGGTATTAAGGGCTAGCGAATTTAGTCAGAAAAATCTGTCCCTACGCCTGCCTCACTCATGCGAATGAGGCGGCTATCTTTTACAGCAGCTTGTCGGTGAAACACAATGGCCTGATAGTCTGGGTTGGTTACCATTTCCAGAAAAGCAGACGCGCTTGGATAACGCGCAATAAAAGCCACATGCCAATGTTCATTGCTTGGGCCAATAACAATGCTTTCAGGTTGACCGCGCCATATTATTTCACCACCAACCCCAGAAAAAATTGGGCCACTCTCTTTACCGTAATTTTTGTAAGCTTGTGCGCCTGTAGCTTTACGGCCGTCTTTATAAGTAGCAGTTTCATTAAGTTCAATAAGGTTGAGCATCATAATTGGAGCGTCACGTGGTAGTTCTTTGAACTGTTCAAATTGTTCTTTTGTTGGATCGATATTCTGGCTCATGTCAGGCTCGCGGTAGTTCTCAAGTTTAGACTACAGATCATATAGAGTTCTCATAAAGAATGCGTGACTGCAGCCGTAGTTTAGAAACCTAATGACACCGTTTATGTCCT
>CAZFVP010000203.1:0-3252 GCA_964522345.1 uncultured Gammaproteobacteria bacterium | reverse complement strand
ATAGGCGACCTACATCAGAGAATGAAGACCTAACTCCCCTACCGCGCTTCGCTTGGTTGCCTGTAATTTATTGATGACGAAAAGAAGCCATCATTAAATCACAAGCGGTTATTTTAGGGTTAAAAGAGTTGTTTTAGGGCGTAGGGAACGCCCTTATCACCGCAGGTGATGATTGCGGGAATACAAGACTATTTCAGTGGATTGGCAAAAATACCCATCTATATTCTTTAAGCACTTCATTCCCTCCGTAATTACTGCGAGCCGAGCGAGCCTTATACGCTTAAACAATTGATGACGTTAGACATTCTCAAATCGATTTGCTTGATTGTTTTGTGTACTGCTTGCCTTGTTATACCCAGCTGTCGGCTGATATCAACAATACTATAGCCGTTCTCCCTTAAAGCATATATCTCTTTACGCCTCGGTGTATCTAGGCCTGAGCGTATTAAAAAATAGATTATCTTTCTGATTTCAGTTACACCAACGTCCACACCCCTCTCTCGCACCTTGCCAATATACCAACTCGCATTTGGATGGTAGTTCGATGCTTCTCGCTTGGTTAAACTTGCAAGCTCGCGTTTAAATGCCGCAACGTAGCGCCTGTCTCGAACATAGTTACGCCAACCGTCCTCGGTATTTCGGGTTCTGTCATGGCTAAAACAGTACTTGGTTTGAGTTTGATTTATAGAACCATAGGTTTGCTCACTTACGCCGCCGCTTGTGTAATTTAGAGGCTGCCAACAGAGCAAGCAATGGCCTAACTTTGGCTGAATATGCTTTTTGGTTCTAGCTTTATCACCAGGCAATTTGTCTCGGCTTATTGATTCACGGGCACCTCCACACCACATTGCTAACAATTGGGCGATCATTTTTAACGAATCTAATGCAGCAATAAATGGTTTACGCTGATCAAGGTCGCCTTTAATTAGCTCACCAATAAATAATGCCCAAGACTCAAGTGAAACGCAGACTTTTCGATAAGCCGTTAGCTCTGCATCATGAAGAGACTGATTCCTACCTAGGCGCTTTGTACTCTTAAAAGCAGACGGGACAATGACACCTCTAAACATATTGAAGTCATAACGGCTCTCTAAGTCTGCGAACGAAGCATCTAAATGCTTTTTCATTACAGAGAATACTGAGTATCTCTTCGACAAAAGACTGTAACTTGGCGAGGCATTAAGCTCTTTAATAAAGCGCTCTATCGCGCCTGCAAACTCTAAATCACAACCATCGAATATAACTTCGTCTACTGATATCGGCCTCTTTCTCATCACTCAATAGTAGATACTGCACACATTCTACGTCAACCTATTTTGTATACAAAAATGACCCGATATCTTTAACTCTAACTAGTAATCTACCGTTCATTAAGCAAGCGGATATAACGCTAGCGATAAACAAGGTACTAACTTATTAGATGAGGTGAAAAATGAGTACAACCTTAGACTTTCTTCAAGATAACTATGGCCCACTAATGTCAATGGAAGCACTCGCAAAGACTTTTGATAGGTCAAAAGAAGGCTTAAGAGTTTGCCTATCTTCTCAATCAAATTTTTCCAAAGCTATAAATACCGCCAAGAAAAAGTGTGGGCGCCGCGTGTATTTTCGTACGGTTGTGATCGCACAAATCATTGATGAAGGAGACTTTTAATAGTTATTAACTAAGAGCTACAAACTAACAACTGATACTTAATAACTATGATCATAATTATTGGATGCAACAAAGGTGGTGCAGGTAAAACGACAACGGCCACTAATTTTGCTGTAGGTTTAGCAATGTCAGGAGCCGATGTTTGCCTCATGGATGCAGACCCTCAAAGGTCGGCAGCTCGCTGGCATTCAGATAGGGAGGCTAGTGAAACAAAACTGGCAATCACCCTGGTAGAAAAGCTAGACAACTTAAGCAGCACCCTTCAATCGCTACGATCAAGGTTCGATCATATAGTCGTCGACGTCGCTGGGAGGAACTCTAGAGAGCTTATTACCGGTGGCGCAGTCGCCGATATTATCTTAGCACCGCACCAAGCATCTCAACTCGACCTTGATACATTAGAAGAGCTTGAGTTCCAGACATCGAGGCTTCGAGCAATGAACCCAAATTTAACGGTACTGATTTATCACGCGATGGCCAGCACAAACCCACTTGTTCGTGAAACCGAGCGCGACGAGTTCTTGGAGTATGTAAGTGAACTGGAGGGCTTCATCGCTCTAAAAAGCATTGGCTATTTTCGCAAGGCCTACCGAGATGCAATACCAGACGGGCAATCCGTACTAGAGATGAGCAATCAAGCAGCGGCTAAAGAAGTAGAAGCCCTTATCAACGAGGTTGTCGCATATGGCCATTAAGAAGCGTCTTAAACTCACAGAGAAGGCCGCTTTACTTGCAGACGAGATTGCGGATAAAGCTTATGGTGATACCACGGCAGAAGAGAGCATCGAGGAAGATGAGTTTGTTGTTACGTCAATTTCAATACAACGATCTATGCTCTATCAGCTTGAAGATCTAGCACTTCGCAATAAGCGCACCAACACAGGTGAGAAAAATATTTCTGCCCTTATAAGGCTAGCCGTAGCTGATCTGTTAGTTAATAAGTGATAGTTAGTAGTTATTAACTATGTCTGGTAAATCTAAGTTCTTGCGCCGAGTGGAGAAACACAGCCCCGATATCTTTGAGAAAACACCTCTCGAACGCAACCAGGTCGTCTACGTGCCACGATTTCTTTGCCAGGCGTCGTTACCCAAGAATCTAGAGAATATAAGCGAATGGAGGCGCTCGATTAATAGTCATGATTACACTGTTTTGAGCCCTTCATCTATCGGTGTGCCTGGTGGCGCGTATTCGCGTTTAATCCTGATTCAGATAAACACCTTAGCAAAGCTGAAAAAGAAACCAGAATTAAACCTGGGCTCGAATTACTCTGAATTTATGAAATGGATGGGCTTGAAACAAAGCGGCGGTGGTGACAAAGGGAATATCAATGCTTTCAAAGAACATTTCATTCGTTGCATAAATTGCGTTATTCATACTGAATCACGCACAGGCAAAAATGTGGAGTACTCTGTAACCGCCGTCATTGATCAAGCTACCGTCAGAAATATTAATGACTGGAATTGGGAACCTCACCTCTCGCTCAGTAACGCATTTTTTGAGGCGTCTCAAAAATCAGTCCCTACAGATCTGGGCGCATTGATTTGTTAGGCCCAGGCACTCTGCGCATGGATATTTTCAACTTTTTAGTTAGTCCACT
>CAZFVP010000202.1:0-3290 GCA_964522345.1 uncultured Gammaproteobacteria bacterium | reverse complement strand
GGTCAAGGGCCGGCTGTTTCGGTTCAGGTAATTCCAGTTGCGACGCTTGTTTTGGCTCAGGACGTTTTAATTGCGCTCCGGTCACGGTAACAAAACTTGGGCAAAAACCATTCACACATGACAGATCTTGATTGCAACTTGCTTGATCAATCTTACGCTTTCGGCCGAATTCAGTTTCCTTTGGAACCACTGATAAACAATTGGATTTAGCGCTGCAATCACCGCAGCCTTCACAGACCAAATCATTGATAAACGCTTTTTTCGGCGCCGCTTGCATGGTGCCACGTTTACGACGGCGACGTTTTTCAGTCGCGCATACTTGATCGAAGATCAACACGGTTGTGCCTTTTGTTTCGCGTAATGATTCTTGAACTTCAATTAATTTAGAACGATGGCTTACTGTTACTATTGCGTCCGCCAAACCAGTATGTAACGCGGGCTGCTCAGCCACTATTTCGATTCTCTGAATGCCCTCACCTTTTAGCTGCATGACTAATTCAGGCACAGTCAAACTGCCATCAACTTTCTGCCCTCCGGTCATCGCCACCGCATCGTTATAAAGAATTTTATAAGTGATATTTGCTTTCGCGGCAACTGCCTGACGAATCGCTAAAACACCAGAGTGAAAGTAGGTTCCATCACCTAAGTTTTGAAATATATGTTTGGTCTCGGTGAAAGGTGACATGCCAACCCAAGTAACACCCTCGCCTCCCATGTGTGTGTAATTATGCGCTGGGCGAGATTTGCTCCATGTACTCATATAGTGACAACCAATACCACCTGCGGCGATCGACCCTTCGGGCACTTCGGTGGACGTATTATGTGGGCAGCCCGAACAAAATGTCGCTTTGCGTTCAGAAACCTCTCTAGGCCTCGCTAAACGGCGTTCTTTTTTATTAATGAATTCCACGCGTTGATCAATAACGTCGCTTGAGTAAAAACGCTCGAGACGCTTGGCGATAACTCGAGCAATCATTGCTGGAGTCAACTCAGATAGGTTGGTTAATAATTCTTCGCCACTTTCATCGTACTCACCAACAACTTGTGGGCGCTCATCAACTGGCCAGTTATAGAGTTGCCCAGTTAACTGGTCTTCCATCACAGAGCGCTTTTCTTCAACCACCAGAATTTCTTCAAGGCCAGATGAAAATTCATGTGTTTTAACTGGCTCCAATGGCCAAGGCATACCCACCTTATAAACACGAATACCGATCTCACTTGCAAGTTTCTCAGTAATACCAAGGTCATCAAACGCTTGTAAAACATCAAGGTAACTCTTGCCTGAGGTGATGATACCTAACTTAGGCTGATCGGTATCGATCACAATTTTATTGAGCTCGTTTTCTCGAGCGAAGGCCAAGGCGGCATAAATTTTATACTTATTCAGTCGTTCCTCTTGCTCCAACGGCGAGTCAGGCCAACGAACATTCACTCCTCCCTCAGGCATTTCAAAATCTTTAGGGAGTCGAATCGACACTCGACTAGGGTCAATTTCTGCCGAGATCGCTGAATCCATATTCTCAGTAATCGCTTTTAAGCCCACCCAACAGCCGCAATAGCGTGAAAGCTCCCAACCGTAAATTCCCAAGTCAAGAACCTCTTGAACATTAGCTGGCGCGAGCACTGGCATCGACATGCTCATAAACAAATGCTCCGACTGATATGGGTAGGTAGACGATTTGCACCCATGATCATCACCAACAACGGCTAACACACCGCCGTGTTGGGCTGTACCAGCGGCATTCGCGTGGCGAAATGCATCAATACTTCGATCTAACCCTGGGCCTTTGCCATACCACAGACCAAACACGCCATCGTACTGACTGCCTTGCATTAAACCAACTTCTTGAGAACCTCGTACAGCAGTCGCCGCTAAGTCTTCGTTTACACCGGGAACGAAATGAATATCATGCTTATCTAAATACGTTTGAGCATTCCACATCGCTTGATCAACACCACCCAACGGGGAGCCTCGGTAACCCGACACAAAACCAGCAGTATTCATACCACGTTCTTGATCTCGTTGATGCTGCAAAATGGGTAGGCGAACTAACGCGTCGATTCCAGTTAAATAAGCACGAGCAGTATCTAAGGAGTATTTATCATTTAAAGAGACTTCTCTAAGTTGCGGTGTCGAATTCGGTTCTTCAGCCTTCAACGGTTGATCAGCGACGCGATTTTTGATCATGCTCCATCCTCAAAATTCAATAATTTTTGTAGTTTTCAAAAGTATACGTATTTTTGAACGCACTTTTTATGCGTAGTCAGTCGCGCGGGTGCGTTTTTTAGTCTAAATTAGACCCATAACTTATTAAAAAAGAATAAAAAACACAGAAATGAACATAGAACTGACATCTCAAGACATAAAAATATTGGAGCTACTACAAGATGATTGCGACCGAAGTTCCAGTGACGTCGCCGAGAAGTTGAATATGAGCCAATCTCCAGCATGGCGAAGAATCCACCGCTTAGAACAAGAAGGTGTCATCGAGAAAAAGGTGGCTATCTTGAATAAAGAGCGCCTAGGAATGGAGTTGGTTGCCTTCACCACCATTAATCTAAGTCAAGCTGGTCGAAAAAATATGGAAATGTTTGAAGACGCGGTAAAACAATTAGACGAAGTCGTTGAGTGCTACACCATGACCGGCTCGTGGGATTACATGCTTAAAGTAGTGGTGAAAGATATTCGTCATTACGAAAAATTCGTTCGCGGACGTTTACTTGCGGTGCCAATGATAGGCGAGGTTCACTCACATATTTCCGTCACCGAAATTAAGAACACCACCGAACTTCCATTACGCCAACTTTAAAGTTGGTGGTATTAGTAATTACATTTAGTGATACCAGGTCAACGCTTAACTACGTCTTGCACTCGATTTTCATATAATCACTTATCAATAATCACCGAATATCGAGCCTAATGAAGGTGTATCGCGCTAGGCACTTTACACCTACTCTTTTTAGTTCACGAATCGATTCGTTTTAATAGGCATATGTATATCATAACTTCATCTCATATAAGATATGATAAATACTTATATTATTTTCGCTTTAATGGACATTTAATCTGGTAACTCAGCGATGCTTTTGTTAAAAGATGATCGTAAGTTAATTAACTCTCATGGCTACGTTGGAATAAATAGGTGATCTTGTAGCCAAAGCGACCATAAAATTTCGCTGATTGGTCTATTAAGGGTGTTTAAATTATGCAGATGAACGAAGTTCTAGTACTTATCAGGTCACTGATGAGCTCGCCTGCCGAAAGAATAATTGGCTCATGCCAATTTTAT
>CAZFVP010000201.1:0-3292 GCA_964522345.1 uncultured Gammaproteobacteria bacterium | reverse complement strand
TTTGGTTATCATTTAATAGCTCAGGGAGGTTGTCCATCAAATTACAATAGACGAGGCTAAGCTATTAGCGCAAGTGTTTGTTAAAACTAAACAGTTCAGGCGCTTTCATAACGAACTCACTTAATTCTTGAAAAGTTTCCAAAGGCATCATCACTACCTGATCTTTACCCGCACCATTGATCGTAACGGGTGTATCTTCTTCACAGACCTGGCGCATGGTTTTTGCCAGTTTTGACTGTGCTTCTAAGTAATCTATCTTTTGCATGATAATTATTTTAATGCTTTAGAATGATTGAAAGCGCCTAAAGCTGCCAATAACGATGCCCCAAATTACTAGATCAGCTTCCGATTCAAGTTCAATTTCAGGGTAGGCGGGGTTTTCAGGTTGTAATTTTACTAAACCGCCGCGATGATACAGGCGTTTAACAGTGAGTTCGCCGTCAATGGCCGCGATCACTATTTTTTTGTGAGTTGCTTTTAGAGAACGATCTACCACTAAAATATCATTAGGCATAATGCCTGCGTTTTTCATCGATTCGCCCTCTACTCTCAGCATAAAGGTGCTATCTGGCCGTTGAACCATATACTCATTGAGGTCTAAGGTGTCTTCAACGTGATCCTCTGCAGGAGAAGGGTAACCTGCCGCAACGCTTGAACTAAAAAGGGGGATTTCCAAGCGCGTTATATTGCTCGAATTGTTGTTTAGATTTGATGCATTGCTTGTTGTCGAGCCTACTTGGGTAACATCTGGGTAATTTTCGAGGAACTCTTTTATATAGCTAATACTACCTTCAGGTACACGTATAGCCTTAGTTGGTTCTTTGTATTTGCCAGACCCTTTTGGTCGACCGGCCCCAAGCCTTGCGCCGCCATGATTTGTATCATTTTTACTCATTTGATTAGTGTACAACTAATCAAATGAGTTTGTCTAGTTATTCAGAAGCTGAGAATACTATCTTGCCATTGATGTAAGTTTTCAGTACGTTTGTGTGTAAGATCTCTTTTTCAGGTACAGTCATGATGTCGTTTGACAGAACGACAAAGTCAGCAAATTTCCCAACGCTAATAGAGCCAAGTTGTTTCTCTTGAAATGCTGAATACGCTGCGCCTAGGGTAAACCCATGCAAGGCTTGTTCCCGGGTGAGTTTTTCTTTTGGGTACCACCCCCCCTTTGGCCAACCGTTAGCATCTTGGCGCGCGACGGCGGCATAAAAGCCCAGTAAAGGGTGCGGTTTCTCTACCGGAAAATCCGAACCCAAGGCTAATGGAATACCGAGGTCGTTAAACGTCTGCCAAGCGTAAGCTCCTTTGATGCGCTCAGCTCCCACACGTTGTTCAGCCCAATACATATCACTGGTTGCGTGCGTTGGCTGTACCGAGGCAATTAGGTTTAAATCTTTAAAGCGTTGGAAGTCTTGCAGTGCAATTACTTGCGAATGTTCAATTCTATGACGGCCCGGATTGCTGGCGTCGTTAACTGCTTCGAGCACATTCAGTGTCACGCGGTTACCGCGATCGCCAATGGCATGAATATTCACTTGTAAGCCACAACTTGATGCACGTTTTGAATGCGTTGTTAGGCTTTGCTCGCTTTCAATAAGTAGACCAAAATTTTGGGGATCGTCGCTATATTCGCTTAATAATGCGGCCCCTCGCGAGCCTAATGCGCCATCGCTATAGAGTTTAATCGAGCGTGAAGTCAGCATGGCGCTAGGGTCGATTACCGTACCGTTTTCGCATAAGTGTTTAAACATTTCGTTAGCACCATCAGCCATGGCATAGACTCGTATGCCTAAGGCATTATCTTGCTTTAGTTGTTTAAGTAAGCGCCAAACTCGTAAACTTGTACCTGCGTCATGCATTCCTGTAAGCCCGACGCTGGCGGTCTTTTGCATGGCGAGTTTTAGTGCATTGCTTAATTCTGCATCACTTTCTTGGGGCACATGTGTTTGTATTAGATTTACGGCATTGTCGATAAATATACCGTTTGGATTACCACCTTCGTCACGAGTAATCTCGCCACCATCGGGTTGCCATGTGCCTTTCAAATCTTTGCTCGCAATTGACATGGCTTTACTATTGGCCCAGCCCGCATGACCATCGATACGTTCTAGCCAAACAGGGCGGTCTGGGAAGGCTTTATCAAGGTCAGCCGCAGTTGGCAACTCGATTACGTTCCAGTCATTTTGGTCCCAACCCCGGCCAAGCAACCATTGGCCATCGAGCATGGTTTGAGCTCGAGATTTAAGCAGGTCTACAATCTCACTTTTGCTCTTAGTTCCGCGTAAATCTACGTTGACTAAGCTTTGACCTAGACCAAGCAAGTGACCATGAGCGTCGATAATGCCAGGAACAATTGTTGCGCCGTTCATATCGCTACTTTGTGCCTCAGGGTAACTTGATTGTAATTCCTCAAGCAGGCCAACGGCAATGAATTTGCCGTTTCGATGCGCAAAAGCTTGCACCTTAGGCTTAGATTTATCAGAGGTATAAATAGTAGCGTTGTGCACTATAGACACACCGCTCGATTGTGTGACAGTGGGTGTTGATTCAGTGAATAGTGGTTTAGGCTCGGCAGGGTTGTCTTGGCAAGCGCTTAAGCTTAGCGAGAGAGACAGTAGGATAAATAGCTTTTTCATTGAGCTACTATATCGCTTAAATTTTAGTTCGCCAATTTAAAGCGATGGTGTTAGTTGCGCTGTTGAGAGGCCTAGAGTCAGAATTACACTTAATGATGATGTTGAGTAGAACAATTACTATCATCACAAGTTGTGCTTTGACATGCTCGATAATTTAGAAAATGAGATAGAGCTAAGATTAGACCACCAATAGAGGTCGCTATTTTTTCGCCAGTAATGCCAAACCATTCATGGCCAAAGAACGCGACTGCTACTAATGTGATAATACCAACAACGCCAGTGCCAGCAATTGAAAACTGCTTATGTTTGCGGCAGCCTAAAAATAGAGCAATAAAGCTGGTTGGTAACACAGCCCATAACATTAATTGATGAAATAGCACGTCTTCAATGAACACTGAAGACGAAATTATCGGCAGCAGGGTGATTAACACCGGCGTTAATAAGCAGTGCAACAAACACGCTCCCGACAGAAGGATAGCGAGTTTATCTATGGTATTAGAGTTAGGCATTACGTATTAATAGAGGTGTTTAAATTGTTATGTAATAATATAACAATCAATGAGCAAGTTTAAGCAATATTTAGATATTTTTATTGATTTGGGCGTATAAGTTGAAAGTGCTCTGTTTAAGAAGCGTTTTCAACTAGATTCGGC
>CAZFVP010000200.1:0-3322 GCA_964522345.1 uncultured Gammaproteobacteria bacterium | reverse complement strand
ATCCGAGTACGCAATTAACCGCTACACCATGGAAACCAAACGTCAGTTTGATGTGTTAAACCAACATCTCGCGCAAAATCAATATATGTGTGGTGATGAGTATACGATTGCCGATATCGCCGTTTGGCCTTGGTTTTATACTCTCATTTTTGAAGACGGGTATGGTGCGGCGGAATTTCTACAAGTTAAGTCTTACCAACACGTAGTTCGTTGGGCCGCGCAGGTGGGTGAACGCGAACCGGCGATAAAGGGCTACAGCCACCGATCAAGGTATTAAAGGCACACCTGAGTGCGCAAAATACGAGTGACTAATTTATGCTGAGAAAATTTGGTCAATCAATGACCGGCTTCCTGCAGCGCTGGATGCCCGAGCCGTTTGTATTCGCGTTACTCCTGACATTATTGGTCACCGTGCTGGCTTTGATTTATACCGACGCCGGAATTGGAGGCACGGTGGACGGTTGGTATAAGGGGTTTTGGTTATTGCTTGAGTTCGGTATGCAAATAGTACTCATCTTATCGATTGCGTACGCGGTTGCATTGTCGCCTGTCTTCGCGCGACTTATCGATTGGCTGGCACAGCGAGTACATTCTCCATCGGCGGTTTATTTTCTGGTCATTGTTGTTGGTGCGCTTTTTAGTTTGATTAATTTCGGCTTGATTGTTGTAGGCGCGATACTAGCTAGAGAAATGGCAAAACGAGTCGATGGTTTGGATTACCCGTTTTTAGTCGCCTGCGTCTATTTGGCCAGCCAGCCATGGGTTGGTGGTCTATCCAGTGCCGTACCTTTATTTCTTGGCACCGAAAACAACTTCCTGATTCAGTCTGGCGCGTTAGAGGGCACGATTAGCACATCCCATACGCTGGGGAGCACGTTAAACCTCTTATACCTTATTTCTTTTTTTATCGGTATGCCTTTAATAATGTGGTGGATGAAACCAAAGGCCAGCGAATCCATATCGATATTCGATTTAACTGAAACCAACCATAAGGAGCAACTTACGGTTCAAGAAGAAGCCGAAAATTTACGCGCGGCGGGATCGTTATCTATCTCTGACCGTCTCAACAATTCCACACTATTGCACTGGGCCATAACTGCGATGGCATTGCTGGCAATTGCTCGTTACTTTTTTGTTAAAAACCAAGGCTTAGATCTAAATATCATGATCTTCACCTTCTTAGCACTCGGTCTGATTTTACACCAAACGCCGATGCGCTTTATCATCGCAATGAAACGCGCTTGTGCAAATATGTCCGGCATCATTTATCAATATCCGTTTTACGCTGGCATCATGGGCATCATGATGTTCACCGGTCTGGGAAATGTAGTGTCAGATGCGCTGGCCTCCTATGCAACCGTCCAAACTATTCCGGTTATCGCACAAATGGCGGCGGCTATAATTAATTTCGCAATCCCCTCAGCTGGCGGTGAATGGGCCGTGGTTGGTCCAGCATTTATGGACGCAACTCAAACAGTCGCCGCCTCACTGCCCGCAGACAAAGCACAAGCACTCATTGCCCGTGTCGCCATGAGCATCGCTTACGGCGAAGCATCAAGCAATCTTCTGCAACCGTTTTTCATTCTAGTGATTTTGCCAGTGATGGGCGCTGGTGTGCGCGTTCGAGCGCGTGACGTGATGGGGTATTTGGTGATTCCCTTTATCTATATGAGCCTTGCCATCGGATTACTAGTAAGTTATTTACCTCTGTAACCTTCTGAAGGAATAAAAACCTTAATCATTTATATGGTTAACCCGCGATAGAAAAAATCCACACTGGCTAACATTTAGTCAACTGAGGTCAGATAACGGGTTTAGACTTTTGCACTAGAACGCTGATTATAGGTTTAGCAAGAAAATCGTTAATCATATTTCAGTCTTCATAAATAAGGTGATTCTTGCAAGGAAAACCCTAAATTTGCCTCTATCAAAAAGGGCTTTGCAAGGATTTATTGACCTAGCGACTTGGTTTCGTTCTACGCTAATAGCAGGGTTCTTAGTTCGAACAACAACCTAGATGCGCATTTAAATCCCTGCCCTTCGAGGCTTTTAAGTCATTTCAGGTATCGGCAGTGAGAGCTAACTCCTACTATGCGCTACTCCTTCAATTTGCTTGATAGCATATAACCAAAGGAGCTATGAGCGATCTACCGTTGATCACTATCTGATGGGCGTGGACTTAAAAGAACTGTCGAAAAGATTTTGACATCGCAGCTCTCAATGCTAAGATACCTATCGATAGATAGATGAATGTTTGAACGAAGGCTAAAAACGCATGAGCGAAAGCCACATTTTTGGGAGTTACTTGCCTAGCGCTTCCTATTCACCCCATGCTATCAACACATACACGACTATCACGAGGAGATAATTATGAAAATCAATGCAGATTTTGATCAACGCGTTATTGTGCATAGTGCTTCGTTGAAATGGCATGCATCTCCCATGCCGGGTGTTGATCGCAGGCCGCTTGATCGAGTCGGCGAGGAGGTCGCGAGGGCAACTTCAATTGTTCGATATCAACCCAACAGCCAATTTTCACCACACGTTCATACCGGCGGAGAGGAATTTTTGGTTCTCGACGGTGTATTTCAAGATGAACATGGCGATTTTCCGGTTGGCTCTTATATTCGAAACCCGCCTCAGTCAAGCCACACGCCGAGTTCTGAACCTGGGTGTATAATTTTTGTAAAGCTATGGCAGTTTAACCCCGAAGATCGAACTCATGTTAGATTGAATTCAAATTTCATGACACCCGTTCCGCACCGAGATCTCGCTGGAGTCTCAGTCACACCACTTTACAGTGACGAGTTTGAAGAGGTCGCTATCCACGACTGGGAAGAAGGTACAAATATTACTCTCGATATGCCTCAGGGTGCAGAAATATTAGTGCTCGAAGGTGAATTCACAGAAGGAAAAGACACATTAGTAAAACACAGCTGGCTACGCTTACCGGTGGGCAGCATGTTGAACGCACATTGCGGCACTAAAGGAGCGAAGGTGTGGATTAAGACAAACCACATGCCCTATGTGGTTCAGCAAGTAGATCGTGTAATGAATCGATAGCGGAATTCTTACTAATTGAGCATCGCACAAAAGGTAACAGCCGGTACTCTATCAATTGAGACCAGGAGCGATTAATCTAGACAGGTTCGCACAATTCAAATGTAAAAGCTTGAACACAGTCTGGCGTGACAAAAACCGAGGTTAGACAACGTCTAACAACAGGCTTTACTTTTCAAAAAGGCAGAATCATACTCAAATCGGACTATAGGTGAAGAGGGAATTACGCTGAGTTCTGCTCTCATAAATTGACGCCTCAAAA
>CAZFVP010000199.1:0-3339 GCA_964522345.1 uncultured Gammaproteobacteria bacterium | reverse complement strand
ATAGTACAAATTTGGGCTTATCGTTAGGTAAGTTAATTAATCAGCGTTCAAACGCTTGCTGTTGAGTTGAACTAATGATTGTTGTGTCAGCGTGAAGAGATCAATAGTAGCCGCCGTTCGAGCACTGCGATCGTCACGGGTATCTAACATAAAAAAATTATGTTCGTTGTTTACAAAAAAATATCAAAGAGGTGTGCTGTTATGCTTGGCGTCGAGTTTCTGTGTGTTTGAATCTACAACTTCTCCACGTTGAAACTTTAAGAACGATTCAACTTCTGCCGTTCGGGTTTCGTCAAGCTCTATTCGTTTTGCTGGGTTGTTTGTAACTGGTTCCAAGTTATCAGAAAGCTCGTGATCATTTAGCATGGCAAATAATGGTAATGCCCGTAGTACCGACCGAACATGCAGGTTCTCATATAGACGATAGTAAGATTGTACGAAGCGATCGAGTTTGGCTGTAGGGCTTAAAAAGCCTGCAGTCGCGTAGGCATAAATTTGATCACCTATCAAAGTAATAAATTGAGGTTTATTAGGAAGCTTAGATTTAAGTAACTGACGTAGTTGTTGGTAGGAATCGTAAGCGACTTCTTTATCGAGTCTCCATAGCCGCCACCAACGATCACAGCATCAAATGGTTCGCCATCCTTATTTAGACCATTACGCTCAAATAGTAACTCGACCCCGTTTGAGAGCCATGCTTTTGACGGTAACTCCGAATTCTTAGTACACGCTTTTGGCGTAGTATCTTGCTTACAACCTTCATCATCCATGACAGCCAAAACCTCCCCATACGTTATTATTTTGCTAAGGCGTCTCCAACAGATCGAGCCAACTTTTCCATGGTTAAGGGCTTATGTAACATTTTAATACCCGCGTCACGTGCATGTTTTAAACGCTCGGGCGACGTGTCACCGGTTACCAATAGGGCTGGTAGATCTGGGTAGATATTTCGAATCGCACGTATCGTTTTAATGCCATCGTCATCGGCCTTTAGACGAAAATCAGCAAGCACGATATCGGGCTGCTTCTTTTGCGCTGCTAGTGCGGCAGCATCAGTGTCTTCAACTAAATCAAAGGAGCAACCTAATACTTCGAAGACTAGCGTAAGCGCTTTTCGGATATCGGCTTCATCGTCTACACATAGGACATGAAGGCCGGTCAATAAATTGGTTTGGTTAGTTTCTTTAGGTATTTCGTTTTTTTCGTTGACTTTAGGGAGTGTAAAAGAAAATGTTGAGCCCTCGCCGAATTTAGACTCGAACTCTAAATTGATGTCAAGTGCCTCACTGAGGCGTTTTACAATAGCGAGGCCTAAACCTAAACCTTTTGTGCGGTCGCGATGGTCATTACCGATTTGGTAAAATTCTTCGAAAATACGGTCTTGTTCATCTTGCTTAATTCCGCGGCCAGTGTCACTTATGCTAATTTTCCAATTACCGAGGTGCTCCTTAAGGCACACATCAATGCGACCTTCATCAGTGTATTTAACCGCATTCGATATCAAGTTGCTTAAGATACGTTCAGTCAGTTGCGGGTCGCTTCGAGTGGAGGCCCGGCGACAATTACTGTTGAAAATCAATCGTAGCCCCTTGGTATCGCAATCGCTCTCAAATTCAGAACAAACTCGGCTTACCAGCCAATGTAAGTCAACGGATTCGATTTTTGGTTCCATGAGGCCAGCATCAAGTTTCGAAATATCGAGTAAGCCGCTCATCAAAGATTGGAGGCTCTGACTCGCGTTATGAATATCTTGAGCAATGGCTTTGCTCTTATCGTCCAACGAACGGTTGGATAGTACGCCGGCTAAAAGTGAAAGAGCATGTGTGGGTTGACGTAAATCGTGACTCGCCGATGCGAGAAAACGAGTTTTAGAAGTATTGGCTTGGTCTGCTTCTTGCCGTGCTTGAACCGCTTGATTTAGTGCGATATCTAATGCAGCATTTTTTTCTTTAAGCTTATCATTGAGTGCCGATTGTTCTTCTCGGATCTGATAAGAGTCTTTAAATAGTCGATAGTAGTTCTTAGCGTTTGTATTTTGGATCGCGTAATAGATTAGATTTAAAATTACCACGCTTATTTGCACAATGAAGTTTCCATCGTCATTAGGAGTCAGGCCCCATGCTAGGGTCAGCCCAGATACGACAGGAATCGAATAAGACAAAAATAAAGGGCGGTAGCCTGAGTTTGTAGTGATGGAGCCATTGACCAGACCGAGTAACACGATGGTTTGAATCATTTTTTCAGAAAAATCAAAATAAGGGAAAAAAGCGAATGATGACGCATTAATAATGCCCATTATGACGTTTAGAATAATAGAGAATTGCATTCGCTTCTCTAGAGAGATCGATTTGTCAACTTCTAGTTTCTTTTGAAGAAATACTCGTGAAATCATTCCCAGAATCATTGCAACCACCCAAGAGCCCCAAGCCCAAATAGGGACTGAATCATAGGCAAAATAGGAGATTAGAATGCAGATAACTACAAAAGAAATTACAACCCCTAATGCCGGTTGTGATCTAGCCGCAAGTATCTCTTCTTGTAGAGTACTAAGGCCATGAGGGGTCAACTGGGATGGTTCTTCCAATGAGATTTCTACATTACTGTGAACATCTGGTATCATTGAGTGCGGTTATACATAACCATTGCTAATGATGTGTAGAAATTGGATTGCCAATGCCAAATTTAGCCGCGATCAGAACCGCTTCTGTGCGGTTTCTAACACCCATGGCTTCATAGGCTGATGACAAATGGGATTTGACCGTGCCCTCGGCTATATTTAGTTCACTAGCGATAACCTTATTAGTTTTACCGGCAACAGCCCCTCTAAGAACTTGTTCTTGACGGTCGGTAAGCGATTTTGTTTCTTCAACTTGAATCCGACGCCCCAGCGTATCGAATGCTTGCGGGGGCAAATAGACACCACCCGCTAAGACTAGGTTTAATGCGTGTTCTAATAGTTTTGGTTCAGAAGATTTAGGGATATAACCAGCCGCACCTCCTTCAATCATTGAATGAATGATTCCATGGGACTCTTCGCTTGATATAATCACAACGATTGCTGCTGGAAACGCCTCTTTTATTAGCGTTAAGCTTTTTTCTCCATGCGAATTGGGTAGGTTATAGTCAAGTAAAATGAGGTTTGGAGGCGCCATGCTATTTGCATTGTCGAGTACATCTTCACAACTCACTTCTGTCGTGATGTTGTTGTTGTCGCTAATACCGTCGAGAAGGAATTCGAGTCCAGCCGAAAAAATTCGATGGTCGTCGATTATAAGTATATTCATGCGCGTATTCTTATCTCAAAGACTTCTCCAGTCAATCAACTAGGGTTTAGATCTG
>CAZFVP010000198.1:0-3339 GCA_964522345.1 uncultured Gammaproteobacteria bacterium | reverse complement strand
GCCGTTATTATAGAAATGTATTCTCTAAGTGAGAGAGGTCGTTAGTTCGTGGCACTAAGACTAGAGATTCAGAGTGTATAGATTTACTCATACTTTTTGAGTCAAAGTGTGAGACTAAGGAGATGTCATCTCATGGATGAGATTTTTTTATGTTTTTTTGCTAATTTTTCCTGCTCAGTTCATTTTTTATAAGTTTGAAGGCGTTACACTCGGCTTATGAAAAAAATTAGAAGAGGCGGCCTACGTAGACGCTTTGCTATCGGAGCGGCGAGCGCTAGAGGTGGCCTTGGTATATTGTCTTCTCGAGTGTCAGGGGCGCTTCTACCAAAAGATAAACAGCAAGCTCATCACGACATGTCTTTACAGCGCGAAGCGATGCGTTTCGTTAAACAATTAGGTGAGCTTAAAGGTGCTTATGTCAAAATTGGTCAAATGCTCGCACTTTATGGAGAACACATACTACCCAAAGTAGTTACTCAAGCTCTACACACTCTAGAGGCGCAAACAACGCCATTAGATTGGACCGTTATTGAGCCTCATTTAAAAAGAAATCTTGAAGAAAAATTCGAGCTGATAGATATTGAAACCACCAGTTTCGCAGCAGCGTCGTTGGCTCAGGTGCATATGGCGAAGGCCAAGAACATACAGACACGTTTGTGTGTAAAGATTCAGTATCCAGGAATTGCTAATGCGATTGAAGATGATTTTCGGAATGTGATTCAAATGTTAACCTTGGCCAGATGGATTAAATCTGGTCGACAATTAGAGCAATTAACCCGCGAACTTAAAACGCAGTTATTGCGTGAAGTAGATTATTTGTATGAAGCAGAAACTGCCGAATTGATAAGAACAAAGCTCGTTAATGACAGTCGATACTGCGTTCCTGTTTACTACCCTGATTTGAGTAATAATGCTTTACTGACAATGGAGTTTATTGATGGCTTTGACGTCATGAGTCCAAATGTTCAAGCCCTGAGTCAGAGCCGACGCAATGCCTTAGCAATGTCAATGCTCGAGTTGTTTTTTAAAGAAACGTTTGAGTGGGGACTGATGCAAACAGATCCGAACTTTGGTAATTATCGAATTATTATAGATCAGTATGGCCAAAATGATCGGCTTGGTCTTTTGGATTTTGGCGCAGTACATCACTTGCCTGCGAGTTTTGCCGATGCATTAAGACGGACAATATTAGCGGCGCATTCTGGTAATCTAGCGACAACAATACAAGGCGCAATTGACTTGGGTTGCCTACGAATATCTGATACCGATACCGTGAAAAAGTCGTTTGCGGAATTTTGTTGTTTTATTCTGGAACCGTTTTCTTCCGATCTTTCTACACTGCCAGACTTTACTCTAACTGAACAGGGGCTTTATGATTGGCGAGCCTCGCGATTATTAAAGCGTGCAGGGAAGTTAGGTAGCGAAGGTGTGTTAGTTAAAGGCTTTGTTGTCCCGCCGGCTGAGTTTATGTTGATGGTGCGGAAGTTAACTGGGGTTTTTACCTTCGTTTCAGCATTGGGAGCTCAGCTAGACAGTTCATTCCTATTAGAGCAATATGCAGGTGAGCCGTGATCAGCGGTAAGCTTTGACGGTTATGATCAAAGCGCTAAAATGATTTGGATCGTTGCTTAAATTCTCCGTGGCTTGCCGCAGAGAGTTCCACTCAAAGCGAAACGCAACTTAGGAAAATAAAGGTTAGATCAAACACTATGCCAAAGAACTTCATTGAAATAGAAAGCCTTTCCAAACAATACGGTAGTAATACTGTTCTAAGTGATATTAACCTTAGTATTGGTAAAGGAGAAATTGTTGGCCTTATAGGGCCAAATGGCGCGGGTAAGTCAACCTTGTTAAAAGCCATCATGGGGTTAATAAAGTACTCAGGTAAATTGTCGATCTTCGATAAAGATCCATTCAAAAATCGGACTGAGTTACTTAAAAATATGAGCTATATTGCTGATGTAGCGTCACTGCCTGGTTGGATGCAGGTAAAAGATTTGTTGGAGTTTGTTCAGCAAGTGCATCCAAAGTTTGATCTCGATAAAGCGAAAGAGCTTTTAGTAGATACGCCAATTAAATTAAATAGTCGCATCGAAACTTTATCTAAAGGCATGAAGACTCGACTTCATTTAGTGACGATTTTAGCGATTAATACCGATTTGCTCGTTCTTGACGAGCCAACGCTCGGTTTAGATGTGTTAGTTAGACGTGATTTTCAGGACCGTTTAGTGAAGGAGTATTACACCCAGAATCGCTCGATACTAATAACAACTCACCAAGTAGACGAAGTTGAAAGCATTCTCACTCGAGTTATTTTTATTAACCGGGGGAAAATCACCTTAGACATTCAAATTGCAGAGCTAAAAAATCGTTACTCGAAGCTTATTACGACGCGAAATGAGGCTTTGAACGATACTGAACTTAAACCGATCTACCAGCGGACATTGCCCGAGCATAGTGAGATGATCTTTCAAGACGTTGATGTTGCCGCGCTAGCTGAGTACGGACAAGTAGTGACGCCGAGCCTCGAAGATTTATTCGTGGCTATTAATGTATAACGTTGCAACTGAGGAGAATAAATATGACGGTAATGTTAGCCCTGTTAAAACGTGAAATATTGGAGCATCGTAATATTTGGTTTGTGCCGGCAATACTCATTGCTATTGCTGTTCTGGTGCGTTTGTCATTGATCTTCGGCAACTTGAATATCGACCTAGAGCTACCGTCGCAATTGCAGTTAGATGACCAAGTGGGTAGTGTTATCGATGGCGTTCTTACTCGTGGTTTGAATTGGATGAATTACATTATCACGATGACTATTATGATTGTTGCCTGCTTTTATACACTATCTTGTTTGTATAACGAGCGCCAAGACGAAAGCGTGCTCTTTTGGAGATCATTACCAGTATCAGACACAACTACAATTGCCTCTAAATTACTTATAGCGCTCGTTGTCGCACCGCTAAGTGTGCTGATATGTCAAACGGTTGTTGCATTTATCTTTCTTGGTATTGGCGCCTTTGATTATTTGGCTTTGTACTTTAGTAGTTCTTTGTCTTTGCTTGTAAAAATGATTTTATGGTCGTTGTTGCCAACCGTTGCATGGTGCTTATTTTGCTCTGAAGTCGCTAAGAAAAACCCGTTCTTGCTAGCCTTTGTTGCGCCGATTTTGTTATGGATAATTGACTCTTTGTTTTTAAGCAGCATTATTGGTGACAACGTGATGGTAAACCGTTGGTTTGGGTTTAATAGTTACACCAGTGTGCCACTTATTTCTGGGTTGATACTCAGTGGCGTATTCATTGCACTAGCCATCGTTAAACGAAGCCAGCGTATTTA
>CAZFVP010000197.1:2249-3356 GCA_964522345.1 uncultured Gammaproteobacteria bacterium | reverse complement strand
GTAATGTTTAACGAGGTTACATTTTACTAAGCTCGACTTTATTCTTTTAGATCACTGACTTACACTCAATGGAATGATTTCAAAGAGCGTATTCCAACGATTTAGGCTGATTGCCGCTATTTCTATTGTTCCAATATTGAGCGGTTGTGCCAGCATTTCTTATTACTCGCAAAGTGTCGTTGGGCACAGTAAGCTAATGTTGGCACGGCAACCTATCGATAAGGCTATTGAAAATGCAGATGAGCGTTTGAAAGCACAACTTTTGCTGTCTAAGGAGCTAAAAAAATTCTCGGTCGATGAGTTAGGTTTACCTGAGTCAAATAGCTATACCACTTATGTTCCTTTGAAACGCGAATTTCCTGTTTGGACGGTAGTGGCGACGCCTGAGTTTTCTCTTAGCCCAAAACAGTGGTGCTATCTGGTAATAGGGTGCGCTAGTTATCGAGGTTATTTTAATCAGTCTTCCGCACATAAATACGCGTTTAAGTTACGAGCTAGAGGTTTGGAAACTGAGGTGGGAGGAGCGCCTGCTTATTCAACTTTGGGTTGGTTTAATGACCCTTTATTGCCCTCAATGATGAGATATGGAGACATTGAATTTGCCGAAACATTGTTTCATGAGATTGCCCATCAGAGGCTGTATGTTAATGGTGATAGCGATTTTAATGAAGCGTTTGCGAGCCTGGTGGGTGAAATTGGTGTGATTCGTTGGTTAGAGTTAAATAGGCCAGACGATATCGCTACCTATCGAGAAAGCTTAAAAGTTCAGGAACAGTTTTATACCTTGCTTGAATCTACAAAAAAAGAGTTACTAACTCTCTATGGGTCCGGTCAAGTCGAGTCGAAGATGCGAATCGCCAAAGAGGGTATTTTGCGAGACTTAGTTAGTCGATACGAGAAATTGAGAGAGAGTGAATGGGACGGCAAACAGTGGTACAAAACGTGGTTTGATACGCCTCTAACTAATGCTAAATTTTCGGCCCTGTCTACTTACCGAGATAGAATTCCTGAATTACGTGCATTGTTAAACGCCTGTGAGGGAGATCTTTCTAGATTGTACGAGACGCTTTCTTCCCTTAAGTCCGTTGATCGGCATGTCACTGTTCC
>CAZFVP010000197.1:0-2149 GCA_964522345.1 uncultured Gammaproteobacteria bacterium | reverse complement strand
ACTGGTTTCGCGTCCTATTGGTTTGAAGCAATTGGTTCGCTGAGCGATGATATTTACAGCAATTATTCGCACTGTGTAGTTCCCCCTTGAACCATTTCGGTTTCAGCTGACACTCATCTATAACATAGACTCATAAACAAAGAAGGTAAGATTATGATTTTGAATGAAGCAATGGTCGATGCATTACACGCTATACGTCGCATTGAGAGTTCATATACTAGCAAACAATTAGATGTCCCAGCGAATGAACTTGGTAACCGTTTAATCGTTCTTTACTATAAAACACATCGCTTAGCGACTAGAGAGTTGATTACAACGTTTATGACGCTCGCCGGTGTAGTATGGCTACGGAAGTTACTTACTCGTGACATAGCGCCTGTTGCAAGCTCTGTCTCTCATTTCGCATCAATGACCGATTACCTTGGTCTACTAGCTGCGAACGATGACGCCTCTGACGCTTATTTTCTTAATAAAGCTTAAACTTTTTATCGATATTCCTCTTCTAAGCTCATGGCCGATTTTACTCATCTAAGAGGGTTGAGCTTCGCCGAGTTTGCCACGAATAAATTTTTGATATTTCGCTGATCGCTTAAAAGCGCCTAATTTTGGCGCGCCTTGGGCCTTGATTTTAACTGTGTCTGTTTTACCTAGCTTTTTAAGGTCTGCTGGCTCCCCTTGCTAATTGCATTTTATTTGCTCATAAAAGAGGTGAACACCTTTGGTGGTGTTCACCTTAAAATCGCATGCGAGAGTTAAATTCTCCGTAGCTCACCTAAAAACGTCTACTTTTGGTGCTACGGGAGTTTCATTCATTATCTAAAGGTGTCTGAGCGGAGGCTAAAGCCCGGGTTATTTCACGGTGTAGCATTAGTCGCCTAGGAGTGCGTGCAGCTACAATAAAATGTTTTGGTCTTGTTTGCTCTTTATGCCAAAAACGTGACAACTTAGATTTATTTGATCTGGAAGCGGTATTACGCTTTTGCGTACGAAATAGTGCCGTCCTTGCTTACCTCACAGAATGTCGTTATCGACTCGTCTGCTGTAACTACCTTCATCTTAATTTTGTAGACGCCGCGTCGTTGTTTGATTTTTGTGGATTTGCTGCGCTGGTAGCCTGGGTGTGCTTTTTCCGCCTGCGCTTTACAAAGAGTCATTGCTTGGCCAGCGGTATTGATGCTCGCAGCATTGCTCGACGTAGAAAAAATTAGTCCTGCTGTGAAAAGGCCTGCAGCAAATTTAAGAGTGTTAGAGTTTTTCATAGTTAATCCTCGGGTTAATGAAATTTTTGTCTCATGAATCAAAGTTATTCATATTAGTTTAAAAAGTTATATCAGAATATTCGTTCTGTTATTCGCCAAAAAAATATTAGCGACTGTCCAGTTATTGAATACTAAAATATATTAGCTTACGTCGCCTTTAATAAAGCTAAGGAGCAACGTACATAGTCTTGTCGTTCTTTTAGAGAACAGTTCTGTTTCGTCATTGCGATCAGTGCTCGTTGTATACCCATAACATAAATAACTAGATCTTCGATTGGCATATCACGAACTTCACCGTCGATTATTGCATTGCTAAGAATTAGTCTATAAATATCTTTAGACTCTTCGAAAATGCTGTTCACTATTTTTTTTACGTTTTGATCTTTCGACGCTCGTTCTATTGCTGCTTGATGAGCGAAACAACCCTCATGTTCACCATTTTCAAGTTGTTCTAGCACTAAATCAAAATGTTCGACTAAACTTTGATAATCTGAGCGCTGAGAGCTAAAAGGCTTAATAAACCGCTCTCTCAAACGCTCTTTATAACGATGGAGAGTCGCGCAGTATAATTGGTCTTTATCTTTAAACGCTTGATAAAGCCCATATCGTGCCACCCCAGAACTTTTGACCACATCGGCCATTGAACATGCCTTGTAGCCTTTTCTCCAAAAAAGATCGAGAGCAGCGTCTATAACAGTTTCAGGTTTAAATTCTCGAAGTCTTGCCATGGTATGCAGAATATAGGTTCTGAAATAAGAAAGTCAATGCTGTGAATGGTTAAAAATAGTCAAAATGTCTGCTATTTTTTGCCAAAGTAACTTCTCAGTGAGTTGCTCAAGTGAAATTACTTGTTTTAGGGGTCAAGGTAGCTCATTTGATGCTATATTCAT
>CAZFVP010000196.1:1374-3440 GCA_964522345.1 uncultured Gammaproteobacteria bacterium | reverse complement strand
TTAAACAAACAGCCTGCGCTAACGCTCGCTTTTTAAATCACAACCGAGGTCACGTTAAACACTGTTGATTGTACTGAAAGAAAATATACTTAGACAAACATCACTTATGATACTATTTAAAATAGCGAATAAAAGTATAACATTAAGTTAAAAAGCTTTTAAAGGGCCAACACTTAGAAACATTTTCTAAGAAATAGTCTCATAAAGCACTAATAAATGAGCCGAACGTTTAGCTGCCCTACAATCGATTCAAGTTGTTCAAGCATTATTTTATTTGGAATAACTCGCCAATCGTGAGCGATATCTAATTTGCAGACACCATGGGGAGTACGATATTCGAAGCTGACACCACACTGCCCATGTTCATTGCGAGCAAGAATTTGCTTAAGAGACCTAACTGTCTGTTCATCCATTTGCTCGGATGCAACCTGTATTTGCATGTGCCTAGCTAAGTGGCCACGAGCTTGTTCAATATCAAATAGTTCATCTGCTGAAATACGAATATCATCGTTAAAAAAGTTATGGCTAGCCTTACCTTTAATCACTAGCACCTTATCTTTATGAATTACATCTCGACGTTGATCGTAAAGCTCCCCAAAAACGCCAACTTCCACCCGAGCAGTTTTATCATCTAAGGTTAAAAAAGCCATGCGTGAACCAGACTTTGTATTCATGGTTCGGGCCCCAACAACTAAACCTGCCAGCGTAACCGATTTTTTACCTTTGCCCTGACCCACGTCAATATTGATTAGCCTGCATGAGGTAAATTGATCAAGCTCTTGAATATACATGTCAATAGGGTGGCCACTGAGGTATAAACCAAGTGTTTCTTTCTCGGCTGCCAAAAGATCTTCCTTTCTCCACTCAGGCACATTTTGATAGGTTTGTACGGTCTCAGCCGGCGCTGAAATACCAAACATATCATTTTGACCAGCCATAGCACTTTTGGCCTGTTGGTTTGCAGCCTCCAACGCAAGACCGATACTTTCAACCAAACTGGCACGATGCACACCTAATTCGTCTAGAGCACCTGCACGTACCAATGCTTCAAGAGCACGTCGATTCACTCGCTTAACATCGACTCGCGCGCATAAATCGTAAAGGTCTTTAAACGGCCCGCCAGCCTCACGAGCGTCAATAATACTCTCTATAACAGGTCGGCCAATGCCCTTAATTGCGCCCAAGCCATAAACAATATGTTTGTTATCGGTAGCAACAAATTCATATCGACATAAATTAATATCCGGGTGCTGAACGGATAGCTTCATTTCATTGGCTTCGTTTAGCAGAATCACCACCTTATCGGTGTTTTCCATATCTGCCGACATACACGCTGCCATAAACTGAGATGGGTAATGAGCTTTTAGCCATGCCGTTTGATAGGCCACGAGGGCATACGCCGCAGAGTGACTTTTGTTAAACCCGTAGGCGGCAAAATACTCCATTAAGTCGAACACTTCTTTAGCAACTTCGGGCGGGACTTTACGTTCATGCGCGCCTTGCTCAAAAATCGCTCGCTGCTTAGCCATTTCCTCCGGCTTTTTCTTACCCATAGCTCGCCGTAAAATGTCAGCGCCACCCAGAGAGTAGCCGGCCATTTCTTGAGCAATATTCATTACCTGTTCCTGATAAAGAATAATACCTTGTGTATTGTTGAGTATCGGTTCGAGCATCTCGTGGGCGTATTTTGTTGGCTCCTTTCCATGTTTACGATCACAGTAAACTTTCTCCATGCCCGCACCTAGCGGACCCGGCCGATAAAGCGCGACTAGAGCAACAATATCTTCGAACTGATCTGGCTGAAGATTTTTAATCAGCTCTTTCATACCAGATGATTCAAGTTGAAACACGGCAGTCGTTAAACCTTCTTTCAATAAGTCGTACGTTGGCTTATCGTCAAGTGGCAACTTGGTAATATCGATTGCTTCTTCGCCGTCTAGCATCCGTTGCGCATTAACAGCTTTTACAGCCCAATCAATAATGGTAAGTGTCTTGAGTCCTAAGAAGTCGAACTTTACTAAGCCTACGGTTTCAAGGTCATCTTTATCGTATTGAGAGACAATTTG
>CAZFVP010000196.1:0-1274 GCA_964522345.1 uncultured Gammaproteobacteria bacterium | reverse complement strand
GTAATGATCTGAGAAACCCTTTCACGACCATATTTCTTTGCCACATAATCTATAACTCGCTCACGACCTTCAATACAGAAGTCAACGTCGAAATCAGGCATCGATACACGTTCTGGGTTCAAGAATCGCTCAAATAATAGAATGTGTTCTATGGGATCTAAATCGGTAATTTTAAGTGCGTATGCAACAATCGAACCGGCACCAGAACCACGCCCAGGCCCCACTGGAACGTCATTTTCTTTCGCCCACTGAATAAAGTCAGCAACAATTAGAAAGTAGCCGGGAAAGCCCATTTCTAAAATTATTTTCAACTCAAATTCCATTCGAGCTTCGTATTCGGCCCTAGCTTCAGATGTTGGGCCATCAGGAAAACGTCGATGTAGCACTACTTCGAGACCAGCGAAGGACTCATTACGTAAATGAGATTCGATGGTTTCCCCTTCTGGAACCGGAAAATCAGGTAAGAAGTACTCACCCATACGAATAACAAAATTACATCGCTGAGCAACGAGTAAGGTATTTTCTATCGCGCTGGGTATGTCCGCGAATAGATCGATCATTTCTTGCGAGGTTTTGTAATACTGTTGTGAGGTATGATGCACAACCCGACGCGTGTCATTTAGTACACGCCCTTCATTGATACAAACTCGTAATTCATGCGCATCGAAGTCTTCTTCACGCATAAAGTGAGCATCATTGGTTGCCACCAACGGAATCTGAAATTTAGCAGCAAGTTGTGCAACCTCAGAGATGTACTCTTCTTCGTACGGGCGGCCAACTCGTTGAATTTCAATATAAAAACGATCAGGAAACAACGCTTGATATTGATGAATTATCTCTTCACGATAGTTATTGCGACTGGCCATAATAGCTCCGCCTAACTCACCTCGAATGCCTCCAGAAAGGCAAATCAAACCATCAGTCTTTCCGTTTAGCCATTCTTTTTGAATAATTGGCTTGCCTTGAGCCTGGCCCTCACGAAATCCACGAGAGAGAAGTTCAGAGAGGTTTACATAGCCGACGTTATTTTGCACCAATAGCACCAAAATATAAGGCTGAGTCACTTTATCAGGGTTTTCAATATAAACTTCAACACCGATAATAGGCTTAATGCCTTGAGACATACACTTATTAAAAAACTTCACCGCACCGTAAAGGTTGCCCATATCGGTCAATGCAACCGCTGGCATTTGATTGGTTCGTGTTTGTTCAATCAAGGCAGGCAACCGAATCATTCCATTAACGAGAGAGTACTCAGAATGTAGATGGAGATG
>CAZFVP010000195.1:0-3472 GCA_964522345.1 uncultured Gammaproteobacteria bacterium | reverse complement strand
GTAACTCATTGTCAAAAAGTGATAATCCTGCACCAGTGTTCACTTATTTCGTTGCCTCTGGTACAGACTTTTGGTAGTTTAATTTGCATTTAAAAGTACCTAATTCAGGAGCCACCATGGAACAAATTGAAGCATATCTACCATTAATAAAAGAAAACGCCCTTATTTACGGCCTTAATTTTGCAAAAGCCGTCGCCATATTTATCATTGGTCGATGGATCGTAAACATAATCGCTAAAGCTATTGGTAAAGGCATGGAGCGTTCGGGAACGGATCCCATGTTGGCGAAATTCATTACTAATATTGCTTACGCTTTAATGCTCACTTTTGTCATCATTGCCTCAATTTCTCAACTGGGTGTGCAAACAGCAAGCCTTGTGGCCATCTTAGGTGCAGCAGGGTTAGCCGTTGGCTTGGCATTACAAGGGTCGCTGGCTAACTTTGCGGCGGGTGTAATGGCGATTATTTTTCGACCTTACAACGTGGGCGATGTAGTAGAAGTCGCTGGTCACACGGGTCAAGTTGAAGAAGTGGACATTTTTACCACCTCCTTGCGTTTGCCTGATAAAACTAAAATCATCATCCCAAACGGACAAGCTCTTGATGGCCCAATTGTTAACTTTACAGAAGCGGGTAATCGCCGTATGAATTTATCCGTAGGGATTGCGTACGACGCAAATATTCAGCAAGCCAGAGAAGTCATACTCAAAGCCATTGCTCAATCAGATTATGTCCTTGAAAGCCCAGCCGCCACAGTCGGTGTCACCGAATTAGCTGATAATAGCGTTAACCTCACTGTTCGGCCTTGGGCAAAAGCATCCAACCATCCAGCTGCAACCTTAGAACTATTAGAATTAATTAAAGTTGCACTAGATGAAGCGGGTATTGGTATTCCTTATCCACAACGAGATGTGCATATATACAACCACTGATTTTAGTTCTGTGCACCAACCTAAAAAACGGCGCTTCGTGCGTCGTTTTTTATGAACAATGCTGATAGAAAATTGTTGCACTCATCAAATCAAACTAGGTGACACTTCTTACATTTACTCTGCAACAAGTAAGATTAAAGTCATTTTAATGCATCATCGGCCCCAGTCTTTACTCAAGCGTTTTCTTTACTTTTTATATCCGATCAGATAGCTTTAATGGCGATACCAGCTTTGATCAACGCATCATGAACCATGATCTTATTGGAAAATATGCAGATGTCAGTCGTCACCTCTCTCGGTTATATAGAGAGCTAAGTAATAATTATCGATTTAAACCCAAATTACAAAACACCGCGCGCAACAATTTTAATACTACCCAAAGGAGTTACTTTTGAACAAGCCTCTAGCCAGTATTGTCGAGATGTTTTATCGGCAGGAGAAACAACACCCTGATCGCGTCTTCCTTAGACAACCAGTTGGCGATAACTGGCTTGAAATGACGTACAAAGAAGCTGGGCAGGAAGCAAGACGAATGGCTTCTGCTCTATTATCTAAAGGACTTCAGCAAGGCGACCATGTTGGCATATACTCAAAAAATTGCCGGCATTGGATCTTGGCCGACTTGGCGATTATGATGGCTGGGTTAGTTTCTGTGCCCTACTACTCAAGCTTACCAACAGAGCAACTAGCTGAAGTAATTAACTTGAGTGACATCAAGGCGCTTTTTATTGGGCGGCTTGAAAAATGGGGCGACCGCGGCCAAGCCATTAATGATGATATTTCTGTCATTCGTTTTACGCATTATGAAGGCGATGCGAAAGTTGATATTGGTCACGAGTGGGCAGAACTGATTGCAAACCATGAACCGATAGAGAGAAACTTTATACCTGATCTGGACAGCACCTGGACAATCAAATATACCTCTGGCACCACAGGCACACCCAAAGGCGTTGTACACCTGCATAGGACGCCCGCGCTAATTATGCAAAACGAGAAAGAGACTAACTGGGTCGGAATCTTTAGTTTAGACTCTCATCGCTATTTTTCATTTCTTCCTCTCAATCATGTGGGTGAGCGAATAGGTGTTGAGGTGCCAGCTATTTACACTGGGGGCACAATTTCCTTTGCAGAAAATTTAGAGTCATTTGCAAAAAACTTAAAAGATGTACAACCAGATTTTATCTTTGCTGTGCCAAGAATCTGGAGCAAATTCTACCAAGGTATTACCGCGCAAATACCTGAATCCAAATTCAATTTACTTATTAAAATCCCGTTTATTTCTGGCCTATTGAAACGCAAGCTATTATCCGCAATTGGGCTATCAAACATAAAGGTTGCGGCTACTGGAGCAGCGATTACTCCTGAATACATAAAGAATTTTTTTGCTAAGTTGGATATTCACCTTGTTGAAGCTTACGGAATGACAGAGGTAGCAGGCTCAATAGCGAATTCGACCATGCTCGATGCACCGAAAGACTCGGTTGGTCAGGTTGTGCCAGGCTCATCACTACGAATTGATGAGGAAACTGGAGAAATATTAATGGCGACACCAAATATGATGGCAGGCTACTACAAAGATGAGAAAAAGACAGCCGAAGTTCTAAAAGACGGTTGGCTATATAGTGGTGATAGAGGTGAAATTGACGAACAGGGTTACCTTAGAGTTACTGGCCGAGTAAAAGATGCCTTTAAGACAGCAAAAGGCAGTTATGTAGTACCAAACCCATTGGAAGAATTTATTGACGGCAATGAGTACGTTGAGCAAGTTTGCGTGGCCGGTTTGGGTATACCACAACCAATTGTAATGGTTAATCTGGCCGAGTCGGCACGGGGCCAGTCTAACGATGATCTTGCGGCGTCATTACTGCAAACTGTGGAAGAACTTAATTCGCAACGAGCTAACTTCGAAAGAATCTCGACTATCGTTATTCATGGCGATACCTGGAGTGATCAAAACGGTTTTCTAACGCCGACCTTAAAAGTAAAACGTGCGAAACTAGACGAAGTTTATGGAAATCAATATTTGGAATGGCATGAATCCGATAAGTCCGTGATCTGGGTCTAATTTAAAGAGAAGTAAACAAACAGAGTTAGCCTAATCTCAGATTGCCTTTTTCGCGAGCAAACACTAAATGCAGTGCGCTACTATTGTTAAACCTTTCTTGGTTTAACAGATAAAATTAATTTACATCAAACCCAAGATTTAAAAACATAACACCATTCAGTTATTGACGATCAAAACCGGCGCGAATATAAGCATTAATCGACTTCGCTTGATACCGTGGGTCCCAAAAGTTGATTGGCCGACTTTTTACTGTAGTCATAAAACTGTCAAAGCTCTCCGGCCCACCTAGCGAACGGTTATAAGTCGCTAAGTTTCTATTAGGGTCGGCATACTGAGTATTTTGTTGGTTCAAATTTTGCCAGCGATAACTCACATTGTTGTCATATTGCCAGTTTGTCGCTATCTCGATATCTGAGACAACAGAAAAAATACCATTCGGATTAACCCTTTGAGACACGACATTGCAAGAAACTTC
>CAZFVP010000194.1:0-3478 GCA_964522345.1 uncultured Gammaproteobacteria bacterium | reverse complement strand
AAAATAGAACATTAGCTTCTAGTTTTTTCAAAATGCTCTTTCAATGATTCTCTAAATTGAGCCATCAGCAACTCGATGTTATTCACTCCTGTATAGTTTGGGCGCACAACAAATGCAATTCGCCGGTGAGGGCCAGGCTCGCTCAATCGCGCTTGACTAAGAAGCGAGTTATGCTCGATCAGTTGCTCTAGCGCCATTTCAGGTATGAGTGTGGTGCCGAGTTTTCCAGCCACTAGTTGTATGAGAGTGTTAAGACTGGTCGCCTCAACACTGTGCTGTGCATTGCTCGGAAATTCGCACGCCGACAGCGCTTGATCTTTTAAACAATGGCCATCTTGCAGCAGCATCAGTTTTGATTGCTCGAGTTCGTCGGCGGTGATTTCCGTGCAACCGGTTTGCATCTCGTCACTGTGGGTAATCCAATAGAAATCTTCTTCCCAAAACTCAAAACTCAGCAATCCGTCGCAGGCGTAGGGCAGCGCTAAGATGGCGGTGTCGATCTCGCCTCTGCGCACCTTATCAACTAACACATGAGATTGTTCCTCGAAAATTTTTAATTCAAGTTGAGGGTATTGCTTAGTAAGTTCAGGTAGCACAATCGGTAATAAATACGGCGCAATCGTCGGAATAATGCCAATTGACATGGGGTAACTCAGTTGACTGCGTTGTGTATCTGCAAGCTTGTACAGATCATCGAGTTGCAGTTTTATGAGTTGCGCTTTTTCCAACACTTGTCGGCCAATAGGCGTGACCAGCACTTTTTTGTTATCACGTTCAAAGATTTGAAAACCAAGCTGCTTTTCCAATTCGTTTAACGCCGTACTTAAGGCCGACTGAGAGACAGAGCACGACTCCGCAGCACGCTTAAAATGCAAATTCTTTTCTACCGCGAGTGCGTAGTTGAGTTGTTTCAAAGAAATCATGATATTTCCAATGTGTTTTAGGGTCTTCATGTATGAGATAGAGCGATTGTGCAACGCAATACTCACATGTTTTATGTTCAGTATTTTAGAATATTATGATCTAAGTAATCAATTTTATTAAATATTGACTCTGCACTATTCTCCTCTCATTGCTCGAGGGCGCAGCGTTTTTAACGCGGCTCATCAGCGACTTTCATTTAATTATTTTTTGGAGACCATAATGGCCTTAATCAACACTCAAATTAAACCTTTTCAAGCAAGCGCTTTTCGTGACGGCGAATTCATTGACGTATCAAGCGAAGATATTGCTGGAAAGTGGGCGATTTTCTTTTTTTACCCGGCTGATTTTACCTTTGTATGTCCTACCGAGCTTGGCGATTTAGCCGATTACCAAGAAGAGTTAGCATCACGCGGTGTTGAAATATTCTCAGTCTCCACTGACACCCATTTCACGCACAAAGCATGGCACGATGCTTCTGAGACAATCGGCAAAATTAAATACACCATGATCGGTGATCCAAATGGTGTTATCACCAACAACTTTGAGGTCATGCGTCCAGGCGTCGGTCTTGCTGACCGGGCAACGTTTTTGGTTGACCCAGAAGGCGTTATCCAATCAATGGAAATCACCGCTGAAGGCATCGGCCGTGATGCAGAAGATTTACTGCGTAAAGTGAAAGCAGCTCAATACGTAGCGGCTAACCCAGGCGAAGTCTGCCCAGCAAAATGGAAAGAAGGTGAAGAAACATTAGCGCCATCCTTAGACTTAGTCGGCATGATCTAGTCATTATCTGAAACATCGCCACGAGAGGCCTACCATTGTGGGCCCCTCGTATTTACCCCAATAACACCCCTAGATAAAAGGAGCACGACCATGCTTAGCAACGACATCCTAACTGCATTAAAGGGTTATACCGCTAATATGCAACACTCTGCAACGCTCGTTTTACAAACGGGTGAACATTCAAAACGCAAAGAATTACTCGAGTTCTTAAACGCAGTCGCGTCAACCAATGACAAAATTAGCGTTGAAGAACGTGACACCAACGGCTACTTACGTAGTTCAATCAGCTTCTTTTTAGAAGTTGAAGGCAAAAACACAGGCGTGATTTTCTCCGGCATTCCCAGTGGTCATGAATTCAATTCTCTTATCTTGTCAATTTTACAAAGCACCGGCACCCCGCTGAAACTTGATGAGACAATCCAAACATTAGTAGGCAAGGTAAAAGAGGAACTTCATTTTGAAGTGTTCATCAGTCTAAGTTGTCATAATTGCCCAGAGGTAGTGCAAGGTTTGAATCAATTTGCCCTTCTGAACGACAATATTAAAAGTGAAATGATTGACGGTGGTCTGTTTCAAAACATCATTAACCAACGTGACATTCAGGGTGTACCAAGCGTGTACCTAAACGGCGAGCTATTCGCTAATGGCAAAGTTGATACCGCAACCTTAGTAAACAAATTAATGCAGCGTTTTCCAGAAGCCGCTAACGCTGCGCCTACAGAGGTGCTGCCATTACAAGACGTAGTAGTAATCGGCGGCGGCCCAGCGGGTGTGGCATCGGCAATTTACAGTGCACGTAAAGGCTTAAATGTGACTATTGTTGCTGATCGTTTTGGTGGTCAAGTAAAAGACACCATGGGCATAGAGAACTTAATATCAGTGTCAAAAACTACTGGCCCAGAATTAACTCAGTCAATGTTGCAACACCTGAACGACTACGAAGTAACGCTTAAAGAGCACATGAGCGTCACCGCAGTTGAAAAAGGCGACATCAAGAAGGTCACACTCACCTCCGGCGAAGTGATTGAGACTAAAACCATTATCGTTGCCACCGGCGCACGCTGGAGAGAGCTCGGCGTGCCAGGTGAGAAAGAAAATATCGGCAACGGCGTTGCGTATTGCCCGCATTGCGATGGCCCATTCTTTAAAGGTAAAGATGTAGCCGTCATTGGTGGTGGTAACTCAGGTATTGAAGCCGCCTTAGATCTTGCAGGCATTGTTAACTCAGTCAATGTGTTCGAATTTTTACCAGAGTTAAAAGCTGACCAAGTGTTGGTAACCCAAGCGCAAAGCCGAGATAACATTACAATTCATAAAAACGTAATGACCAAGCAAATCTTGGCTGAGGACGGCAAAGTATGTGCGCTTGAATACCAAGATCGAGTCACTGACGAAGTAAAACAACTCGATCTACACGGGGTATTCGTACAAATCGGTTTAGTGCCAAACAGTGCCTTCTTGAAAGGTGTTGTTGAGCTTAGCCCTTACGGTGAAGTGGTGATAAACGAGCAATGTCAAACCTCAGAGCCTGGCATATTTGCCGCTGGTGATGTATCAACAGTTCCCTACAAGCAAATCGTTATATCGATGGGCGAAGGAGCAAAGGCATCGCTCTCTGCGTTTGAGTATTTGCTAAAAATGCCGATGGCTGAGCACCACAACAAGGCAGCGTAGTTACTACCACAATATTAACCCATTAAAGGCCTAAGTTTCGCGAGAAGCTTAGGCCTTTTTAGTTATTGTGAATCTGAGTGTTTTGGGTGATAGGGTG
>CAZFVP010000193.1:0-3497 GCA_964522345.1 uncultured Gammaproteobacteria bacterium | reverse complement strand
AGACTAGTTGGAAGAAGGCTCTAATATTGTTTCAAATCGTTTTAGCCACTCATCACCTTCCAGCCGTTCACCAAATTCGTTCCAAAGCCCTTCTTGTGTGCGTTGAAATGTTAGGCGGTAGTCCATTGTTGAATTAAGACAAATGAAACGTTTGTTTGTTAGGTTGCAAGTAAATGAGCTGGGCTTTCCACCAGAATAAGGAGTGTAAATATAGTGCCCAGCTTCGGCGTCGAAATAAATAATGGTGTGGAGTTGATAGTAAGGAGTGTCGTCTAGGGTGCCTTTTGCATTAATTAATAATAAGCGCTTGTCTAAATCAAAACGCACAAACTCAGTGTCAAAGTACTCCTTAGTGCTGCCATCTTCAAGGTATGTCGTGCCGGGCCCTTCCCAATTTCCGACGAGAAATTCTAACTCCGCGATTTGATCTATGCCTTGAGATAGAGCCTTATGACTAAAACCTATTAAAGCAAGAAGTAATATCAGCTTGGTGTGTTTCATTAGATAAACCTCTATTTGATTGGCTTATTTAGAAGAACAATAATGATAACTTGAATACCTAAGGTAAGAAAAGTTCTATTAGTGTGGGGTTGTTTTGTTGACAACACTGTACGTCAATGGGGTCGCTTGGATGATACAACTTTCCCTTACGCATATATGTGCAAGGGAAAGTGTTGGATTCGAGCAATTAGCTAACTCTCTTCAAACTTTTTAATTAGAAAGAGAACATGTGCTTTGTGCGCGCGAGTCTCGCTGTCGCCGCCGGAACGACGTGCACCCTGTTTTATCGCCATAACGCTGGCAAGCGCCGCTGAACGCGCAACAGAGTCATAACTGGCAGGTGTGCTAAAACCGCCAGGTGTAGGTTGCGGAGGAGGCCCCTCTCCTTTGGCAATGGCTAATAGACGAGTTACGTACTCGACTTGCAGGTTTTGGCGATAAGTGTTGACATTGTTTCCTGAGTCACCTGTAAAGACGGCATCGGCCAAATCTTCCAGATAGGTTACAACCGGGTAGTTACCTCCGTATCGCCGCGCGTCAGTCATTCGTGTTAGAACCGCTGGGTGGAGTAGGTGGTTCAGAACGTTACGCTGAATTTCTAAAGCTCGGCTATGTAACCTTGGGTCTTCATTATTACCAAAATGAGAAAAGCCTCTACGTTTTGCCTGTAGGCGATTAGCCACTTCTTCACCCGTTGCAAACGCATTCGGCGCGAAAAGTTCATCGGCAAGAAGGCTAAGCGCTGCTTTTTGAGTTTCAACCGGTACAGGTTGGAATGGCGTTGCGTCGCTCTGCCCGATTAAAGCGCGATTATTGTAAATGCCACCGATCTGGCGTGACGTTACGTTTAGCGCCGTTGCTCTCTGACCCGTCAGAACCAAATAGCTTGTTCGTAATGCATCATAGCTTTCGCCTGTCTTCTCAAAGGTGTCGGGTAATTTTTTTAGCGAGGCGTCGACCAGTTCAATCCGCTGACGTGCCCAAGCAACCGGGTCATCTGATAGGTCTCCAATCATCACTCGTGGGTCGATGTGGCGACCGGGCGCACGCATATCATCTGCGTCGTTACCATAGGCTAACGCAGGTTCAGTTGAGCGCTTTAACAGCGCCTCCGCCGTGCTATCTGCCGGTGTATAACCATAGGCTACGGCCCAGATATCATAAGGCCCTGGTGTTTCCAGTGAATAGGCGCCCTGAGTTTCACCGTCGGCCGCAATGTTAAGTGCTGGGTAATCCATGATTGAACCCGCGACAATGCGTGCTTCAGGCAAGCTCTCTAGAGGAATTGTTGAAGAGGCACGCATATTATGTGTGAGGCCGAGCGTATGCCCGATCTCATGGATGATGAGGTAGCGTAGGCCGTCTTCCAACATTTCGCCGACGGCAACTTCGGTTGCGCCTTGAGCTTTAAGCACAGCACCGCCTAACATCATTTGGTGTTGCAAATGAGCGCCAGCCTGACAGGTGTGTGGCGACAAATAGGGGAGGTCTGGAGATTGAATCTCTGTGGTATCAAAAGATGTGGGCAACGCTGCATTTTCAAATATGGCTGATGATCGTAAGCGATTAGTAAGAAACACATATTCGAGCATGATATCGGCGCCAAGAATCTGTCCAGTACGCGGGTTGGTAAAGCTTGGGCCATAGCCTCCAAAAGGCGGTGTCGGCGACGATGTCCAACGTAGAACGTTGTAACGCACATCTCCTGCATCCCAATCAGCATCGTCTGGTTGAATCATCACTTCAATGGCATTGGTAAATCCGGCTGCTTCGAACGCCACGTTCCATTCCAGCGCGGCTTCTCGAATCGTGTCACGAAGTTCTACTGGTGTCGTATTCTCGATCCACCATGTGATTGGTTTTACCGGGTCGGAAAGTTCGGCGTTCGGGTTTTTCTTCACAAGGTTCCAACGATTGATGACATCGTTATAAGGTGTGTAACTTGTGGAAGTCAGGTCCGTAGCTTGACCAGTAAAGAAACCAACGCGGAAATCGTCGTTGCGAGACTTGAAGTCGTCTTTCGGCAAGGCAAGAAATGTATGCTGCATGGTAATAGCAACGGACCGAGCATCTGTGATGGAGGTGTTGCCATAATGCTTCGGTTGTGGGTTATCGAATACATATTCCACCAACACATCGGTATTGTCAGGGTAGTTTCTGGCTTTAGTTACGCGCGTCTTTTCAGGTGACAATTCCCCGAGGGAAAATTGCTGACCTGGCTTGGCTTCGGGAGAAACCCAAGGCGTCACTTGATTTAAAGATTCAGAAGCGACCACAGCACTGAAATCAATCAAATAACGCGCTGCGTCACCATCGTCTGTTGTGGCAACAATTTTTGAAACAGCCAAGGGTGCGCGAGTGATATTCGCCTCGGAAGCTCGTTTCAAGGCGCTTTCGTTGCTAAAGCTGTATGAAGTATTCTCTGCTGAGAACTCGATCTGGTCATAGCGTTTATTTATCGAGACGATGCGATTATCTCGAAAGCCGCCTCTAAAAAGACCAAGCTGTGGCGAACCATTTTCTGTGTATACATGATAGATGTACTCTTGACCGATGTCGTCGTCGTCGAACTCCATATATAGTGCGCCTGTTTTCTCATCTAGATAGATGGGGAAAAGGCCATTCATTTTTTTAAAATCGTCGACGAACTCCTCGACAGTTTTAGGGGGCTCATCCTTTGCATTTTTTTCTTCTGCAAACGCTATTGGAAGAGTGCACACCAGAGCAAAAGCGCTGGCGATAATAATCAGTCGTCGTATCATTTGGTAGGTTCCTTTAGGTAGGTTTTAACGAAGGGACAGATCTAAAAATTTAAGAAGTGCTACATAGGTGTTCTTGAAGGTTAACTGAAGAATCAAGAGAACGATCTTTATGCTCCATCTTTTTAGGTGAAATTCTTATCTTAGTCATGAGTGGCTACTTTGTATAATAAAGTAGTAAACCCATCTGTCGTATTAATATTGTTATTATCACTTGTTTTGTCAAATCGTAGTGAA
>CAZFVP010000192.1:0-3521 GCA_964522345.1 uncultured Gammaproteobacteria bacterium | reverse complement strand
GCTATTGCCGGTGTATTACCTAAGCCATTGCGTAAGGCTGATGGTTTTATTGTCGCAGCCAATGGCGATACGGTCAGCTGGTGCATTGGGCATTTGTTAGAACAGGTTGAACCAGAGGTTTATGACCCTAGTTTTAAAAAATGGTCGCACGAGCATTTGCCTATCGTTCCTGATAAATGGCAATTAACAGCAAAAAAGAAGACATCGAAGCAATTAGCTGTGTTGCGTAAATTAGTTAAGCAAGCCGATCAATTAGTGCATGCTGGCGACCCTGATCGCGAAGGGCAATTACTGGTTGATGAAGTGATCAATTTTTTCGGTGTTAACCAAGTTAAAACGGCGGCTGTTCAACGTTGTTTAATCAGTGACTTGAACAAAGCTGCGGTTCGACGTGCAGTTTCTAAGCTTAGGTCAAACCGAGAATTTATTCCCTTATCGACATCGGCTTTGGCTCGGTCACGTGCTGATTGGTTATACGGCATCAACCTCACTCGGGCGTATACATTACAAGGACAAAAGGGTGGTTATAACGGCGTGCTGTCGGTTGGGAGAGTTCAAACGCCAGTACTCGGTTTGGTGGTTCGTCGAGATGAGGCGATTCGGAACTTTGTTAGTAAGCCGTTTTATGAAGTTTGGGCGAACCTTGAGGTCACGCCAACTAATAATCATGAACAGGGGGCCGCAAGTTTTGAGAAAGTTAAAGCTCAAAAATTTAAGGCAAAGTGGCAACCTAGTAAGGAATGTCAGCCTTATTTAGATGAGCAAGGTAGAAATTTATCCAAGCCCTTAGCTGAAAATGTTATGCGTCGTATAAGTAATCAAGGAGCGATGGTTAGTAGGCTTAAGAGAGATCACATGAAACCGTCAGCGCCTTTGCCATTTAATTTGTCCGCATTACAGATCGAAGCAAGCAAAGCATATGGATTGAGCGCGCAGCAAGTGCTTGATATCTGTCAGGGTTTATATGAGCGACACAAACTGATTACTTACCCGCGCTCCGATTGCCGCTATCTACCCAAAGAACATTTTACAGATGCTGAGCTAGTTGTAGATGCGGTTCATGCGAACTCCTTTGTGAGTGATGCATTTTCTAGACTTTTAGGCGTTAATAGTGAGTCAGCAAAAAACGTAGATCTAGCTCGTAAAAGCCGTGCTTGGAATGACTCGAAGGTGAATGCACATCACGCGATTGTTCCTACGCAAAAGAAGTTAAACTTGGCAGCATCATTAACAGTTGATGAGGAGAAAGTGTATCGTTTGATTTGCCGTAACTACATTGCGCAATTCTTAGCGCCACATGAATTTTACGCAGTTGAGGTCGAAGTCAAGATTGGCTCGGGTACATTTTTGGCTAAGGCCAAAGAACCGATTGCGACTGGGTGGAAGAGTATCTTTAAAACTAGCAAATCGAAGGTGGAGAGCGAGGGTGAGTTTCAGCAAAAAATTCCAAGCTTGAATATTGGTCAGTTGTTAAATTCCCTTCAGGCAGAAGTTCAGGAAAAACTTACATCAGCCCCGAAGTCTTACAATGATGCAACTTTGTTAGCGGCAATGACCGGAATTAGTGCGCATATTTCTGATCCAAAACTCAAAAAAATTCTACGTGAAACAGATGGATTAGGAACTGAGGCTACTCGTGCAGGCATTATTGAACTATTGTTCAAACGTGGCTATTTACATCGCAGAGGCAAGGCTATTTGCAGTACACCAACTGGGCAATCCTTAATTAATGCTCTGCCTCAGGTTGCAACCTACCCCGATTTAACAGCACTGTGGGAGTCAAAGTTATCAGCGATACACGATGGAACAAGCAGTTATCAAGAGTTAATGCAGCCATTAAAAACACAATTAGAATTGATGGTGCATGAGAGTCGAAATGTGATTCCGCAAGGTTTACGTGGCTTGGGTAGAAAACCTAAATTTAGGAAAACTGGCGTTGCTAAGCCAAGGTTTAGTAGATAGACATGCTGTGAACCATCCCTTGGTAAACGTTAAAGCAATGTTAAATCTTTATTTTAACAGTGATTTCAAGCAAGCAGTGAGGTAGTCTGGTTCGGTATTAGTGGGTGTTAAGGCGATTGATGAAAGGCTAGAGGGTAATCTAGTCTAAATTATGTATAGGCATGGGGGCTTATATCGTTGTTTAATACTCACACTGTCATAAATTTGGGTTGGATCAATGAATGATTACAAGTGGGTAGAGGAGATCCCTACTAATCAGCTTTCGAATAGAGCGCTGGTGTTGGTATCTCAGTTTTCTCGGAAACTAAAAAAACTTAATGGGCGTCATCTAAACTTGCAAGACCCTGGTCTGACATGCAGTTTGGTACGCGAAGTAAAACTGACCGATAACGCGGAACTTCATAGTATTTTTAACATGCTACTAGATGAATTTCACTCAGCCGTTGAGTCAAAAAAGAACCCATCGCTGAGTAGCAAAGTTCTCACTTCTAGTCGCGGTACTCGGGCAAATACCCAACGAGTTAAATAAAACCATTACTACTTCAGTCGGTGTAGAAAAAATCGTTTTGGTGCGAAGCTGATCTAACGCTTGTTAGCACCTCATTGCTTTGAGATGCCCTTCAGTTAGTGAATTTTCTATTTAGTCGTGCGAGTGAATTGCTGGGTGTGAGAATTATTGCGTTACCGAGCAATACTAAAGCGAAACCAATAAACGTGTTTGCTGTCCATGTGAAGCCTTCGAATATGCTGCTCAGCGCAACCGCGACCACAGGGAATAGTACGATAACGTAGCTAGCTTTTTCCGGCCCCATATTATTTAATAACGCATAATATGTAGCGAAGGCGATTACTGTCCCGAAAACGGCAAGATACAACAAAGATGCGATATAAGACGGTTGCATTGAAAAGCCAAATTCCGCACCACTTATAAGCACCAATATACATAGTATAACGGCACCGTAGAGCATGCCCCATGCGTTGACGGCAAAAATATTCATATTGACTCTTGAGTTTCGAACACTCGTCATATTGCCTAGTGATGCAATGAGAGCCGCTGTTAACACTAAACTTAAGCCGAGTAATGAATTCGAGTCTTGACCACTGGTGACTAGGTCATCCCAGAAAAGTGCGACAATTCCAAAAATACCGAATATGGCACCGATAATCGTTTTCAACGCGATTTTGGTACCAAAGAAAATACGAGTATTAATGATGTTCATTAGTAGCATTGTAGAAAATGCGATGGACGTCATTGCTGAGCTCAGATACTCCTGGCTAAAGTAAATGACTGTGTAATTAATACTGAAATTGAAGATTGCTAATACCAATATAAAGAAATGGTTGTGCAAGGAGAAGCTCATGGGCACTTTTGCCCAGAGGCAGTATGCCCACATTAAAACTGCTGAGATCATAAACCGATAGGCAACGGATGCTGACACATCGACTTCGCCAAGTTGAAATTCAATGGCTAACCACGTCGAACCCCATATTAAAACGGTGACGATATATAAGAGCGTGTTTTTCATTTGGAATGATGCTGCTGGTTTATATTTTGACTT
>CAZFVP010000191.1:0-3563 GCA_964522345.1 uncultured Gammaproteobacteria bacterium | reverse complement strand
GAGAGCGTTGCTAGTGGGGCGAAGATGGTAGCTTTGGTAGATACCTCGGTTGCTTTTTTTGCCGGGCTGTTAATTTTGCCAGCAATATTCGTGTTTAACCCAGAAATTAATACTGATGAGCTATCGTCGTCATCGGTATCTCTAGTGTTTACTTTTTTGCCTAAGATATTTTTGTCTCTGCAAAGTGTGATAGGTTTTGTTGGCGCCTCTATTTTTGCAAGTGTCTTCTTCTTGTTAGTGTTTTTTGCCGCGATTACCTCTCAAGTCTCAATTCTTCAGGTTCCGCTATCAGCGTTTCAAGACGAGCTTAAGTATAGCCGCTCTAAAAGCGTTTTCGCACTCGGTGGATGTGCAGCACTATTAGTAATCGCAAGCATGGTTTCATTTGGCATGGTCCCATTCTTCACTGAGTTCATGAATTACGGTGGTTCAGCTAAGTCTTTCTTTGACCTAGTAGTTGATGTGTTCTATGAAACTATTCTTCCATTGAATGGCTTTATTGTTTGCCTCTTTGTAATCTATCGCTGGCGTAGAAGTAACTTAGATGAAGAGTTGATGGTTGGCGACGATGCATATAACGGCTCATTTACACAGCGCTACGTAAATTTTGCATTAGGCACGTTTGTACCCGCGATACTGCTCTTTGTTTTTATTAGTACAGTATTACTTAAGTTTTTTGGAATAGGTATTTTGTAACAAGCTTAGAGTCTGTTGATATTCTATTTTTCGTGAAAACATTGATCCAACTCTGGTTAGAAACATGACTTATTAATCGCTTGCGAGGAATTTCATTAGTCGGAAGTACCTTAACCGCCTTTCATTATACGTTGTTGGTCGCGCTTCCAATCGCGATCTTTAATGCTGGCACGTTTATCATGTTGTTTTTTACCCTTGGCCAAGCCAATTTTTAGCTTGGCTCGCCCGCGGGACCAATACAGGCTCAGTGGTGCGATGGTGTAGCCGTCTCGTTCTACTTGGCCGATTAAACGGCCGATTTCATAGCGTTTCATTAATAGCTTACGTGAGCGAACAGGATTGGGTGAAACATGTGTTGAGGCTGAGATAAGTGGCGATATATGTGCGCCATGTAAGAAAAGCTCTCCATTGTGAATGTTTACATAACTTTCCTTGAGTTGCACAAGCCCCGCTCGCATGCTTTTTACTTCCCAGCCTTCTAACACCATGCCTGCTTCATAATCTTCTTCAATGAAGAAATCGAAGCGCGCCTTTTTATTACTTGCGATTGTGTTTGAAGGGGTTTTCTTATTCTTTGCCATTAGGTCTTTGCAGCTGATGTTGCTTAGGTATACTCAATATGTTGCGAATCATAACGCCGAAGCTGTTAAAACAAAAATAATTAGCCATAGAAAATAGAAAACCGAATTGTCTACTTCACAAATAACTCCAGCTGTGCCAATACGAACTCGCCCATCGTGGGGTTCTTACGGCGCTTTTTTGCTTGCAGCGACGGGTTCGTCAATTGGCTTAGGTAATGTATGGAAGTTTCCATATGAGTTAGGTGTGCACGGCGGAACATTTCTATATATCTATATTGCTTGTGTTTTATTAGTTGCTTTTCCGCTGATTATCGCAGAGCTCTTAATAGGTCGAGTGGGGCAAGGAAACCCTGTGAATAGCATTCGGGCTATTGTTAAAGAAGAGCGAAAGTCGGGCCTTTGGGAAATTATTGGGTGGTTAGGAATTCTTACCAGCTTTCTCATCTTTTCTTTTTACAGCGTGGTGGCAAGTTGGACTTTATTTTACATTATGCAATCGCTTTCTGGCGCGTTTGTTGATGTGCCAGCCGAAATAGTTCAAAACTCGTTTGGGGCCTTACTGAGAAACTCTGATCAACAAGTGATCTGGTTCAGCGTTTATGTCTTGTTGGTGGTGTTGGTCTTATCTCAAGGTGTGCGAAGCGGTCTAGAGCGAGCTGTTCGAATCTTAATGCCGATTTTTATTGGGTTTGTGATCTGGCTGGCTCTATATGCGAGCGAAGTTGGCGATTTTCAAAGCGCTTATGAGTTCATGACTCACTTCGACGTTAATAAAATAACCTCAGAATTATTGGTTAGCGCACTTACCCAAGCGCTGTTCTCGTTAAGCATTGGTATCGGCATTCTTATTATGTACGGTTCTTATCTAAGTGAGTCTCGCCCCTTGTTTCTTGGTGCAGGAACCATCATGATTTTTGATACGGGTATCGCCCTGCTAATGGGCTTTATCATTCTTGCCATCGTATTTGCGTTTGGCATGCAACACGATACAGGTCCGGGGTTGATATTCGAGACCTTGCCAGTCGTTTTCGCTCAGATTGCAGAAAACGGTATTTGGTGGAGTTCGGCATTTTTCTTTTTGTTATTTGTTGCTGCGTTGACGTCAGGGTTTGCTTTGTTAGAACCTTCTATTGCATTACTGTCGTCTCGCTGGTCAATATCAAGGAGAACGGCGGCCTGGATTGTTGGCGCATCGGCGTGGGCCTTGGGTTGGGTGTCGATCTATTCGTTTAGCGAACCGACATTTAGTTTTTATTATTTTGGAGAAGAACGCACTCGCGGCTATTTTGATTTTTTTAACATTCTCGCAACACACGTTTTATTACCAATAACCGCGCTACTGATTGCCGTATTCGCTGGTTGGAGAATGTCTAAAACATCGGCACGTGAAGCGCTTGCTATTCGGCCTGTAGCTGCATATCGTTTATGGCGGCTTTGCATCCGCTTTGTGGCTCCGTTTATAATCGCGGTTGTCCTGATGTTGGTGTTGTTTTTGCCAGCCTAATCTTCGAATATAATTTTCTTGTCTGACATAGCCCTTCCATGAATGTTTCTAGATCAGCGTTGCTGCCATACAATGCACGTCAAATGTACGATGTGGTTGCGGATATAAGGTCGTACCCTGCGTTTCTAAATTGGTGTAATGGTATGGAAATTATTTCTGAAAATGATGAAGAAGTAATAGCCAAGTTATTAATTTCTTATGGCAGACTAAAATTCGACTTTACTACTCGAAATTTAATGCATAGAAACAAAAGTGTCAGTATTGACTTGGTTGAAGGCCCGTTTTCCGCACTCGGCGGCCAATGGCTTTTACAGGAGTTAAGTGAGTCAGCCTGTAAAGTATCCTTAGAAATGGATTTTAACTTTGAGAGTAGAATTACCCAGAAATTGTTTGGCCGGGTATTTCAAAGTGTTATTGCCGCGCAATTAGATTCGTTTCAAAAGAGAGCAGAACAGTTGTACGGCAAACGTGTCGATGAATGAGTAACTGAGGTTATCTATGCACCAAATCACTGTGTCGTTAGTATATGCCTGCGCAGAGCATCAATGGATTTACGATGCAATAGTTGCTCGTGGTACCAGCGCGCGAGAACTCATTGAAGAGTCAGGTTTTATTAACCAGATAGAGTCTTTATCTGACGAGAACCTTGATAACTTGAGTATTGGTGTGTTTTCTCAAAAGGTCGCTCACGACTATTTACTGGAAGAGGGCGATAGGCTTGAAATTTATCGACCGTTAACGGCTGACCCTAAAGAGGTTAGACGCCAGCTTGCATTAATCGG
>CAZFVP010000190.1:1638-3608 GCA_964522345.1 uncultured Gammaproteobacteria bacterium | reverse complement strand
GGAATGTGATTATGCTTATGCAAAGCAAACTATTGATGATCTGAGCGCGGCTTTAGTAAGTCTTGAGTCGCGAGATTTAGATCAAAGTTGCGAATTGCTTGATCAGCAAACCACCGAGGCTGTTGCATCAACTTTATATAGAGAGTTGTTATTTTTACAATCCCACACTATGCACCACTATGCCATTATTGGTGCTATGACTCGTACTTTTGGGGCCCAACCTGATGAGGACTTTGGTGTCGCGATTGCTACTCGAGAACATCAAAAATCATCGACTGAACCTGTTATTGGAGACCCGCTAACGTGTGCACAATGACATGGTTCGTTAAAGAAGATGGCTATGAGCTTTTCTTTAATCGAGATGAACGAAAATCACGCCGTCGCGCCCAACTGCCTACATCGCAACTGAACGATGGTGTTCAATACTTGTCTCCAACCGACGCAGATGCTGGGGGCACTTGGATTGCGACTAACCAATTTGGAGTAACGGTATGCTTACTCAATCATTATCAGTTTGAGCAAATAGAAACCTACAAGAATTGGACGAGTCGAGGTAAAATGGTTCGTCAATTTGCTACGACTGCATCCTTGTCTGAGGCTGAGAGTTTATTTGATTCGCTAGACCTTGGTGATTATCGCGCATTTCGTATGTTTATCATTGATCATAAAGGAGGCAATCGTTTATGTGTATGGGATGGTCACTCGGCTCGAATTGAGCGTGATGTTACAACGCCTAAATCAAGTTCGTCGGTCGATGCTAAGCGTGTTAAATCGATACGGAAAAATTTATTTGCTAACCTAAATTTGGTTGAATCTAAACGTGTTGACGACTATTTAAATTACCATGCCAGTCACTTACCACAACGGTCTAAGGAATCTGTATGTATGCACCGTGATGACGCATACACTGTCAGTTTAAGCCACGTTAGCGTGTCAAGTCAGGGTATTAGTTTCCGCTATGCGGACGGGTCTCCGTGCGAAGCGGAATTAGGGCCTGCATTGGCAATGAAGTTTGTCGAACCTGCCAGCGAGATCGACCAAGATATAAAGATAAATAGCAATTCGCCCAGCATTGCTGCTTTAAAATAATCTTCAACTGCTTCGGTTCTCGAAACGCTTTTTTTCATTTTTATGGCTATTACACCTAAATTATTTAAGCAAATGACCAAGTTAATAGCTGGCAGCATGTCAGCTGGTCGTTACGATGTGCGTTTAGCCTCAACCTTGGCGGAAATTCATGCTGCGCAAAAACTACGATACGAAGTTCTGTTTAAGGAAAGCGGGGGCCGAATTACTAAAGAGATGCTCAATACTGAGCGAGAAGAGGATGAATGGGATGAGGTGGCTTATCACGTTGTTGTCGTTGACACCCGTGATGACAATAAGGTCGTTGGCACTGTACGATTGGTAAGTAATCGTGCTCTAGACAAAGGGCAATCGTTTTATACCGAACATGCATTTGATTTATCTGGTTTGAGGTCAAACTACCAGCGAGTGTTAGAATTGAGCCGTGCCTGTGTTTCTCCCGACGGCCGAGGTGGTGCAATCTTGATGCTAATCTGGAAATTCACCATGCAATTTATCGAGCAAAACGGTTATCAAGTGCTCTTTGGGTGTGCAAGCTTTAAGGGCACTGACTACCGTGAGCATACTGAAATACTCTCATATTTATACGAAAAACACCTCGCAAGTGATGCTTTAATGCCACAAGCTAAAAGTGATGTGCAGAGTGTCGCTATTCGCGGTTTTTCTCAAACACCTGGTAAAGGCAAAGATCGCGGCAAGGTTCCAACGATGTTGCGTGGTTACTTGAAAATTGGAGCTCGAATCAGTGATCACGCTATTATCGACCCCGTTTTTAACACTACGTTTGTGGCTATTTATGTTGATGCCAAAGAAATGTTCGGCACTAATCATGCATTGGTTAATAAGTCAGTGGATTGAAATTCGGTTATTTCAAAGGAAATTCT
>CAZFVP010000190.1:0-1538 GCA_964522345.1 uncultured Gammaproteobacteria bacterium | reverse complement strand
TGATTAAAAATCTGCTATAACACCTCCGTTCGTTTTTACAGTGTTGGTAATAGGCCAACCGTTTGAATAATGAAAATCAAAAAAAATCACCTTTTAGGGCTATTGAGAATCATTGTACTGGCGCTATGGATTATCTGTATGCCATTGTTTTTTATGCTTGTTCGGTTTCTCCGCGTTCCTGGTCACGAGCAAATTCCGCATAAATTTCACGGCGGGACGTGTCGAATTTTAGGCATAGAAGTTGTTGAGTCTGGTGAGATGAACCTAACGCGCCCAACTTTATACGTCAGCAATCATGTGTCGTATATAGATATTTTTGTCTTAGGCCGATTGCCTGCGTATTTTATTGCTAAATCTGAAGTAGCTAATTGGCCGGTCTTTGGTAAATTGGCGGAGTTTCAGAATACCTTGTTCATTGAGCGAAAAGCCGGTAAAACTGGCGAGCAGTTAAAAGTCTTAAAAAACCATTTCACGCAAGGCAATAGTCTTACCTTGTTCCCCGAGGGAACAAGCACTGATGGCGTTCATGTGAAACCTTTTAAGTCTAGCTTTATTGAGTCTGCGAATTTAGGTGAGGTTGGTCCGCGAGTTGCGATTCAGCCTATTACCATTGCCTATACTCATCATGACGGCCTACAGATTGATAATCAAGAAGTCAGGGATCACTACGCTTGGTATGCGAGGATGCCGTTTTTAGCTCATTTTCTCGGCCTCATGCCACTTAAAAAAGTTCGTGCTAAAGTACATTATCATCCGGTCTGTTATTACGACGAATTTGAAACTCGCCGACACTGTACTGACCATTGCCGTGATGTAATCGCTCAACAGTTAGAAGAGTTTGTGGCGATATAATATTGTCAATTTGCTAAAATTATAGAGAGGTTGCAGCATGCCCCATTTTATTAAAACAGTCGTGATATTATTTGCCTTAGTAGTGTCAACGCAAGCCTTAGCCGTAAACCCGACGTATACGTCGTTATTTTCGAGCGAAGCAATTAAAGGTTACGATACTGTTGCTTACTTTACTGAAAGCAAACCTGTTAAAGGAAAATCAGAGTTTAGTACTGAATATAATAAAGCAACGTGGTTATTTTCAAGTCAAGAGAACCTTGATTTGTTTCTAGCTGACCCTGAAAAATATGCCCCGCAATACGGCGGTTACTGTGCGTATGCTGTCTCACAAGGTTCGACAGCGTCTATAAAACCGGAGTTGTTTACTATTTATAAGGGCAAGCTGTATCTCAACTATAATGACAGTATTAATGATAGATGGTCTGCCAACAAAGATGCATTTATCGTTGATGCAGATGAAAATTGGCTAGAGATTTTAGCCAAGTAGGCGTTTGTTAAAACGACAGTTAGCCTAAGAAGTTTGTGCTTTGATGGTAGCCGATATAGTTATCTGAAAAACTCGGTTGCGATACTCCGAAATTAGTATATATTCTCCTTTGTTGATCGGGGTGTAGCGCAGTCTGGTAGCGCACCGCTCTGGGGGAGCGGTGGTCGTAGGTTCAAATCCTATCACCCCGACCAATCCA
>CAZFVP010000189.1:0-3610 GCA_964522345.1 uncultured Gammaproteobacteria bacterium | reverse complement strand
CCCTACTCTATAAAACTCATTAGTCTAGATAGGTTGAACGCTAAAAATCTTTCAAGAAAGTTTCTAACTCATCAGATCCGCCTATATTTTCGCCATCGAAGAAAATTTGCGGCACAGTTGTGTTACCAGAAATAGCTTTGGTACTAACAGAAGTCGCGTCTTTACCCAGCACAATTTCCTCAAAGCCAATGCCTTTTTCGTTTAACAAATCCTTTGCTTTGGCACAAAAAGAGCAACCCGGCTTGGTAATCATTGCAACCGATAATGGTTTCTTAGCCTGAGGATTAATATAATCAAGCATGGTATCAGCATCGGAAACTTCAAATGGGTCTCCAGGCATGTCAGGCTCGACGAACATTTTCTCTACAACGCCATTTTTCACCAGCATCGAGTATCTCCACGAACGTTTCCCAAAACCAAGGTCTTCTTTACCAACAAGCATCTTCATACCTTCAGTAAACTCGCCATTACCGTCAGGGATAACGGTGATGTTACTCGCCTCTTGATCTTGTTTCCAAGCATTCATCACAAAGGTGTCGTTCACACTCATGCAGATAATACTATCGACCCCGTTTACTGAAAACGCAGATGCCAGTTCATTGTATCGGGGCAAGTGAGTAGAAGAACAGGTTGGCGTAAACGCACCGGGTAATGAGAAAAGCACAACGGTTTTATTTGCAAAAAGATCGTCGGTCGTTACGTTAACCCATTCATCATTCTCACGAACACGAAAGGTGACATTAGGTACGGGCTTGCCTGTCATAGCAGCCGATTGAACAGTAGAAGAGTTAAACATTTTATTTCTCCAAAAAGAATATAATTAGTTGATGTAAGAGAGTTTAGCTAAATAGGCAGTAAAGATTAAATCGTTTATTTGGATCATATTAATCGATAAAATCTATTAATTAATGTTTACCTGGTTTTCTTTTATAAACCGATATGCAGATAGTGCCTCGTCTCTAGCCTGCCTATGATCAACAACTGGAAACGGGTAGTTCTCTCCCAAACGAACATTAGCTAACTGTAGGCTCATTGGATCAGCTTCCCATGGTTTATTAATGTATTTTGCGTCTAGCTCTGCCAACTCTGGAACCCACTTTCTTATATAGCTTCCGTCCTTATCGAACCGCTCACCCTGAAGGGTCGGATTGAAGATGCGAAAGTAAGGTGAGGCATCTGCACCACTGCCAGCAACCCATTGCCAACTAGCTGTATTATTAGCGAGATCAGCATCAAGCAAGGTATCCCAAAACCAAGCTGCACCTTCTTTCCAATGAATGAGACAATGTTTAGTAAGAAATGAAGCGGCAACCATTCTCACTCGGTTATGCATATACCCTGTCGCCCAGAGCTCTCGCATCCCAGCATCAACTATCGGATAACCAGTCTGCCCTCGTTGCCATGATACCAAGAGCGCAGCGTCGTTCTGCCAAGGAAAGGAAGCAAATTTTGTATTAAAAGGCTGGTCGATTATATGCGGGAAATGCACCAACAAATATCGACTGTACTCTCGCCAGCCAATCTCTGATAAAAATTTATTTCCATTCTCTGCGTCAACCTCGCAAATGGCAACCGCATTATTTGTTTCAAACCACAACTGTTTCGGGCTAATTTCGCCAAAAGCAAGATGAGGCGAAAGCATTGACGTATTCTCTTGGTGAGGAATATCTCGCCCGTATTTATATTGCGCAATGCCACCGTCAATAAATTTCTGCCAGCGAACCTGAGCACCTTGCTCCCCAGGCTGCCAACGTTTAGCTATTCGCTGAGACCAGTCTGGAGAAGTTGGTAGTAGCTTCCAAGAATCGAGCTCTTCCGATAATATTGAGTGAGATGTCCTTGTAAAAACTGGAGTATTTAAGGTTGATGACGGTTGTAAGAGAGAGAGGCAGTGCCTCCAAAACGGAGTAAACACTTTAAACGGCATGCTCTGTTTATTTAATACCTTCGTAGGTTCAATTAAAAGCTGTGCGTTAAATGATTTTGATTCTATATGTTGATTGTCTAAGCGTTGTTTTAATTCAACAGCAACACGAATCCCCTCAGGCGAATACACTCTATTCCACATAAATGATTCGCATCTCAATTCTTCGGCCAATTGAAGTAATACATTGACTGGTTCACCACTTTTTAGGATTAACCTAACGCCCTGCTCAGCGAGGCTATTTTCAAGACTCTTAAGGCTGTGATGTAACCACCAATAGCTGGCCCTTCCCAAGTTCTCTGGAAGAATATAAACAGGTGTCACTTCACCTTTAAGCGCGGCATGATACAGCGCTGGGTTATCAAATAAGCGAAGATCTTCGCGTAGCCAAACTATGGTATTCATAAATCGACAAATTCTATTAACGTTCGACTAAGTTTCAGCAAAATCATTGCACCACCGTCGCGGGTTTAATCTCTTTGGTAATCTGAGGGCAGATAATTAATGAAAAAACAAAGACACATACCATCATGATTCCAGCTGCAAAAAAGAGTTCGTTATTTCCATAGATAGCCCATACAAAACCGCTAATAAAACTACCAATTGCGCCACCTAAGCCGAACGTGATACTGCTATAAAGCGCCTGCCCACGAATTTGGTAGCGCCCTTGAAATAGGCGATCAATCAATTGAATCATGACGCTATGATACAAGCCGTAGGTAATCGCATGCATGATCTGGCTAATAAAAATAGCCGTTTTGTATTCAGGCAGGGACGCCACAATAGCCCAGCGGAGCGCCGCAATAGCGAAGGTAAAGCTCAACAATGTCGATAATTTGTAGTATCTCAATAATTTATAGCCAAACACAAAGATACCAATCTCAAACACGACACCAACTGACCAGAGACAGCCAATGTAGAATTTGCTATAGCCATAGCTTTCAAGGTAAATGCTAAAGAACGTATAGAATGGAGCGTGACTAATTTGCATAAGAACACAAAGTAACAGCAGAATTAACACTTTGACGTTTAATAGTTTTGAGATTGGCAATACGACGCTCTTCTGTTTCCTTCTTATTTGAGAACCGTCGCGCATAAATAGGCTAGCGCCAAACATTAATAATAGCGCAAACGCGCCAGCCGGCATGATAGCTTCGGACCCGGCATAGTCCATCAACCAACCAACCCCCAACACTGTTACAATAAAACCAACTGACCCCCACAAGCGAATCAAACCGTACTGGTCCTTATTATTCGCGAGGTGATTTAAGGTTGCCGCTTCGAGTTGTGGTAAACAGGCGTTCCAAAACACACAAAAGCCAAACATAGAGAGCGCCATAGACCAGAAGTCATCAACCCAATACGTGGTGCCGTAAATCAGTAAGGTGGCCATCGCCGCATGTTTGATAATTCCTAATGAACTTCCTTTTTTCTCAGCTATGTTGTCAGCGACAAGTGCCCATATGTTCGGAGCCACCACCTTTGTCATCAACAGTATCGCCATCAACTGGCCTATTTGGGTAACGTTAAACCCCTTAAACTGCAAGTATAGGCTCCAATACGGGACGATAATTCCGACGGTCGTAAAATAGAAAAAGTAAAAACTTGAGAAATGCCAGTTACGCATACCACACACAATTCATATTAATGTAAGCCATGAGAGAACGAATTTTAACGTGATAAAGC
>CAZFVP010000188.1:0-3619 GCA_964522345.1 uncultured Gammaproteobacteria bacterium | reverse complement strand
CCCTCATTAGAAACATCAGCTGAGAGACGCATGATGCGAGGCTTCGGAGCCGATGCGGTTGGCATGTCTACCGTGCTAGAAAGCATTGCAGCCAATCACTGCAGCATGCAAGTACTCGGCTTATCGGCCATCACCAATTTAGCATTAGGCGATGAAAACCAGCAAGCTGATAGCATAGAAGAAGTACTGGAAAACGCGGCAATCGCCGGCCAAGGAATGAAGAAAATACTGAATGAAATTCTAGCCTAGATAAAAAGAACAAAGAGATAAGGGGGCGACCTAAACATGTCGAAGTACTCGTACAGAAAGCCTTCAGCTCAAGAGCGTCAAAGCGCTCGTACAGAAAGCCTTCAGCTCAAGAACGCAAAGCACTGGTATAAGGAATTACCAGCTAAGATCAGTGCCTAATAGAAAACCAGAACTTGAGCCTAGTTCTTCGATAACAGGATCTTCTAAATCTAGACTAAATACTCGATACCCTGCTTTCAAAGACCATGAAGGTAGTGGCGTATATAGCAAGCCAGCTTCGATTTCATAACCCGTCGCATCGGCATTCTTCACATCATCTTCCAATTCAGGAAAATATGAACTTAAACCATACACTTGAAAGCTGCTGAATACATTATAGCGGCCGCTGACTGATACTTTAGGTCCGCTAGCCTCTAGCTGAGAATCTATATCCAGCTCTTGCCAACCTAGACCCAATTCAAGATTGGACTTCTCTCGGCTACCAAACAATCGGCGCTTCACATCAAAGTTGAAATATTTACTATCTTTGGGAAGGCCAAAAACATCATTGTTATCGTTTTGCAATAACTTGGCGCTCACGCCCCAGTTATTAGTCCAAATTTCACTCTTACCTAGAAAAGAGTCATATTCACCGTCACCAAATATAGACACATTGACATCATCAGAAAGCCACATCAGATTAGGCTTAGGTGATAACGGATCTTCTTCAACTTGTGCGTTTGCAGTCAAGCTTAAAAAGGAGAGTGACAGTAATGAAATAGCAAGAACCATAACAGTACGAGCAAATTTCTGCAGACGAACTCTTGGCTTACCATATGACAATACTTTCAGCAAATCGCTAATCTTAGAGAAGCGGTATTGCTTGTGACTATTTACGATCTTCATTTGACCATTCTACTTTTTGATTATTATCTCTTCTAAACAATCGCTACAACTAAATGTGCTTTTCTCACTTGTTTTGCTAACCTCTTGTTTACGTTTTATTTAATAAAACTTATCTTAGACGCTAACCCCTCTATTTATCCGTAGTCAGTATAGACCTAATTTAGGTCAGCATTATGGTGAATTTAGGGCGAAATTGTAAATTTAATGTTTAAAACCCGCTATTTAGGTAACATTTCGACATGAACACTCAACTAGAACGCGTTCGAATCGATAAATGGCTATGGGCCGCTCGCTTCTACAAAACAAGACAATTGGCTATAAAAGCACTCAAAAATAGTCAAATAGGCCTACTTAAGCAAACCTTAAAGCCCGCAACAAATATAAAAACTGGTGATATTTTGACTATTAAGCGCGGAATTCATCAAATTGAGATCGAAATTTTAGCATTGAGTGAAAAACGCGGCTCTGCAACCATCGCACAACAACTCTACCAAGAAACACCCGCCAGCGTAGCACGCAATAGAAAACTAAAGGATCAGTTGGCTGCGCAACCTAAAATTGATATCGATCGTCGCAAGCCCGACAAACGTGGAGTCCGGTCACATAGAGCCATTAAACGTGGCGAATAGAGCACCTTCTAAATTCAACTATGAACGTAATCGAAGGCCCTCAAATTTATGCCCAAAGCGTCTAAACTTTAAAAATACAACTTAAAGCTCAGCCATATTAGACATTGCTGCATCTATTTCACTTCTCAATTGAGCATACGTTTTAGCAACCGGAAACTGTGGAAACTCATCAATCACATTCTGCGGAGGACAAAACAATATGCCTTGCTCGGCTTCGCCCAACATAGTTGTGTCGTTATACGAATCACCGGCGGCAACAACATTAAAATTCAATTCATGCAGACGTTTTACTGTTTCCCGCTTATGGTCTGCTTTTCGCAACTTATAATCATCAATGCGACCCTGATCGTCGATCACTAGCTCATGACAAAAAATAGTTGGCCAACTCAATTGGCGCATCATGGGTTCGGCAAATTCTTGAAATGTGTCAGACAAAATAATCAATTGGTAGTCAGCACGTAACTGATTGCTAAACTCTTTTGCTCCTTCTAATGGTGACAAGGTATCGATCACAGACTGAATATCTTGGATACGAAAGTCATGCTTTTTACAGAGGTCCAGACGAAAACGCATAAGCTCATCGTAGTCAGGAATGTCTCGGGTGGTGGCTTTAAGCTCTTCTACACCTACTTTTTCAGCAAAGTTGATCCAAATTTCAGGGATTAGAACCCCTTCGAGATCTAAACAAACAATATTCATTTTCAAACACACTATTAGATTAATTGTTCGCACCATAATGGCTATACTCTATGGATTCAAGTGCTTTTCACCAAGGTATTAACATGACAGAATCCGCGCATGAAACACATACCCCTTAGCCTCTATATACACATACCGTGGTGCGAGAAAAAATGCCCTTATTGTGACTTCAATTCTCACTTAGCACGCGCAGAAGTTGACGAGAAAGCGTATGTAAACGAACTACTAAGCGACCTTGACCGCGACATAGAACACTATAAGAAGATCATTACTGAAAGAGAGATTCAAACTATTTTTATTGGCGGTGGCACTCCGTCACTCTTTAGCGCCGAGAGCTACCTGCTCCTATTCAACGGTCTCAGATCGCGCCTAACATTAGGTAAAAATATCGAGATAACACTTGAAGCGAACCCTGGCAGTAGCGAAACGGAAAAATTCAAAGGTTTCCAACAAGCCGGTATCAACAGGCTTTCTATCGGGGTACAAACCTTTAATCAAGAACATCTTGGCGCATTAGGTCGTGTGCACAACACGCAGGAGGCGCTCAATGCCGCGAGCTTTGCGCGGCAAGCTGGCTTTGATAATTTTAATTTGGATCTCATGTTTGGTCTCCCCAGTCAAAATTTAGAGCAAAGCCTGGCCGATATCAAACAAGCCTTAGCGCTGTCGCCCACTCATTTATCGTGTTATCAGCTCACTATCGAACCCAACACTCTGTTTCACCACAGCCCGCCTTTAACGCCCGATGATGAGTTGCTTTGGGACATGCAAGAGCAACTTCAAAGCGAATTGACCAGCAACGGCTACCAACAATATGAAGTGTCGGCTTATTCTACTAAAGACAAACGCTGTCGACATAACCTGAATTACTGGCAGTTCGGTGATTACATCGGCATTGGGGCCGGCGCGCACGGCAAACTCACATCGGAAAATGGCGACATCTCTCGAAACTGGAAAATAAAGCACCCGACTACTTACATCAACCGAACCGACAAGGTCGGAGGCGCGAGTCTCGTTACAACCCAGCAAGTACCGTTTGAGTTCATGATGAACGCGCTTCGCTTAAACGATGGCTTTCCTTTAGACATTTACACGTCTCGAACCGGGCTTGGCATCGATTCAATCGAGATATTATTAGAGCAACACCAATCACAAGG
>CAZFVP010000187.1:0-3649 GCA_964522345.1 uncultured Gammaproteobacteria bacterium | reverse complement strand
CTGGCAATTTTGTATGCCAAAAAAAGAATGTATGCCGAACCACACACCTGTACCAGCTGTTCAACCAAGGGGTTAATTTCTATGATAAGGGCGATAGCGCTCGCGGCTCCAATACTCGCGCCTAATAGGCCGATTAAAATTCCGCCCAAAAAAGGCAAACCTCTTTTTATCCCTATGGTTGCACCAGTTGCGGCAAGTGCAAGCGGCGCTGGTCCAGGCGAGCCCAAGAGTAAGGCTGAAACCGATATCAGCACAACTACTTCACCGTACATAACTAGAGATACTGAAAAATTGCGGGTAGAAAAAATTCAGAAACGAGTATTTGTGACCCTTGATAATCGTACGGCGTACGCCGAGCAGTCACTGTGCCACACTGGTGCTGTACGTTGGAAAACTCACGTTTAGAGACTCTCATACGGCCGTCCTTAAAAAGCAAGTGACCAAGCGGAGTGCGCCCCAAATTTGCCAAACCATTACGACCTTTTGTCACCAGTGAAAGCGGAATAATACTCCGCGCAAAAACCACGCTCTCACCAAATAGTTGTAGTTCCACTTCTCGTATCATAGCTGCTCGACCAAGAGGCCTATCTAGCTTATTCTGCTCATGAAAGTGAGGTATTGCTAGCTTTTGTTCGATAACATTAACGGCAAAGTTATTATCACTTAAGGCGACCAAAGCAGCGGTAAGTGAGCCTTTTTCACACACAATTGCAGCGAGTTTTGGGTCAAGCTTTGACGCCGAATACTTATTTTCTGACCACCAAGAATAGTGTGCTGCTAAGGTGTTATACGCGTTTTCCATCAATTAACATTACTGCGAAGTTAAGGTTCTAAGGAGCCTTTGATTTAATCTAAATTTTCTCAAGCTTGCAAGCTAGCTTACAATCGAGGCATCGTTTGACGGCAGATCTAGTCACGCTAATAAACGATAACAAGGTGTGTGAACCCTCTCGAAAACTCCATAGGGCAAGGCTTATTTTGAGGTATTCTCCGTACTACTTAGGAGGGGAATAGGCACGTGTATCAACGCACAAATTACACGCAACATTTCGTGTTCTTCGGTGACAATTTTTTTATCATCTAATACAGTTCTTACTAAGGCCTCAACAACGATAGACTTATCTTTAGCGGTTAGTTCATCTAAGTGAGTAATCGCAGAATCGAGTTCGCTTTGCCATTGATCGTTAAAGCTCAGGTTCATATGATTCACCCCCGCCACAGCCATACCTTCGCGAAATGCCCTTTGCGCTAACTGAAGACCCTGAGCAGTAGACCGTTCTTGACCATGCGAGGCGAGAATACTAAGCACAGTTGCCAACTTAGCTAAGTGATCTTTATTTCTAATACGCTTACTGCCATGTAAACGCACTCTATTTGGCTGATTCGCTTCAAACAAATACTGCTTAATCAATCGAGTTAATAGAAACTCAAAGGAGTCTATTTTATTATCAGCGTTCGCGAGCAAGTCGACCGTCGTTTGAATACGTTCAATGTCCGATATAGGACGACGCTTTAATGTCGGAAAACTCATTTCCAATGTAGGCAAGCGCTGTTCTACCTTTACTAGACCATGTGTTTGCAGCAAATGTTGTATTTTACGTTCGCTGATGTCGCCCATTTGCTCAACAACGATTAATAATTGCTTGTTTCGAATCTCTTCATCTTCATCAAGCAAACAATAGAACAATACTTCCGGTGCCCATTCTAGACTGTGCGCAGAACTCGATAATCCCGATGGCAGTGAGGCCGCAAGTACGGCTGCCGCTGCGATTCTCTCGGTACTTGGATTACCGATATCACCAAACATCCCTTCAACGTCAAAGAAGCCACCCTTGCCTCTGGCTTCTTGTCTTTCTTGCTGCTCATTTGCAGCAAGTTCAGCTTGCACGTGTTCTCTGATTTCCTGCTTCTTAAGTTTTTTCGCTAATAGTTCGATGTCAGAAGCATCAAAGCCTTTTTCCAAACGAGCGATACGCTTTTCAAGTGGCGGGTGTGTAGAAAACATCAGAGAGCGGTAACCACTCCCAAAAAGCATATGGCTTACTTCTTCAGAATCAGACTTTAAATAAGACGAGTGGTTGTAGGCTGCGATCTTCTTTAGCGCACCAGAAATACCCTCAGGATCACGCGTAAATTGAACGGCCGACGCATCAGCTAAATACTCTCGCTGACGTGAAAGAGCTGATTTCATCCATCTCGCGAAGAATAGACCGACATAACCAACTAACATTAGTGCTAAGCCTATTCCGACAATTGCAGAGCCATTATTATTACGCGAAGAGCTCACTCGATATCGACTCGCATGAAGAAATTTTCGACCCAGAATGGCAATTACCATGATGCCGAAAATAACCCCCATCATTCGAATATTGATGCGCATATCGCCATTGAAAATATGACTAAATTCGTGCGCGATTACTCCTTGCAACTCAGCACGATCCAATCTTTCTAAGGTGCCTTGGGTTACGGCCACCGCTGCATCACTCGCTGTGTAGCCGGCTGCAAAAGCATTGATCCCCGGCTCATTTTCCATTACATACACTTCGGGTACGGGTGTGCCTGAGGCTAAGGCGATTTCTTCGACAACATTATACAGGCGCCGTCGCAACGGATCTCTGGTATCAGGCGTAACAATGGTCGCCCCCATATCTCGAGCGACCTTTCCTCCACCGCTTCGCAAACTTGCTATTTTGCCTAAACTGGCTAAGCCGATTGCGCCGCCCGTAACCGCACTGCTGCTAAGTAACAAACCCGCATTATCTTGCCAAGCTTGGGCACTGAAAATGGCTCCAAAGCCGATTTCACCGGTACTTAGAGTGGCACTTTGACCTGCAATAACCAGCATTACGACAAGATCCACCGCTAACACTATTAAGAGTGTGACTGCGATAAAAGCAAAGATAATCCAGCGCGATTGCTTACGAGCGCGTTCTTGGTGTTCAAAGAAATTCATTTTGAAATATCTCTAATGAACGACTAGAACTCCACCTTGGGAACTTGCTTCATCGCTTCATCTTCAATTTCTAGTAACTCGGCGCCTTTGAATTGAAACCAACCAGCAATAAAGTTGCTGGGGAACTGCTCTCGTAAATTGTTGTACATCATTACCGCATCATTATAAGCCTGACGCGAAAACGATACTTTATTCTCGGTGGTGGTTAACTCTTCTGAAAGCTGCATCATATTTTCATTGGCTTTCAAGTCTGGATAGGATTCTGATAAGGCAAATAAACGACCTAGTGCCCCACTCAAGCCTTGCTCTGCTTGACCTAGTTGTTTCATCGCTTCTGGGTTGGTGGGGTCTGCTTTCGCATTACTCAAACCACTAACCGCTGAATTACGAGCATTAATTACGGCTTCAAGAGTTTCTTTCTCATGCGCCATATAACCCTTAGCTGTTTCGACCAAATTAGGGATTAGATCATGACGACGTGTCAATTGAACGTCTATTTGCGCGAATGCATTTTTGTAATTATTGCGGCCAGCGACAAGGCGATTGTACATGCCTACGCCATATAAAATTAAGCCGATAAATAAAATTAGTAGAATAGTTCCGGTTCCCATCACGATACCCTCAAAGTTTTAGATGACTCTTTATAACAGATAAGGGCGTTTTTTTGGAATTTCATGGTAAATAGGGGGTAATGTT
>CAZFVP010000186.1:0-3809 GCA_964522345.1 uncultured Gammaproteobacteria bacterium | reverse complement strand
ATTGAGTTAAAAGATTATTTACGTGAAACTAATTTAATTCACAATCGTTTGATCGCGCTTGTTGTTTTGCTTGGTATTTTGGCGTTTATTTTGATCGCGCGCGTCTGGTATTTACAGATTTATAACAACGAACGTTTTGAAGTCCTGTCTAAAGATAACCGTGTTCGTTTAGTGCCTGTGCCGCCGGTGAGGGGGCAGATTTTTGATCGTAATGGTAAGGTTTTAGCAGAAAATATTCCTGTTTTTACGCTCGAGATCTTACCCCAAGATGTCAAAAACATGGATAGCTTATTAGACGAGCTGACTAAAATTATCGAAGTATCACCCGCGGATGTACGTAAATTTAAAACCCAAGTGCGCTCGCACCGGAGTTTTGAACCACAAGTACTGAAAGTGAATCTGAGTGAGCAAGAGTTGGCTCGTTTTTCGGTTAATCGTCATCGCTTTAGAGGAGCTAAAGTACAGGCTCGTTTGCAACGTAACTATCCATATGGCGGCGAAATGGCGCATGTGTTGGGGTATGTGGGACGTATTAATCAACGTGATAAAGAGAGTATTGATAAGCAGGCCTACCAAGGTACCGACTATATTGGTAAGCGAGGTATCGAAGCTAAATATGAAGACCATCTGCTAGGGCAGGTTGGTGTAGAGCAAGTAGAGACAAGCGCGCATGGTGAACGAATTCGTACATTAGACCGCAACCCTCCGGTGTCGGGCGACGATATATATTTAAATATAGATGTGGAGCTACAGATTAAGGCCCGCGAATATCTTGGCGATCGTCGTGGGTCAGTGGTTGCCATCGAGCCCGCAACTGGCCAGGTTTTGGCCTTTGTCAGCAACCCCGTCTATGATCCGAATAAATTTGTTAATGGCATTGATCATCGCTCTTACAATGCCTTGAGAGAAGATGTAAATCGACCATTAGTAAACCGAACGATTAGCGGCCGATATGCTCCGGGGTCGACGATAAAAGGTTTAGTTTCTATGGCCGGATTAGAAAATGGCTGGAACCAGAATAAGAACATTACCTGCCCAGGTTACTATACGTTGAAAGGTAGTACTCATCGATATCGTTGCTGGCGTCGCGGTGGGCATGGAGTGACTTCTATGCTTGAGTCGATCATGTTCTCTTGCGATGTTTATTATTATCAACTAGCGAATGCAATAGGTATTGATAAACTATCGGCCTTTCTTAAAGATTTTGGGCTAGGCTCTATAACCGGCATTGATCTAGACGGTGAACCTTCAGGTTTAGTGCCATCGCGCCAGTGGAAACGCAATAGACGAGGTGTTTCGTGGTACCCCGGAGACACTCTTAACACAGGCATTGGCCAAGGTGATGTTTTGGTTACGCCATTACAACTTGGTGTAATGACAGCGACACTGGCAAATCGTGGAACACGAGTGGAGCCTAGGATTGTCGGGCGAATGGAGCATAGCCTGAATGGTGAGAATGAGAATGAGGTTTCTCATCTACAAGGTGCTGAATTAGGTCAGGTATCGGCCAGCAAGCAAAACTTTCAAACTATTATTGATGCAATGACGGCGGTCGTCGCTCATCCTCGTGGCACGGCTCATCGAGCTGCAGGCTTAGATTCTGAGTATACTATGGCAGGTAAAACAGGGACTGCTCAGGTTGTTGCAATAGCCCAAGGGGCGAAATATGACGCGAGTAAGCTTACTGATTTTCAAAAGGATCATGCCTTGTTTATTTCGTTTGCGCCAGTGACGGACCCTAAAATTGCCATTGCAGTGGTCGTCGAAAATGGGGGTAGTGGCAGTGGCGCCGCAGCACCTGTCGCACGCAAAGTATCTGATTTCTATTTGCTGGGTAAAGATGCAAATGAACCGGAAGTGCAACAGCCTGAGCCGGTTGCCAGAAGCGCATTCTGATGTTTCGGATTAAAATAGATGTGCCTTTATTGTTTGGCTTGTTACTTCTTTGTGTCAGCAGTTTATTTATATTGTGGAGCGCTGGTGGCGAAAACCCTAGGTTAATTATGAACCAGGCGATTCGTATGGGCGTAGCAGTTGTAGGAATGATTGTATTGGCACAGATTCGACCAGATACCTTGTTTCGCTGGACCCCATTTATTTACGCTGCGGGCCTCACAATGTTAGCTTTAGTGTTAGTCGCGGGAGATGTGGGTAAGGGGGCTCAACGCTGGCTTGATCTTGGGGTTGTACGTTTTCAACCATCTGAGGCGATGAAACTCGCCGTTCCAATGATGGTGGCTTGGGTAGTTACCCGAAAAACGCTACCGCCTGATTTGAAAAATTTAATTATGGCCACATTCGCGCTAGCGTTGCCTGCCGCGTTTATTTTGGTTCAGCCTGATTTAGGAACAGCGATTTTAATCCTTATGTCTGGTGCTTTGATAATATTTCTCGCCGGTTTTTCATGGAGAAATATTTTAATTTTGGCAGCACTAATACTTATTCTAATACCGCTCGCGTATTTGTTTGTATTAGAACCGTATCAACAACGTCGAATACAAACATTGATTGATCCATGGTCAGACCCTCTTGGCTCTGGTTATCAAATTATTCAATCAATGATTGCCATCGGCAGCGGCGGTGCTCAAGGTAAGGGCTGGACGCAGGGCAGCCAATCGCAAGGCGATTTCATTCCTGATCGCCATACTGACTTTATCTTTTCGGTGTTTTCAGAAGAGATGGGTTTCATTGGGGTATTGCTATTAATTACAGTGTACGTCGCAATTGTTGCTCGAGGGCTGTATATCGCGTATTACACTAAGGATACGTTTTCTCGGTTATTGGCGGGCAGTTTGTCCATGACCTTTTTCTTTTATGTGTTTGTGAATATAGGTATGGTCGCCGGTATGTTGCCGGTTGTGGGAATACCGTTGCCATTGATCAGTTACGGAGGCACTTCTATGGTGACTCTAATGGCTGGCTTTGGTATCTTAATGGGAATTCATAACCATCGTAGTTTAATGTCTCGATAGGGTTTTCTATGTTATTAAAAAGTTGTTTACTCTCGGCGCTTTATTTTAGCGTTTTAAATAGTATGTTAATCAGTAAGGTTAGCGCTGTAGAGCTTAAAAACGAACCAAAGTTACAAGCTGTTGCAGATCAGTTAGTCAAAGAGAATTATTATACTCAGGACGAACTCGAGGTGATTTTTAGTAAAGCCACAGTGCAGAAAACGGTTCTTGATGCAATGACCAGCCCAGCAGAATATAAATTCACATGGGGTAAGTACCGTAAACTTTTTCTAAAGGAAGACCGAATTCAACAAGGTGTCGAATTTTGGCGTCAGTATCAAACTGAATTGGATAGAGCTGAGCAAGAATATGGTGTCCCAGCGAGTGTGATAGTCGCTATCATCGGAGTTGAGTCTAAATTTGGCCGTTATAAAGGTAAGCATAAAGTACTCGATAGCTTGGTCACGTTGACTGTTGGTTTCCCTAGGCGCAGTAAATTTTTTGCTAGTGAACTCAAGCAATTCTTGATTTTAACCAAAGAAAACGATTTGGCTTACGATCAAATTCTTGGTTCCTATGCAGGTGCGGTTGGCTTCCCTCAGTTTATTTCTAGTAGTTATCGAAACTACGCGGTTGATTACTCTGGAGATGGGGTTGCTGATTTAATCGATGAACCGATTGATGCGATTGGTAGCATTGCTAATTATTTTATAAAAAATGGCTGGAAACCAGGTGAGCCGGTTACCTCTAAAGCGCACCATACGGTAGGGAAGAACATTGCCACCCTGGCCAATAGAAAGCGTAAAACACGGTTCACTGCGTCAGATTTACGTAGTAAAGGAGCACAACTGGCTCAGA
>CAZFVP010000185.1:0-3869 GCA_964522345.1 uncultured Gammaproteobacteria bacterium | reverse complement strand
TTTCGTTCCCCAACCCATACTCAGGTGGGGAATCAATTAATTCGGTCTATATCTCGACCGTCTAAATCTCAATACGTTCTTCTTCCTCAGCTTGTACCCCAAAGCTGAGTTCACCGCTTGTATAAGTTGTTCCAAATGTCTTGCTTAATGTAGCCACTTGGCGAACAGCCGATATCAGTTGGCTTTCGGTAAGCTCTGCGAGTGGGTGGATATAGGTTGAGAACAATACTCCACTGCCGATGGCATACCTCGCGTCTAGTGCAAGATGATAGTTTGATACTAACGAAGCGATAATTTGTTGTTCTGACATATTGCTCGCTTCAATTACCGGTGAAACCAGGCGCATTCTATTAGCGGTTGCGTCTGATACTAAGGTTATGGCAACCTCATCATAAACAAAATTTATACTATTGCCTGAATCTTGGGTCTCGTCCACTAGCCCTTTAATAATATCGGCCATTCTGCTTTGAGTCATTTCTTGGCGTGGTACGCTTTCATTTTCAGTCGGCGGGGCAACATCTTCGCTTGATTGTGCGTAAGCGTGGCCGCAAAAAAGAATAGAGATGCTCAAGAGCAATGTGAACAATTTCATGTGGGTCATTCCTATTTTGATTGAAGTAGCTACTGGTTCATACGATAGTGCGTGTTACTATTAGACCCTTATCAGACATAGCTGATTACAAGTCAATGAAAATTCATGTTTTTTGCGTTGGTGGAACCATCGACAAAATCTACTTCGATGCCAAAAGTGAGTACGAAGTAGGCGCTCCGGCGATTGCTAAAATGCTCGGTCAAATAGCGGTTAATTTGGATATTGAAGTTACGTCTTTGATGGCTAAAGACAGCCTAGATATGACCGATGATGACAGGGCTATTATTGCTAAAGCGGTTGAAAATAGTGATGCAGATAAAATACTCATTACTCATGGAACAGACACAATGCCAAATACCGCAAGATCATTGGGTGATCTAAGTGATAAAGCTGTTGTCTTAACAGGCGCCTTAGCCCCAGCGATATTTAAAGATAGTGATGCTCTATTCAATGTTGGTGGTGCCTTAGCCGCCGTTCAAGCCGTTGATAACGGAGTGTACATTGTGATGAATGGCGAATTGTTTGACGCTATGAACGTGCGTAAAGATGTTGAAAATAATTGCTTTAAGCGTTTGAATTAATCTCTTGTAGTCGTGTTTTTGAGTGGGCTTGTCTTTAGTGAGTATGACTTGAACTAGAAACGGCCGCATTAGCGACCGTTTCTTTATAGCAAAAATATCGGTTATTTATTAGGAAACCAGTAGTTTATTCACAAGCTTTACGTAATTGGCCGGATCTTTGATTTGAGCTCCTTCGCTTAAAGCTGCTTGATTAAATAGAACTTGTGCCCAATCGGCAAAAGACTCACTTTCGACATCAAGTTGTTTAATCAGCGCATGATCAGGGTTTAGTTCTAAAATAGGCTTGCTCGTAGGAGCGTCTTGGCCCATCGATTTCATAATTCGTTCTAGGTTTGCACCCGGGTCGGTTTCATCGGCAACTAAACAAGCAGGTGATTCAGTTAAGCGGTTAGTGAGCCTAACTTCTTTGACTGAATCTGTTAATACTTCGGTTAGCTTATCGGTCACGGATGAAAGCTCAACTTTTGCTTCGTCCTGCTCTTTTTTCTCATCGTCAGAGAGTTCTAAATCACCCTTAGTTACCGATTTAAGAGGCTTTTCATCATGATCGGTTAAGCTATTCACCAGCCATTCGTCTACTGGGTCCGTTAACAATAATACTTCTATGCCTTTCTTAGTAAACATCTCTAGATGAGGAGAACCCTTTGCTGCTTGGTAGCTCTCAGCCGTAATATAGTAGATAGAGTCTTGATCATCGTTCATACGCTCAACATATTGGTCCAGCGATACTGATTGTTCACCATTATCGTTATGTGTACTGGCGAAACGAAGTAGGGGGGTGATATTTGCTTTGTTACCCGCGTCTTCGACTATTCCTTCTTTAATTACTTGGCCAAATTCAGACCAAAAACTATGGAACGCTTCTGCGTCGTCCTTAGCAAGGCGTTTAAGTTCGTCTAGAACCCGTTTGACTGCACGTCCTTTGATTTTTTGGACGTCTCTATCGCTTTGTAAAATTTCACGAGAAACATTCAATGGTAAATCTTGGGAGTCAATAACACCTTTTACAAATCGCAAGTAATTGGGCATTAGGTGTTCAGCATCGTCCATGATGAACACCCGGCGAACATAAAGCTTTATGCCTTTTTTGTTTTCACGGTTCCACAAATCAAATGGCGCTTTTTTTGGAATAAACAAAAGAGAGGTGTATTCCATATTGCCCTCTACCTTGTGATGAAGCGTCGACAATGGTGGTTCCATGTCGTAGCTCAAACCTTGATAGAAGCTCTGATACTCTTCTTCGGTAATATCCGATTTCGCGCGCGCCCATAATGCGGTGCCAGTATTCACTGTTTCAAACTCTGCTTCAGCTCCTTCTTCAGGTTTGCCTTCATCATCCAGTGGAACTGCCCCCAGCATTTTAATCGGCAGTGAAATATGCTCAGAATATTTGTTAATGATGTGCTTGAGGCGAAATTCTTCAAGATATTCACTTTCGTCTTCACGTAAATGCAAGGTTATTGAGGTGCCGACTGACTCTTTGTTGGCTTCTCCAATGGTAAACTCGCCTTTCCCATCAGACTCCCAAAGGACGCCTTGTTGGTCTCCAGCTCGACGACTGACTACAGATACTTTGTCTGCGACCATGAATACTGAATAAAAACCCACACCAAATTGGCCAATTAGACTCACGTCATCGCCTTCATTTTTACTAGCTTCGATGGCTTGCATGAACTTTTTGGTGCCAGAGCGAGCGATTGTGCCGATGTTATCGATCATCTCATCATGATTCATGCCGATGCCGTTATCGCTAATGGTAAGTGTTCTAGCGTCTTTGTCGGTCGTTATAATGACAGCTAATTCTTCTTCATCATTAAGTAGGGATGCGTCGGTGAGTGCCTCAAAGCGGCGTTTATCAATCGCGTCAGAGCTATTGGAAATCAGTTCGCGTAGAAAAATCTCTTTTTGACTGTAAAGAGAATTGATCATTAGGTCTAAAAGCTGGCTAATTTCGGTTTGAAAGGCGTGGGTTTGCGGTTTGCTCATAATGTTATTAACGTGAAGTTTAATGGGTTTGCTAATGAGATCGTTTATAGGGGTGTCGGCACAAAATTTCAAGCTTAGAAAAATAACCTTTTTTTTTAACTTTTTGTTGACGACATTCGGTTGTCTGAGTATAGTCGCGCCTCAATGATTTGCAGCGTCATTCGCTTTCACTCCCAAGAGCCGTTAAGATGAGTTCTTCTCAAATTTAGCAGTTCACAAGCGATTAAATGACACACACCGTCGGGGTGTAGCGCAGCCTGGTAGCGCATCTGGTTTGGGACTAGAGGGTCGTAGGTTCGAATCCTATCACCCCGACCATTTTTTTTGCGAGTTTGTTGTATAGTAAGGTTGGTATGGAGAAATGATTATCTTTCTTCTTACGAACGAAGACTCACGTTTGAGTTTGTAGTAGGCCAGAGCTATTTAATTCACTTTGAGAAAGAGATGTATGTGTTAGTTGAGTGCCCGTAGCTCAACTGGATAGAGCAACGGCCTTCTAAGCCGTAGGTTACAGGTTCGAGTCCTGTCGGGCGCGCCATTAACCTTTTGGCTGCATGTTGTTGAAGTTAGTTGAATTCAATGTTTGGATTCAACTAATCTGGTGTAATATTGGTAGTTGCTTTGATAGTAGTTATTATGGCGATTGCGAACTGCATGGTGATTGTAGCTCAGTTGGTAGAGCCCCGGATTGTGATTCCGGTGGTCGTGGG
>CAZFVP010000184.1:0-3883 GCA_964522345.1 uncultured Gammaproteobacteria bacterium | reverse complement strand
GTGAATTTCAGAATCATTGTTTTTTAACGTTAAGGTTATTGAAATTACTATTGAAGCTGTACAATTCAACTCATATATTTAAACAGGTTGCCTAAAGCACCACTACAGAAGTTATCACCAAAGGAACATCATGACCGCGCAAATAAGTGTCTCAAACGACTCATCGGCAGTACGCGTATTCACGCTCTCAAATTCATCGATTAGTTATATCTTTCGGGTATCGCCGGAGGGCTTGCTAGAGCATTTACATTTCGGTGGTCGAGTGAACCCAAGTAGTGCCTACCCTAGTGAACCCAAGAGGTTGCACCGAGGTTGTGCTCTCGACTTTCAAGGTTCTAGGGATTATAACTTGTCCGATGTTCCACAAGAATACCCAGTATTCGGTACCAGTGATAATCGTTTGCCGGCATTGCATGTCATTAACTCCGACGGCAATAGTACGCAAGTGCTTAGTTATCACAGCCATGAGATCTACGAAAGTAAGCCGGCACTAGAGGGTTTGCCAAGTGCGCGTGGAGGTAATAGCCAAAGTTTGCGGGTTGTGTTAGTTGATAGTGTTTCTAAAGTGAGAGTTGAGCTCTACTACACAGTCTATGACGATCATGATGTCATCGCTAGATCTAGCCAAGTGTTCAACGACGGTGATCAACGAATTACAATTTCGCAGGCAATGAGTTCGTGCCTAGATTTACCTGCCGCCGATTACGACTTACTTCATTTGCGTGGTACTTGGGCTAGAGAACTAAACCAAGATAGGTTCCCCGTTCCTCAAGGCCGTTTTGTTTTAGAGTCAGCAACGGGTGCAAGTGGTAATGTCCATAATCCTTTTATTGCGGTTATGGACAAAAATACCACCGAGCGATATGGCAGAGTGTTCGCGACGGCATTTGTTTACAGCGGTAATTTTGCCATTAATGTCGAAAAAGGCGAGTTTGACTCAGTGCGGATAACCACGGGGATTAACCCGTTTAATTTTCAGTGGCACTTGGATGCTGGCGAGTCGTTTACTACTCCAGAATCATTGCAGGTATTCAGTGAGGCAGGCCTTGAAGGTATGAGCCAAGAGTGGCACGGTTTCATTAAACAAAAAGTCAGCCCAGAACAATTTAAAGGTCAAGCGCGGCCGACGTATTTGAACTCCTGGGAAGCTGAGTATTTTGATATCAACGAAGACAACGTTTTGGAGTTAGCTGATCGAACAAAATCACTTGGCTTGCAAATGTTGGTTGTTGATGATGGTTGGTTCGAAGGTCGTGATGATGAGACTACGTCCTTAGGCGATTGGTACTCTGATAAGAGAAAATTCCCCAACGGCATTGAAACTGTCGCTGCAAAGGTTAAGCAGAAAGGCCTGAAATTCGGCCTCTGGTATGAACCTGAAATGGTTAACTCTCAAAGCCAACTTTTTCGCGACCACCCTGATTGGATTATCGGCGTGCCAAATCGAGTTAGCTCAACAGGGCGAAATCAATTAGTTTTGGATTTGTCGCGTTCTGATGTACAAGATTATTTGTTTGAACGTGTTGATAGCGTTCTCAGTTCCGGCAACATCGATTACGTTAAGTGGGATATGAATCGCACTATGACGGAAATAGGCAGCGCAGAATTAAGCTCAGATCGCCAACTCGAAACCGCTCATCGTTATATGCTAGGGCTCTATCGTTTGGTAAGCAAAATCGTTACCAAGCATCCTAAGGTATTATTTGAGAATTGCGCTTCGGGTGGTAATCGTTTTGATCTGGGTATGTTGCATTACATGTCTCAAGGTTGGGTAAGTGATATGTCTGAGCCCATTGGTCGCTTACCGATCATTAATGGCGCCTCGCATATTTTTCCACCGTGTGTAATGGCATCTTATATTTGCCCAGTGCCAAGTCATTTGAACGGTCGCCGGGTATCACTTAAGACACGTGCTGAGGTTGGTTTTTTCTGTGCCGCGCGCGGTTTGTCATTGAATGCTGAAGACGTCGACAAAGACTTCGAGGCATTAAAGTATTATGCCAAGTTGTATAAAGACACCGCTGATGATGTGGTCAATGGTCAGTTTTACCGCGTGCAATACCACGATAATGAGGTAGTCTGGCAACTCAATTCGGCTGACGGAAATACAGTTTACTTAGGCTATTTTCATATTTTATCCGCAGCGAATCTACCATTTAGAAAGGCGCGTTTAGTGAACCTTGAGGCGACATCGCAATACAAACTAGTCGATAGTAGTGCCTCATTTGGCGGCGATGCTCTTATGCACATGGGCTTAGACATGCCCTATGTTTGTGCAATGCAACCCAGCGATGCCGATTATTTAGAGAAAGGTGATTTTGCCTCTAGACTGTTCGTGTTAAAAAAGAGTTAGCTGGAGTGGTAAACAAAGTTCCGTTGAGAAAAGCTATTCTCCGCGAACAAACCGTATACCAACCGCCCAACGGTCAGGGAAACCTGGCCACGGCGCGTTTAACTTGCCATTTTCATCTTTAGTCTGAGTGGCCAACTCGCGTTTAGGTAAATAGGTTTTAGCGACCTTGTCTCGCCTCACATGATGGTTTAAAAACGCCAACACCATATGTTTGTTGATACGAGTAATTGTCTCGGAGTTCCAACTTGGCTCGTAGTAATGGCCGATATCTAGATCATTGTCGAAGGCAACCTTCGGAGCAGGATGAGCTGCGATATTGTGCCTCGCATTTTCATACACCATTAGGTATTTATCTTTTGAGCCGATTTGCCTAAACAGTTTGGCAACACCGTCTTCAAAGCCAGAAACATCATCTTGGTCACCACCGACTAACATTGTCGGTAGCTTGATGTTGGCCAAAGAAGAGGGCTTGTGTATACCTTGTTCGCCGCCCCATGGTGCAAAAGAGACCATGGCTTTCCAACGTGGGTCTACACTGGTTCTTCCTGCTGAGCAGTTGTTGAGCGTTTCCGCGATGTTTGCCACGGCATTTTTAGGAAACCCCATCTCCTTAAGAAATGCTGATGAAAAATTGTAGCAACCACCGATTGTATTCAATGCGCCGTAACCTCCCATTGAAAAGCCAATAATTGCGGCCGACGTTGTACTCAGTAATGATGAGAATTGTGAATTGGTTGAACTTAGGTAGTCGAGTGCAAATTGCTGGTCTCGCGCTCTATTGTATAGAGTGCTGGCGAAACCTGCGCCTGCGTCTTGGTTAAAATTGATCTCCTTATTCGTTGAGTCCGTATGGTCGATACTGGCGACAATATAACCGTGGCTAGCCAAGTGTTCTCCCAAATAGAACATCATACTGCGATAACCGGTGTACCCGTGAGACAAAATTATGAGCGGCGCCGGCGCAAGCGACGCATCTAGTTCAAGGTTTCTATACGCTTGCCCTTGGAGGCTAAATGATTTACCTGAACGTGTTTGGTCTTGATAACTAGCTTTAGTGCTCTCCGATTGCTTTTTTTCTATTTTGGAGCTGGGATACCACACCTCTAAGGTAAGTGGGCGATCTGCAATTGAGCTGAAGTCGACAGTGCTTAATTGTTTTGGGTTAACCACTGAAATAGTTTGAACTCCAACGCGATATTTACCTGGGTGAGCGAGCTCTGGAGTCACACTGTCCTGGGTGGAGAATAATTGCTCAGCCGCGTGTGAGGGTATGGACATTAGTAAGGTCAATATTATCAATAAAGGTTTTTTCGTATGCATTGAAGGCAATTGGTGTAGTGATAAATACTTGTGACGATTAACGATCATCGAGATACCAAGCTTCTTCAGTGTATACTATTTTGCAAGGAGCTTTCCATAAAGGTAGCTGAGCATCGTACTTAGCATGTAGTTAATCGCTTACGAGGGTTAAATTTCCCGTGGCTTGCCACGAAATAGATTTTTGCATGCAAAAAGATACCCCGCTGCTTG
>CAZFVP010000183.1:0-3942 GCA_964522345.1 uncultured Gammaproteobacteria bacterium | reverse complement strand
TGGCGTCCCGGAGAGGATTCGAACCTCCGACCTGCCGCTTAGGAGGCGGCTGCTCTATCCAGCTGAGCTACCGGGACACGCGTTCGCATTTTAGCCTCGATTCACTTGAGATGAAACAGAAGTCGCTACCCCAAACACGAAGTTTTTGCTTAAGTGCTCATTTAGATAAGAGTCTTACACACCTTCGAATTTTTAACCGGCTGGCGTTTAATTCACGCGCTAGATAAATAACAGGGCACTGCTCTTATTAAGGTCCTTTAGTAATATTTATGCGTATAACGAAGCATACTTTAAGCGCGCTCTACGTATTCTCCCGTCTCCGTATTCACTTTTACTTTTTCGCCGATATTTACAAAGGTTGGCACAGTGATGCGTATTCCTGTTTCCAGCACCGCAGGTTTGCCGCCACTTGCGGCTGTTTGGCCTTTCACTACACCTTCAGTGTCGGTGACTTCCAATATAACGTTCGCTGGTAAGTCTACGCCAATCGGCGTTTCATCATAGAACATGATTTGCACGTCGGTATTAGGTAGCAAATACCCAACTTGTTCTGACAGGTCTTCAGCGCTAAGGGTTAGTTGGTCGAAAGTTTCGTTATCCATAAAAATATGGTCTGTACCCTCAGCGTAAAGGTATTGCATTTTACGAGGCTCGACATGTGGTTTTTCAACTTTGTCGGTTGAGCGAAAACGTTCATTAAGTTTGGTGCCATTAATAATGTCTTTTAACTCGCATTGAACGAATGCGCCGCCTTTGCCTGGTTTTACATGGCTTTTTTTAAGCACACGCCATAGGTTGCCTTGGTGTTCAATTAGGCCGCCGAGGCGGATTTCGTTTGCTGATATTTTAGCCATGATTAATTTTACATAGGATTTTTAGAATTCGCCGATTATAGGTGAATCGAACACTTATTGCCTAGCTTATACGCGGTATAATGGTGGTCAAGAGCCGAACTGTATTCATTTTATTAAAAATACCCGTGTCATTCGATCATAAAACCTTTTTACAAAATGTTGGCCAAGGGCCAGGCATCTATCAAATGTTCGATTCTGAGGGTGCCTTGTTATATGTTGGTAAGGCGAAGAACCTTAAGAATCGTTTATCAAGCTATTTTCGTACCACCGGTTTGTCGATAAAAACAAAGGCAATGATGCAAAAGGTTGTTGACGTTCAGGTAACCGTAACTTTTACCGAAAACGAAGCCTTAATTCTTGAATCGAATCTGATTAAGGACCAAAAACCACGTTACAATATTTTATTAAGAGACAGTAAGAGTTACCCATTTATTCATATTGACGATTCACATGAATTCCCTCGTTTAAGTTTTTATCGAGGTGACCGTAGTGCCCCTGGGCGGTATTTTGGGCCGTACCCAGGCGTAACGGCAATTAGAGAAACGCTCTCGTTATTGCAAAAGGTATTGCCTGTTCGGCAATGTGATGATGTGTTTTTTAGTAATCGTTCTCGAGCGTGTTTACAGTATCAAATCAAACGTTGCAGTGGCCCTTGTGTTGGTTTGGTGAGTAAAGAGGCGTATGCGAAAGACATTGAGTTAGCGGGAATGTTTCTTCAAGGTAAAGATGAGTCTCTAAACGAATTACTGCAAAGTAATATGGAGTCTGCTTCTAAAAACCTTAAATTTGAAGAAGCAGCCGGGTGGCGAGACCGAATAAATGCCTTAAGACGAGTTCAGTCGCACCAATCAATTACCGCAGGACATAGCGATATTGACATTGTTACCGTAGCAAGTTTACACGGTAAAGTATGTGTAGAGGTGACGTTCATTCGTGGTGGCCGGCACAGCGGTAGCAACGGGCATTACCCTAAAGTGCCTTTAGACTTCACTGAGCCTGAAATTCTCTCAGCGTTTATCACCCAGTATTATCACCGTCGGCAGGCACCTAAAGAAATTATTATTGGTATTCAACTTGAAGGTCAAGACGAGTTAGAAACTTGGTTAACTCAAGAGTCAGAGCGCAAGGTGGTAATCACTAACTCCGTTAGGAGCCATCGACGCGACTGGTTGGCGATGGCTCAGTTGAATGTCACGGAGCGGCTCAAACGACACTTGTCTGAAACTCAAAGTGTACATAAGAGACTGCAAGCTCTTACCGAAGTGTTTGACTTAGAACAAACCATTGGCCGAATTGAATGTTTTGACATTAGTCACACTATGGGCGAACAAACAGTCGCAAGTTGTGTGGTATTCACTGAGAAGGGAGTAACCAAATCTGACTATCGTCGTTATAATATTACTGGTATTACTCCAGGGGACGATTATGCGGCGATGCGACAGGCGATTCAACGGCGTTACAAGCGCGTGTTAAAGGAAGAGGGTAAGTTACCCGATATTTTGCTAATCGACGGCGGAAAAGGGCAACTTTCATCGGCCGCCGAAATTATGCAAGAACTGCAAATCCATGACGTATTGCTGGTCGGTGTTGCTAAAGGTGAGGGTCGCAAACCTGGCTTAGAAACACTATTCATAGAGGGCCAGTCGGTTGGCATTAAACTTGCCGCCAATTCGCCGGCTATGCACTTAGTGCAGCAAATTCGTGATGAGGCTCACCGGTTTGCTATTACCGGTCATCGAGCTAGAAGAGGCAAAGCTCAAACGCAGTCGATTCTACAAGAGATACCCGGAATTGGTGCCAAGAGACGGCAAGCACTCCTTAAGCATTTTGGTGGCTTGCAAGGCATTCAGCAAGCGGGCGTTAAAGATCTAAATAAAGTGACAGGCATCAATGCCGAGCTGGCTGAAAAAATATATCAACATCTTAAAAAGTAGACTATATGATCGGTATAAGTGCATTTAAGAAATCCGGCATTTTAAGTGTTACACTCCACTCATATTTAGTTCATTTTTTAAGTCGATGATCAACATCCCAAACTGTTTAACTTTTTTCAGAATTTTAGCGATACCTCTGATTGTGGTCGTGTACTTTTCCGGCTGGGAATACAGTAATTGGTATTGTTCGGTGTTATTCGCATTAGCAGGGATCAGCGATGCACTGGACGGTTATTTGGCACGAAAGTGGAACCAAACATCAAAGCTCGGTGCGTTCTTAGACCCGGTCGCCGATAAACTATTAGTGTCTACGATGTTGATCTTAGTAATGAGCAATGCTGAATTGCAGCAAGCCCTGTGGTCGAAGTTTTTGTTCACGGTTACGGTTATCATAATCATTAGCCGAGAAATTACCGTATCAGCACTTCGTGAATGGATGGCGGAATTAGGCAAACGAGCGAATGTTGCTGTGTCTCAAGTAGGTAAGTATAAGACCGGAATTCAAATGTCAGCTATCGGTGGTTTACTATTTGTAGAACCATTGCCGTTACTTGGGCTGCCGACGTTGTTTTTAGCTGAGATGTTATTATACGCAGCAGGAGTGTTGACTATTTGGTCGATGAGTATCTATTTAATGGCGGCCTACAATGCAGTAAAAGATGATTAGAATTTGACATTAGAACAATTTCAAAAAAAGTTGAAACAATGATTGACTCATCTTTCTAACTGCATATAATAGCGCCCACTCAAGCGGGAATAGCTCAGTGGTAGAGCACAACCTTGCCAAGGTTGGGGTCGCGAGTTCGAATCTCGTTTCCCGCTCCAGAACACCTAAAACGGGAAAAGTTCATGCTTTTCCCGTTTTTGTTTGAGAACAATTTTAGCTTTGTTTTTTTTTAAATCCAGCTAAAATAGACAGTCTGACGGCTCGATGGCAGAGTGGTTATGCAGCGGCCTGCAAAGCCGTGGACGCCGGTTCGACTCCGGCTCGAGCCTCCAACTCAGCTTGGAGTAGGTCAGATAAAATAATTTGAGCCGTCGCTCAAATTATCGACTCTATGGTCGAGACAAGGGAACCAATCCCAGCAACATATTACCCCGTTGGCCCGGGTGGCGAAATTGGTAGACGCAACGGACTTAAAATCCGTCGGTAG
>CAZFVP010000182.1:0-4036 GCA_964522345.1 uncultured Gammaproteobacteria bacterium | reverse complement strand
CCTAATCTTGCTAATCTTGTCTCATTTCTCATTTTGATGGCTGTTTTTCATAATGCAAAAGCCGATACAACATCGCTTTTTGACGATTAAATTACCGCTTAGATTGGTGTTCATTTGTAACGGCTAAACTCGCAAGCAAACGACTAAGGGAGAAAGGTTTCACTAACATTTTAAAAGGCGCTGGTTTGAGCCTTTCACTATTAAGTTCTCTAACAATGTTGGGTGGGGCAATAATCAGTATTTCTGCCCGGGCATATTTTTTTTTGATCTTGGGCACCAATGCAACAACCCTTTTAGTTGCATCATTAAGGTTTATCACTAGCTGTTTGGCATTACTGTGACGACTCGAGTGTTCGAACAATTCAGCAGGCGATGAGCATGTCACGATATTAAATAGGTTGGTTTGTTCAAGTTTTACAAAATGCCGGAGGTCTCTTTCGTCAGTGTTAAACAAAACAATTGTTTCTCGGGCACCAATGATATCTTCTTTTACACCGGTAAAATCTTCTGAATTGCTCGCGGTCATAGTAAGCTGTAATGCGCGCTCTATATCGGCGATTCTCCAAGGCTTTTTGAAAACACTGACGCTGTCGATATCTTCAATTTCATCTTTAAACTCTTCGGTTATTGGCAAGCCCGTGAGCATCATTCGTTTACTTGTTGGGGAATTTACTCGACACCAATTGAGCAATTCATGACCTTTTGTACCTGGCATTATTTCATCTGAAATAACAGCATCGAATGGGCCGGACTCAAGAATCGCCTTTTGAGCCTTAGTTACCGATTCAGATACATGCACTTCGTGATCTAGCTCCAATGCCGCACACAAAGCTCGGAGCACTTTAGGTTCATCATCCACTAATAATATTTTTGACATCAATCTATCCAAAAAATTCTTAAACGATTAAACTGCACAACAAGTAACTACTATTGTTAGACAGCTCTGGGTAACCTTACGGTAACTTTCGTACCAACCCCAACCGTACTTTCGATAAGAAGTTTTCCATCGTGTGCCTCGACAATTCGATGGGAAATGGACAACCCAAGTCCAGTCCCTTCGCCAACACCTTTAGTTGTGAAAAACGGTTCAAATACACGAGTCAATGACTCGTCATCAATGCCTTTGCCATTGTCTTGAAAGTAAATTTCAATTGAATCGCCGACTAACTTTGACTCAACAACAATCACACCCGCCGCCGCATCGGTGGCGTGCGCTGCATTGTTAATAACATTGTTAAACACTTGAACAAGTTGATTTGGCACACCGCTGACCGACGGTAGGTCTTCCTGCAATCGCGTAACGATCTTGCGCTTGCCAAGTGTGCTTGCACTCATTTTTAATGTTGACTTGAGACGCTCATTAACATCCACATTTTCAGCCGGCACATCTTGTACGTGGCTGAAATTCGTTAGTGAATCAACGATGTCTTTAATCTCATGAAGCCCCTCAGATGCGTCGCTTATAAGCGTATCGATGTTCTCCGGCGTGTTATTTTTGCCTACTTTACGATAAGCTAATATCTGCTCTTTCAATAATTTATTGATACTGGAACGATCTTGGCTTGGGTCAGACAGCGTTTCTGAAATTGAGCTTGCCTTGTGAAAAATCGGTGCTAAACGTCCAAGTCTCGCTTTAATCGTGTCTATATTCGAGGAGATATAACCCAACGGTGTGTTGATCTCATGCGCAACACCAGCAACCAATTGCCCAAGCGATGCCATTCTTTCGCTTTGAGCAAGTTGCCGCTCTGACACTTGTAGATCTTCGTAAGTTCTTTTAGCTTCTTGGGCTTTTTCTTCTACTTCTTTATCGAGGTTGGCGTAAAGCCGACGTAAGCGATACACTAGCAAACCCACCAACGCTAATATTGTCATCAGATAAGCAATAGTTAGATAGCGAAACGATTCGCGTGAATTGCTATTATCGGATTGCCATAAACCCCATGCATTAGAAATCTCACCGATTTGATCGTCCGTTGCGGAACTCAATACCTTGCTTAGATACTGGTCAGTTTTATGTTTTGAGTCGATGACGGTCGCGATATGGTTTGCATACTCAAGTATTTTAATTGAGCTGTCCGACGGCATCACCGATTCCGTTTCTAATACCCGCTCTCTGAAACCAGCTAAATCCTCTTTCGGTTTATTACTGCCTTGTCGGGTAAATTCAAGCGTCTCAATAACGACCTGTTTATAAAGAGACCCAACCTCAAGCAAGTCACTTTGTTTGGCTTGCTCAGTCAGTTGTAGCCCGACCAAGGGAATATACTTTTCAGAATTCCTTAAGACGGAGTTTGACGATTTAAAACTTTCAACTTGGTCGATTTTTATTTCCACCGCTGACTTGAACCGCTCAAACCGAGTATCCAGCAAACTCCCAGCAATCGAATCCTTTTTAAAATAGCTGCTAGAAAGACCGGAAACAGTTCGCTCCAACGCAATGGTGCTTCTTACTAGCATGTCATAATTAGCATCCAAATTTGCACGACTTCTCAACACCAGCTCATTGATGTTGGCATCCAGCGCATCAACTTTAAGGAGTTGACTGATAACATCACGGTTCACTATTTCATTGTTCGGAAGTCGTGACTCAAAATAGAATAACCCGACACCACCAGCTATTACCACAACAAGCAGAATGATAAATAAAATTGAATTTTTCATCTCTATTTACCTCCTTCAGGCTTTTCACCGACCAAGGACTCTAAGAACTGAATGATAGCGTCTCGGTCTTCTTGAGGTACCTCTCGGCCAAGCTGATACTTAATCATTATGTCCACCGCCTCCTCTATTGTCTTCACTGAACCATTATGAAAATAGGGCGGCGTCTTTACAGCTAAGCGTAAGCTAGGCACTTTAAATACTCGCTTATCCCACTCATTTCTAGTGACGGTATATCTACCAAGGTCGTCGCTTAAACTACCGGGATTCATGTTGATGTCGTTCAGTACACCAATTTTTTGAAACATATTGCCGCCGACGTTCGCCCCCTGATGACAAGCCACACATCCATAGGATTTAAACAATTCATACCCTCTTTTTTGTGTGCTGGTAATCGCTCCAGTATCACCTCTCAAGTAGCGATCAAATGGTGCATTTGGTGTAATCAATGTTTTTTCGTACTCAGCGATTGCATCAGTTACCAGTTCCTTGGAAATATCTTTGCCATACGCATCCATAAATGCCGAGGTATACGAGGAGTCTTTTCTCGGTCTTTGGTCGTGTTTCAGCTTTTTAATAACGTCATTCCATGACGCCATGCCCATTTCAATTGGGTTCACAACCGGGCCAGCCGCTTGATGACTCAGGTCGTCTGCACGTCCATCCCAAAACTGTTTGAAATTGAAAGCCGAATTAAAAACAGTTGGCGAATTACGTTCACCGAGCTGTCGTTTTACACCCTCTGATACATCTCTATTCTCGGCACCCCAAGCACCAATATCGTGGCAGCTTGCACACGAAATATTATTGTCTGACGATAGAAGCGTATCGAAAAATAGCTGCCGCCCCAGCGCAGCCTTTTTTTTATCAACGTCAATAGAGGTCGGAAGTGGCTCTATTGGTTCATTAGACTGAGCACTGGAAAGTGGAGAATAGATGCATAAAAAGCAAACGACCCCAACAAGAAAAAACCTAAACATACGAAACCCACCCATCGTAATTACCCACCCTAATTATAGTTATATCAATCCGCACTAATTTGGTGCAATCTTACTCTCAAACAATTGGGACAACAAGCCTAAAATTGTTAATTTTCATGGCTAATTCTCCCATTTTTAACTGCGTTACCTTGCAATTATGAAGCCTAAAAAGCCCGTAAATACAGCAGATTTGTTCCGTTCTCAGCTTTCTCAAATGCTAAATATGTCGCACCCGCTAGTGCGGTTATCGCAGAGAATGAATTGGGAGAAGCTCGAGTCTGAAATTGATATTTTGTGGAATAGGGAATACGGAATAGGAATAGGTAGGAATAGGGGTCAGGAATAGGGGTCAAATCTTTTTACAATACTATTTAATTGATATAAACTTTTGACAT
>CAZFVP010000181.1:0-4093 GCA_964522345.1 uncultured Gammaproteobacteria bacterium | reverse complement strand
GAAAATCGCTCATCTTTATAAATAAGATCTGAACCGGCTATTACTTTGTCCTTCATGTTTTCGCTAATGACTTGATAATCGATGCGCCACCCTGTGTTATTCGCCCATGCTTGGCCGCGATTTGACCACCAGGTGTATTGCTCGTCTTCGTCATTGATAATGCGAAATGCATCGTAGAATCCAGCATGACCTTGACGGCCGCCTTCCAGTTCAGGCTCGGGCTCACCAAACAGCCAATCCATCCATTGGCGTTCTTCAGGTAAGAAGCCGGAACGTTTTTGATTACCGCGCCAATTTTTGATGTCGCGTTTTTTATGCACTATATTCCAATCGCCGCAGATAATTACTTGTCGACCTGAGTCGGCCAACTCTTTTAGTTTGTCTTCAAAGCGGCGCATCATATCGATTTTGAATTCTTGTCGTTCCTCTTTGCTTGAGCCTGACGGCATGTATAAAGACGCGACGCTTAAGTTTCCAAAATCAGCTTGAATATATCGACCCTCTGAATCTACGTCTTCAAAGCCTTTTCCTAAGCCTATCTGAACATTATCGGGTTTTTGTTTAGAGTAAATGCCTACGCCTGAATATCCTTTCTTCTGAGCCGCATGAAAAAACGTATAATAGCCACTTGGGTGATAAGGCTCGCCTTCTATTTGGTCTGGCTGAGCTTTAAGTTCTTGCAGACAAATAATATCTGCATCGACTTTAGGCAACCAATCGTAAAGGCCTTTACGGCCAGCAGCGCGAATGCCATTTAAATTTGCAGAGATTACTTTCATAGGCTTACTTTAATAGTGGTTAATACTAGCGAGCCCCTAATTGAATAATAATGAAGGTAGACGCTATCTCGATTTAAACATCAAATATCGATAAAGCCTAATTATGCTGATTGTTGGCGCTCAGTGCACTTAAAATCACAGCTTAGTCATTATTTAGTCGCTTCGAGGGTTAAATTCTCCGTGGCTTGCCATGAAGTAGGTTTTTGCATGCAAAAAGATACCTCGCTGCTTGCCGTGGGGAGTTTCATTGTGGGTAGAACTACGAAAAAGTAATAGGCTACACGTTTACCCTTATCAAAGGTCAGCGTCTTAATAGCTCAGGGCTATCACACCGCAGGTTTAAATGGGCTGACTGCATACTTGGCTTCTAGCTAATAAACCTCTCAACGGCAGAAATCTACGCATACATTAAATTGATCACTATCATTAGCGTGATCGCGAGAAACCACTTTTCAGGCATGCATATTAATGAACTCCTTATTGCGTTCTGCATCTTGCCCCCGCCCTTTTTGCGAGTATTATATCAGCCATTATATTATAACTATTAAACCAAAGATTCATGCTCCCATATCAAGAACAGTTTATTGAATTTGCGTTGAAAACAGGTGTGCTTCGATTTGGCGAATTCACATTGAAGTCGGGCCGTATTAGCCCTTATTTTTTTAACACTGGCCTGTTTGACAGCGGTGCGACGATGCTACAGTTTAGTCGCTATTTCGCATGCAGCATAGAGAACTCTGACTTGGATTTTGACGTATTGTTTGGCCCTGCATATAAAGGCATTACACTCGCCTGCGCAACCGCTATGGCTTTGTCTGAGGCTACCGGCAAAGAAGTACCTTTTGCGTTTAATCGCAAAGAAAAGAAAGATCATGGCGAAGGCGGCAATATGGTTGGTGCAGAACTGGTTGGTAATATAGCGATCATCGATGATGTAATCACGGCTGGTACCGCAATTCGCGAATCGTTTGAAATGATTACCGCTGCTGGCGCGAAACCATTCGCAGTGTTTTTAGCATTAGATCGACAAGAGCTTGGTCAAAAAGACGGAGAGCCAACCGAGATGTCAGCCATTCAACAAGTTGAAGCTGAGTTTAATATTCCAGTAGTGGCAATTGCTACCTTGGCTGACATAATTGAGTATCTGAAAGAACAGCCCGATCAAGAAGAAAACCTAGAACGCATGCGAGCCTATCGCGAGCAATACGGTATCGGCTAAATTATGAGTTCAGATGTACAAATTTACCTCGTTGGCGGGGCGGTACGTGATCGCCTGCTTAATGTAGACTCACCCGATCGAGATTGGGTTGTAGTTGGCTCATCACCGCAGGAAATGGTTGATCGAGGATATGAGCCCGTCGGAAAAGATTTCCCTGTCTTTATTAACAAAACCACCGGAGAAGAATACGCATTAGCTCGGACCGAACGTAAAACAGCAAAAGGATATCAGGGCTTTGAATTTAATGCGTCTCCCGAAATAACACTAGAACAAGATCTTGAGCGTAGAGATTTAACCATTAACGCAATGGCCGAAGACACCAACGGCAACGTTATTGATCCGCACGGAGGGCAAGATGATTTAGCCAAGGGCATTATCCGCCACGTGTCTGATGCGTTTCTAGAAGACCCCGTGCGCATATTACGAGCAGCGCGATTCGCAGCACGATTTGGGTTTTCTATTGCGCCTGAAACACTCGAACTCATGCGCGAGATGGTAACCAATGGCGAAGTTGACGCGTTGGTTCCTGAGCGTGTTTGGGCCGAAATGAAAAAAGCACTAGTAACTGATTCTCCACAGGTTTTCTTTAAAGTTTTGAGGGAGTGTGGTGCCTTAGCTAGAGTCTTGCCAGAACTCGATGAGCTTTTTGGTATTCCGCAAACGGCTAAATATCATCCAGAGATCGACACCGGCGTCCACACCATGATGGTGATAGAGCAAGCAGCCCGTTTGAGCGACGACCCTATAATGCGCTTTGCATCATTAGTCCATGATTTAGGAAAAGCCAAAACGCCGGCCGATATATTACCATCACATAAAGGACATGAAATTGGCGGCCTACCGATTATTAAGCGACTTTGTGAGCGTTTGAGAATACCCAAAAAATACGAATCTTTAGCACTGGCTGTATCTGAATACCATTTGCACATGCATAAAATGTTCGAACTACGCCCGCAGACTGTATTAAAAATGCTCGAGAAAACTCGAAGCCTGATGGACGACAAACGCGCCCATCAAATGGCTAATTGTTGTATTGCCGACGCTCGGGGGCGCACCGGCTTCGAAGACCGAGATTACACTCAAGCCGCATTATTTATAGAATTTCAGCAGGCGGCAAAAAGCGTTAACGGTGGTGAAATTGCGAAAAGCTATAGCGATGGTCAACAAATTCAACAAGCGATTCATGACGCACGCATAATAGAAATTAAACGTGTTAAAGCGAGTTTAAATCAAAGTTAGCTCTAGCGACTGCTAAAAAATGGATACACAGCATTTAGATATAAAACTTGAACAACTGACAGAAAATTAAGTAGTGCGAGAGTGAGCTAATGTTTAAGATTTTACGAGTTGTGGTTCTGCTCATTGTATTGTTCTCTGTCTGGGGAACGTATCGGATGCAACAAACGGTTACAAAAGGTTGGAGCGAGCTAGTGACTATTAAAGTGATTCCCGTGATCGCTGATAATAGTTTAAACACAAGTAAGTTTGTACAATCATTAACACCAAAGGATTTTAGTGAAGTAAGTCGTTATCTAAACGAGAGCGCTAAGAATTATGGGTTAGACCTGAGCAACTTAATTCAAGTGCAACTTGAAGAACCGATCAACTCAGTTCCCCCCACTATACCTTCGGCGAAAGAGGGTAATTTTACCCGTATCGTATGGTCACTACGACTTCGTTGGTGGGCTTGGCAAAACGAGTTAAATGATCATCAAAATTACCATATTCGATTATTCATGTTATATCAGAGCCCGCCCAAAGGTGTAAAATTACCTCATTCAACCGGCCTTCGAAATGGTTTGATCGGTTTGATTAATGCCCGTGCTTCAAATGCTAATAAGCGATTTCACAATGTTGTGTTAACACATGAACTGCTGCATATTTTTGGTGCTAGCGATAAGTACGACCTCATTACTGGCATTCCCCTATTTCCAGAAGGCTACGTTTCCCCGAATGCAACATCACGTTGGCCACAAAAATACGCCGAGATTATGGGTCGTGCTAAACCGATTAATCGACAAGAGTACGATGTTGCTGAGCGCTTATCTCATACCCGAATAGGCGAACTAACCGCTAAAGAAATTGGCTGGTCTGA
>CAZFVP010000180.1:2452-4167 GCA_964522345.1 uncultured Gammaproteobacteria bacterium | reverse complement strand
CGCGACACTTGATGTCGCTTAATTCGCTCGGTATCCCAAGTTGTTTTATTTGAAAATTCGAGATCTGGAAATTCACCTAATGCAAATTTCTTACTTAAGCCCGTAGCCACTAAATTAGCGGCTTTAACATTGGCCTGAGTCAATATCGTTCCTGATACCCTCGCAGACCATAGATTAGTTTCCTCTAAAGATGCACAGGATAAATCAGCACGGCTTAAACGACTATTCGCCAAGTTAGCACCATCAAACGTCACATTCTTCAAGTTCGCGCTCGGCATACTCGTTGACCTTAAATTAGCCATTTCAAAGTTACTACTAAGCAAATTAGCGTTGCTTAAGTCAGCATTAAACATATTTACGTTAACCAAGTCAGCAGACTCGAGTTTAGCCCCACGTAACCTGATGGATGTTAAATCAGCGTCACGTAAAATAGCGTTACTCAGATTAGATTCCTGCAACTTAGCCCCAAATAACTTACCGTTACTTAAATTGGCCCCTTTCAAATTTGCTCTATGAAACACCGCTCCGATCAACTTGGCATTTGATAGGTCTGCATCAGATAAATCACAGTCGCTAAAATCGCAGGCGGTAAGCGTTGCATTTTTAAGGTCAACGCCCGGTAACTTAGCAAACACTAAATTAGCGCCATTTAACGATGCATCGAGCATATTTGCTGAGGTTGCGTCACAATGGCTTAAGTCGGCGCCATTCAAGCGTGCGCCTGCAAGTTTGGCTTGATATAAATCAGCACCTGATAAATCAGCACCCGTTAGATCGGCTTGAGTGAGATCAGCACCTGATAAATCGGCTCCGGCCAGTTTAGCGCCTCGTAACTTAGCGTTGGCTAATTTAGCCCCACTAAGATCACTACCCACTAGGCTATACCCTGAAAGGTCGTAACCTGAAAGTTTTTTGATGACTGATGCGTCGCTCATGTGTATTCGGGGTTAAATATTGCAGTCTAATTATCGATCATTAAACGACCGGCTAAAATATTAGTGACTTAGGTCACTATTCAAACGCGACCAAACACATTGATCCTCGACCTTTTGGTCTAATCGGCTTAACCATTCTACATGACTTTGCTTCTCTTCGGCACTTGCTTGTACTAAGGGTAGGTCCAAGGTAGCGTAGTTAACTTTAGGTGCCGAAGTGCCGAGATCAGAATTTACACTCGAACTCGCTTCCAAAACCAACGATGACTGTCCACCAGTCATCGCCAAATAAACGTCGGCTAAAATTTCGGCATCGAGTAATGCGCCATGTAATTCGCGATGACTATTGTTGATATCAAACCGCCGACACAAGGAATCCAAATCATTTCGCTGACCTGGGAACATTTTCCTTGCTTGCAGTAGAGTGTCGTGTACACCGCAAACAGCCGCAATTTTAGGCGCTTGAGGGTCGATTCGTTCGAGTTCCGCATCTAAAAAACCGACATCAAACGCGGCATTATGAATGATCAACTCTGCACCACGAAGGTAGTCCATCATTGCTCTACCGATATCATCAAAAAATGGTTTGTCGATCAAAAATTCATTGGTAATACCGTGCACTTCCATCGCGCCCTGATCGATTTCTCTATCAGGATTAACATATTGATGATAATTATTACCAGTGAGCTTACGATTGATAAGTTCGACACAGCCAATCTCAATAATCCTATGGCCTTGACGATGCTCTAAACCCGTTGTTTCAGTATCTAAAACGATCTG
>CAZFVP010000180.1:0-2352 GCA_964522345.1 uncultured Gammaproteobacteria bacterium | reverse complement strand
TCATCAATGCCACGGTTGGCCAATTGATCCGCGGTCTCATTACCTTCGTTGCCAGCGTGCCCTTTGACCCACACCCAATCAACATTATGCCTTTGATTCTCTTGATCTAGTCGTTTCCATAAATCAACATTCTTAACTGGTTTTTTCGCCGCAGTTTGCCAACCCTTAGCTTTCCAACCTTTTATCCATTCTTGAATACCTGTCATTACATACTTTGAATCGGTATATAAGGTTAAATCACACGGTCGCTTCAACGACGCTAAGGCATAGATTGCAGCGCAAAGTTCCATTCTATTATTAGTGGTTTCTTTTTCACCACCGCAAATCTCTTTACGTTCATCACCATACATTAGCAATGCGCCCCAACCACCCGGACCAGGGTTCCCACGGCATGCACCGTCGGTATAAATTTCAACTTTATTACTCACTCTGACCTTCTATTAATGCCCCCAATACGTATCTTTCACTTCGAATCATTCTGGGGTTTATATTGAGTTTTAGCGGCTGTGGGTATGGCCATTTTAGGTTTGGAGATTTTAAATTTAGTTCTACCAACCATAGTGGCGCCAGCGTCTCGCTTCTTAGCGCTAATCATATAGCCACCGCCGATCATGGGCAACCAACGATCGCCGACAGACTCAAGAAATTGAAAGGTATTTTTCAAACTCTGATTACGCAGTAGCGGCGCATAATGAAACATCGAGCTACCGACCACATCAAAGCCCAATAATTGCAACCAATCGATGACTCGACGAACTGAATAGTAACGCCCACGACAAACAGCCTTTGGGCGAAGCCAGCGCTGAATACCCATTAAGCTAGCCGGATTGAAGCCAGTTAATACTATGTGACCTTCGGAGATCAAAACTCGATGAACCTCTCGTAAAACCTGGTGTGGTAAGGCGCTGCGTTCAAGTACATGAGGCAGCACTACAGTCGAAAAAACATTCGGTGAAAATGGCAAAAACGCTGGATCGACTACAATATCCGATGAATCGTCAACAAACTCGTTCGTTTTAATCAACAGAGGCAGATCAAAGTCATCAACCACGGAGTCAGGCAGTCTCTGGCCAATTTGCAACACGGCTGGCCCTATTGATTGTCTTAAGCCAGCAGCGATGTGTGGCCGCTCGGCATCAAAGTAGTGTTTAGCATAGTGACTACTTCGCCACTCATCCATGGTCAAAATATGCATTTGATCTACTTCTTTTACCACTTGCTTCCTAACTTCCCAATGAATTTGGACAGCACATATCTTACATGAAATGTCCGACAACAACATTGACGACAGATGAACACCTCATTACTATTCGTCGATGAATTTAAAAGCCTCTTTTTCACCATTTATGGTGTTATGTTTAATTTTGGGTTTGAGCGCATGTGCAACGCGCGACAAACCATCGGACATTACTACATTACCCGGTGCGCACAGCGCGACAACGGCCACCAGCAATGAGAATACGAATGATAGTGTTGACGTCATCGCTCCTGAAGTCGACTCTAAAACACCGGTTGTGCTATTGGAGCCTCAACCTCAGTTAGAAGTCAGTATCGATGTACTCGAACGAATGCGCCGAGGCTTTGAATTACCTGAGCTAAAATCCAAACATATTCGTCAGTACGAAAAATGGAGTACCGAACACGAAACCTATCTCAAAGGTTTGTTTGAACGCGGCACACCATTTTTATTTCATATTGTTGAGGAGATTGAAAAGCGTCAACTGCCGATGGAGCTCGCCCTATTACCCGCAATAGAAAGCGCGTATAAACCAACCGCTGAGTCCAGCTCTCGAGCGGGAGGGCTATGGCAATTCATTCCATCAACCGCCAAATACTACGGGCTTACCCAAGATTGGTGGTACGACGGCCGACGCGACGCTTTGTCGTCCACGACAGCCGCGCTGGACTATCTTACTCAGCTCAATGAAATGTTTGACGGCGATTGGTTTTTAACCTTAGCCGCCTATAACGCAGGCCCAGGAACTGTCTCACGTGCTATTAAATCGAATAAAGCAAAAGGCCGCGATACTGGTTATCAAGACCTTTCGCTACGCCTAGAAACACGGCGTTATATTCCAAAATTGATTGCACTGAAAAATGTTATAAACAACCCCAGTAAATACGGCGTAAGACTCCCTTATATAGAGAGTAAACCTTATTTCGAAATAGTTAAGCTCAACGGACAAATTGACCTAAAGAAATTTGCCCACGACGCTAATATTGACCTACCCGAGCTACGCCATTTAAACGCTGGATTCAAACGCTGGGCCACGCCACCCAACGGGCCTCACCGCTTATTGATTCCAATCAACACACAAGGTGATGTCGAACAGGCGATATTAGCTGCTCAAC
>CAZFVP010000179.1:0-4248 GCA_964522345.1 uncultured Gammaproteobacteria bacterium | reverse complement strand
TTAGCTGAGTCGGTTAATATACCGATCATCGCTTCAGGTGGTGTTACCAATATGGATGACTTGATCGAACTGCAAAAAATAGAGTATTCAGGTATCTCCGGAGTGATAACTGGCCGAGCGATTTACGAAGGCACCTTAGACTTTGCACAAGGCCAAGCGTATTTAGATTCGAAGCTTGCTCCGGTTTAAGTTATGCCATTAGCAAAACGCATTATTCCTTGCCTAGATGTCGACAACGGCCGAGTAGTCAAAGGCGTTAACTTCGTCGGCATTCGAGATGCTGGAGACCCAGTTGAAGTAGCCAAGCGTTATAATCAACAAGGCGCCGATGAAATCACTTTTTTGGATATTACTGCTACTTCTGACAAGCGAGATACCTTACTACATGTTGTAGAAGAAGTGGCAAGTGAAGTGTTTATTCCTCTCACCGTTGGTGGCGGTGTACGTGAACTTAAAGATGTGCATAACTTACTTAATGCCGGTGCGGATAAAATATCAGTTAACAGTACAGCGGTTTTTAATCCGGACTTTATCAAACAAGCTTCCACTCATTTTGGTTCACAGTGTATTGTTGTCGCAATTGACGCCAAGCAAACTCAATGGGTCAGCAAAGGGGACACCCAAGATCGATGGGAGATATTTACCCATGGTGGTCGTAAATCAACCGGCATTGATGCGATCGAATGGGCAATAAAGATGGCCGACTACGGTGCCGGCGAAATCTTACTGACAAGCATGGACGGAGATGGCACTAAGGCAGGTTATGATTTAAAACTCACAAAAGCCGTGTCTGATGCAACGCTCATCCCGGTTATTGCCTCAGGCGGCGTCGGAAATTTAGAGCATTTAGTCGAAGGTGTTAAACTAGGTGGTGCTGATGCGGTATTAGCGGCCAGTATCTTTCATTTTGGTGAATATACCGTTCAACAAGCTAAACAAGCCATGCGTGATGCAGGCGTTGAAATAAGGCTTTAGAGTCTTTTACTGTAATGACGGACTGGTTAGATCAACTTAAGTGGAACGAAGCAGGTTTAGTGCCTGCAATAGCGCAAGATGCCGAAACAGGTGTAAACCTAATGGTAGCTTGGATGAATCGCGATGCTTTGCAAGAAACGGTAGACACGAAACGAGCTGTCTATTTTTCACGTTCACGCCAAAAGCTTTGGCGCAAAGGTGAAGAGTCAGGTCATCACCAAGAGGTCGTAGAAGTTCGTTTAGACTGCGATGCGGATGTCATCTTGTTAAAGGTTCACCAAAAAGGTGGCATCTCCTGTCATACTGGTCGTCACAACTGCTTCTATCGTATTTATAGTGACGGGAAATGGCAGACGGTTGAGCCAGTTATCACAGACCCATCACTTATTTATAAATAAGCGTAGATTATTTATTAAGAGAGCCATGACCAATAATAACGATATACTGTCACAAATTCATCTTACCTTGGTTTCACGGTTAGATGCGGATGCAAGCTCTTCCTATGTCGCTTCTTTATACAGCAAAGGCTTAGATGCTATTCTTAAAAAGGTCGGCGAAGAGGCTACCGAAACGGTCATGGCCGCTAAAGACGGTGATGCGCAGAAAATTGTTTATGAAGTCGCAGACTTGTGGTTTCACACTATGGTGCTATTGGCACAACAAGGCTTAGAGCCACAACAAGTAATCGATGAATTAGCTCGCAGAATGGGCGTGTCAGGCATCGAAGAAAAAGCATCACGAATATCGTGAGTAAATATTGAGGATATAACAATGGGTTTAGGTGGAATTTCAATTTGGCAGTTACTCATCATTTTAGTGATCGTAGCATTAATTTTTGGCACCAAGAGGCTGCGTGGTATTGGTGGTGATTTAGGTGGGGCGGTCAAAGGCTTCAAAAAAGCGATAGATGACGATAGCCAAGGCAACGAAGATGCTGAAAAAGCAAGTGACGATGCTAAATCTGAGAGCACTGAAAAATAGCTCGAAAGTATGTTAGATATTGGTTTTTTTGAATTATTGGTGGTCGCGGTTGTGCTTATTATAGTCATGGGCCCTGAACGACTACCCGAAGTTGCAAAGCAAGCCGCTTTCTTTATTCGCAAAGCCAGACAAGGCATGTTTCGCCTGCGCAGTGAAATGCAAAATGAGATTCAAGGAACACCGTTTGCTGATTTGGAAAAAGCCAAGCAAGAAATGTCAGACTTGAAAAACGATCTCAAGCAATTTGGTCGAGATTTAGCTGACTCGGCCGAGAAAACAGTAGGTGTCAGTGAAACTAACTCTGAAGGAAATGTCTTTGATGAGAGTGAACTGCATAAGCAAGACTTTGACGATTCCAGTTCAGAATCAAGCGTACAAATGACCGGCAAACCGCTTACTGAGAAAGTAAGCGAGCAGCCGAGTAAAGCCGATTAGATCAGAATCAAACCTTTGATCTGACAAAATTACATGACCGAAGAAATACAGAAATCCGAACCGTTTGTTTCACATCTTGTCGAGTTGAGAAACCGTTTAGTGTGGGCGCTTGGTGCTGTGTTGATTGTGTTTTTTTGTCTAGTGCCATTCGCAGGCGACATTTACTCCTGGTTTGCAAAACCCTTATTGGCGAGCCTTCCCGAGGGTGGCAATATGATTGCGGTAGATCCGCATGGCACGTTTTTCATACCGTTTAAATTGGCTTTCGCGGTCGCGTTTGCGATTGCTATTCCATTTGTGTTGTATCAAGTTTGGTCATTTGTCGCACCGGGTCTATATGCTAAAGAAAAGCGAATAGTCCTGCCGTTAGTGGTATCAACGACGGCTCTTTTCTATCTCGGAATACTGTTTGCGTATTTTGTCGTGTTTCCGCTGATGTTTGAGTTTTTTGCGAGGATGACCCCTGATGGTGTTTCTTTAACACCGGATATTGGCTCTTATATGAGCTTTGCTTTGAGTTTGTTTTTTGCTTTCGGTGCTGCCTTTGAAGTACCCGTTGCCATCGTTTTACTGACGCGCATTGGTATTATTTCAGCGGAAGGAGTGTCTAAAAAACGACCTTATTTTATTCTAGGCTCATTTATTCTGGCAATGTTAATGACCCCTCCAGATCCGTTTTCACAGATTATGATGGCGGTACCTGTTTGTTTATTATTTGAAGTTGGGTTGTTTTTTGCTAGAAAACTCGAAACAAATGACCTACAGTCGGAGGCATCAGAATAACTTTACATTCGTCAGGTCAATTCAGATGTCAGCACAAATTATCGATGGAAGAGTCGTTGCGGCTGAAATTAGAGCCGAAATAAAAGACCAAGTTCACGAGTTGAATCAACATGATGTTCAACCATGTTTGGCGGTTATTTTGGTTGGGAGAAACCCTGCGTCTAAATTGTATGTTCGCAGTAAAGTTAGTGCTTGTAAGGAAACAGGTATAGGGTCTATCTCAATCGAATTGCCAGCAGACGCAAGCGAGCAAGACCTTTTGGATGAAATCGATAGGTTAAATCGTGATATCCAAGTGCACGGGATATTAGTGCAATTGCCATTGCCTCATCACATGAACAAAGAGCGCGTTAACGAGCGTATAGATCCAATAAAAGATGTAGATGGCTTTCACCCTGAAAACGTAGGTAAGCTCAGTCGTGAGTTGAATTGTCTAATGCCATGTACGCCATCGGGCATCCCAGAACTAATTATCCGGAGCGGTCTAAGTACGTCAGGTAAACACGCTGTGCTTATCGGCCGAAGTAATGTTATTGGTAAGCCATTGATGAATATTCTTGTGCGAAAAGGTAACAAGGCGAACTGTACTGTGACTTGCTGCCACAGCGGCACCGATCATCTTGTAAATCACACGCGTCAAGCTGATATATTGATTGCCGCAATAGGAGTGCCTAAGTTTGTAACCTCTGGCATGGTAAAGGAGGGAGCAATCGTTATTGATGTTGGTATAAACCGAATCGATGATCTTGAGCATTCTTTAGGTTATCGATTGGTTGGCGATGTAGACTTTGAGAATGTTAAAGATGTTGCCGGTGCAATAACACCTGTGCCCGGTGGGGTTGGGCCAATGACGGTGGCTATGTTGATGACCAATACTGTCAAAGCAACGCGTATGATTCATCAGCTCCCGTTATCATAGATTGGGCAGCCTCAAGCGCGTTTATTCTAGCAACCAACCTAAGCTGAAGACATAGCGCTTACCCTGAACGATTTTACTCACCGAATGCGTTTGGATATCTGGCCGAAACATCTTGATCGAACGAGTCTCGAACATCGTATTATCACACTTGAAAT
>CAZFVP010000178.1:0-4320 GCA_964522345.1 uncultured Gammaproteobacteria bacterium | reverse complement strand
GTAATGCCGCCATCGGCATGAATACGGTTTCTCGTGCGTGCGCCGCTAGTTGTAGCGTTGTCTCAAAACTCGAATCATGTTTGGCAACGCTTCCCGACGCGTTTATGCTTAGCGTAATTTCACGCGCCTCATCACTGCGATTAAGCACGCTAAACCCAGCGTTAAAGTTATCGGTCTCGGTCACTTGGTTCGGCATCACTGGCCGAATTTCGGTGAGTTGGTTCACCTTAAAACTATGCTGGCTCAAGCCCATTTTTTTTGATGGTGTGGCCGCGATGGCGAGTACTCGCCAAGCAGTAAGGTTATCGGGCAGTTTGAACTCGATAGTGACGGTGCCGTCTTCGCCTATTTTAATGTTGTCTTGCCAATGAGCGCTATCGACCAAGTTGTCACGAGCTTTTACTTCTTTGGGCTCATCGTCATAATTTTGTTCGGCACGTTTCTGCGCGGTAACAACAACCTCTTCAAGAACGCCGTCTGCTGACGCAAAAGCTGCTACGTTTTCACTCGATAATGTTCCCAGTCTTATCGAAGGAGCATGAAAAATTACCCCCTCGGTTTGACTTTCGAGTATGAGTTTAGTTTCGGCCTCTGTTTTTGGTTTAGAGAACGATTGCAGACCGACTAAACGGTTAAGCAGGTTGTAGTTTGCTAGGTCTAGCTCGTCTAGTTCATTGAAACCGGCTTGTGGGTTAAAGTATTCGCTGCCACCTTTGACTAGGTCTAACACAGCTTCGTCTAGCACGCTGATTGCCAGCTCTATATCGTGTAGCTTCTCAGTTTTTAAGTGTTTAGGTTTCAGCGTTAAGGTTACCGTGTCGCCCGGTTTATAAACCTCAGCATTGGTATTGATGTCGAGCTCGATAGAATTGCTATCATTGGCAACGTCGATTTTCTGATAACCAATTTTAAAATCGGGCCGGTTTTCATCGCGCTTACCGACTTTAGGTGGCTCGAATCCAGTCCTTGGTTTGGTGACCAATACTGATAGATAAACTCCGGGCGCGTATTCGCGCTTTATTTCTACTTCTATGATGGGCGCACTGCCTTCGAGTATTTGCTGCCAGCTCTCGAGAACACCATTACGCTCGATGGTAATAAGCGCCTTTGCTCCTGGATACGGATTTTTAACTAAATAACGGGCAGTTTCTCCGACATTAAACGTTGATTTTTCCGATACTAGCTCTAATACATTGGGGTTATCCTGATCCCAATAAACCGAGTTATGACCGCTTACCCAAATTTGGTAAGAGGCCTGATGAGGTCGGCCCTGGGAGTCGTCTATCGACGCGATAAATTCATATGTACCACCCAGCTCGGGCGTGAACGAGCATGTAGATGCTTCTTGAGTCGATACTATTGAACAAGCTGCAACTTCACTCCAGCCTTTTGGGTGAGCGCTGGTGTTGCTTTTATCCTCTGCTTTACGTTCATTAACGCTAACGTCGTTGTTATAAATACGTATATCAATTGCAGTATCTTTAATTGCGATACCATTTTTATCAACTACGATTGATTCTAATGTGAGAGATTTACCGCTTTGGTAAACCCATTGTTTGCTTTTAAGGCCAACCAATCGATCCACTGCTAGATACTCAGCTCTTGAGCGACTCGCTACCGACTTGCCGCGCTCATCTTCGACCAACGATTGAGCAATTATTTTTGCCGATACTAAATTGTCTTCAAGAACGGGTATGGTGAATGACGATGATGCGTGGCCTTGGGCATCAAGGGTGTTGGTTTCATAGAATAATTCTTGCTTATAATGATTGTCATAGTTGTCAAATTTGAAGCCTTTAGCAATGTTCGTTTTGGGTTGAAAGCTTGATGGTATTGCTATTACTTCAACTTCTGATGCCACATCAGGGTAAGGGCCTCCTGAATGTAGCTTGGCGTCAATATCCAACACCAATTCTTGGCCGGGTGAGAATGTTGCTCCATTTAGGCTTGTAGACAATCTAAACAACGCTGGCGTAAAATCAGTAACTAATACTTCAAGTGGGTACAACTCTTCTTCACCACTCGTATGGCTGAGCATGAAGGTATACCAGCCTAATGCGGCGCTGTCAGGTAGTTTGATTTTACCACTTAAGCTGCCGTGGCTATTCAGTTCTAATTCTTCGGTTTCGTGTACATAATTGCCATTGGAGTCCTCTACACGCAGCTCATACGATTTTTTTGGCGCAGGAGCGAGCCCTTTGTTACTTTGGTCACGGACATAAATTTTGTACTCAATTGTATCGCCTGGCCGGTAGATGCCCTGGGCAGTAGTACCCCATGCATTGATATGGCCAAATTTCTTGCGACGATAATTATAAGCCTCGCCGTCAGTTATTTGGCCTAGGCTGATTTCATAATTGTGGTCCATGGGGAGTAGAGCTGAATCGTCGCCTTTTGTCACACGTATAAACATACGTTTGCACTTAGGGCGACGGCCACACCAATTAATGAAATTACCTTCAGGGTCTAGAGTTTCTAAACCGCTTAGGGTTGCGATACCATGCTGGTCGGTGGTTTGAGTTTCCAGTACTGGGGCGTCGAATTTGGGGTGATTACTATTTGAGCCTATCACTTCAACTTTGGCGTCTTTTACAAGCTCTCCTGTTGCAAGGTCAGTGACCCAAACTAATGAGGAGTAGTGGCCCATTTTCGCATGCACCTGATACGGTGTAATTTGAGCTTGTATCACTGAGTTTGATTTTCTGAGGAGGGTTGCTGGTGTACTACTTAGCACGCCAGTAACAATACCGCTCTTGTCGTTTAGGATTTCTCGTATGCCAATGGGTGTTGATGCAATTTGATTTTTTGCAAAGTCTAATTCGCTCTTAACTTGTTCGCGTGAACCGTCACTCAGCTCATAATCAAAATAGACCGACTCAAGATTAGTAATAATAATAGCGGCATCGGAATTGAGGCCTTTCTCGAGAACGACGTTGGCCTGTGGCAATTGTAATCGAGGGCTATAGTCGCGCGTTTTAAATGAAGCCTGAATGTCGCCAATAAGAGGTTGCCCAAGCAGATCTGTGATGGGCGAGCGTTTCTCGAGACTCTTAATGGCCCTAATATTGATAAACTCGTTAGGCAATAATTTTGAAGGCAATCTTAAGGAGTATCGCTGTCTTTGTTTGCGTAGCGAATAAATATTAGCCCACGATTTGTCTTTCCATGCATTCGTTAATAAATCACTCAACTCACCATCACGCGATAATTCCAGTCGCTGATAGAACTGATGTGAATCAACTGGGCTAGAAAACTCTAAGCTTACCGTTGCGTTTGGGTTGCATTTGGCTCGGTCCATCTCATCTAAGTTGAAATATCGTTCTTTAAAGGCGGTGTTTGAGCAGGAGATGCCAATGAATTTAAATTCGTCAAAACTACGAAATGACTCAATAGACTGAATTTCTCGCGACTTTAGCTTGCCTTGTGAACTTTCTAATCCCGGCTTCGCAATCAGCTCGATTGCCGTATCTTTAGGTAAGAGTTTGCTTGGGTGTACAGCCCAGTAATTACGTTCGTTGTTTTTATCTTCATATGCTCTTCTCGCGTTTAGGTTTCCCGGTTGGGAGTGCTTTGAGGCCGATGCGGCGATCTGGCGAGTTTTGCCATTTACTTTATATTGAAACTTAATCGTGCGTTCAACCGAGCGTCTGCTTACATTCTGATTAAAGTGCAAACCGTAAACAGGTTTGCCTCGCTCTTTAATTTGAGAAAATGTCGAATAACTTACTTTCGGCAACGTAGTTTCAATGGTGTGGACAAAAGGCTTAGTGAGTGATTCTCCTGCGTCGTTCAAGGCTCCTTTGTTAATCGTAATCTTATATTTTGTTGCGAGTTTTAATGTGTCTTTCTTATCTAGCTGACAGGCAAGCGCACTTGGAGTAAGCCATTGCCATTGACAGTTTAGTATGGGCTTGATTTTTACTGGCACTTGCTCGCTAGTGCGACGCATATTTCCAAGCGGAGTTAACTTCTTATTGAATTTAATTACGATTTGATTTACAGCGGGGATGTTGTCACCGCTAGGCGTAATTTGTATCACTTGAACAGAGTCTTTTGCTATTGCCGTTGAGCAATAAATAGTTGTCGATACAGCGATCAACAAACTGAATGCCAGAACCGACGCCCGTAATATGCGATTTTCCATAATATTCGATCTCCTATTTATTTAATTTGAGTTATTTAACTCAAAGGTTATTGGCTCAAGCCTAGTACATTTAACATTGCGTTGGTACTTTCATAAACACGTCGCCCACACCTCGTACAGTCTTAATGAAGTAAGGCTGAGGTTCATTTAGCTTGAGAGATTTTCGTACATTAGAA
>CAZFVP010000177.1:0-4445 GCA_964522345.1 uncultured Gammaproteobacteria bacterium | reverse complement strand
GTGGCTTTTTTATTGCCTGCTTAATAAGCTGTGATACGATTAACATTGAATAATTGCATTAACTGGAGAGCAAGATGTCCAAAGCGCTAGATGTCCCAAAAAGCCTTGAAACAGAAATAAACAATACCGCCGCCATCGCACGTTCGATTACACATAGTGCCTTAGGCGACCATGCGGAAGCAGACCTTCGCGCGAAGTTACTAAAGCAGCTCCAAGATCAAGATGCCATTCTTGTATCTCATTATTACGTTGATGAAGACCTCCAAGACTTAGCAGAAGAAAGTGGCGGCAAAGTTGCCGATTCGCTGGAGATGGCTCGCTACGCATATGAACATGATGCAAGCACTATTGTCGTCGCCGGGGTAAAATTCATGGCGGAAACATCAAAGATACTAAGCCCTGAAAAGCGAGTTCTATTACTTGATAGCGATGCGGAATGTTCGCTTGACATAGGCTGCCCTATCGACGAATTTTCCGCATTCTGCGATCAACATCCTGACCGCACAGTAGTCGTTTATGCTAATACTAGCGCGCAAGTAAAAGCTCGCGCCGATTGGGTAGTTACGTCGTCGATAGCCTTAGAAATTTGTGCACACCTACGTGACAAAGGAGAAAAGATTATTTGGGGCCCTGATCGCTTTTTAGGAAACTACATTCAAAAAGAAACGGGCGCCGACATGATCATGTGGCAAGGTTCATGCATTGTGCATGAAGAATTTAAAGCCGAAGAACTATTGATAATGAAACAACAGCATCCAGATGCCGCTGTTCTTGTTCACCCCGAGTCTCCGATGAGCGTGGTCGATTTAGCCGATGTAGTGGGTTCGACAAGTAAAATTCTGAATGCAACGCGTGAATTACCAAATAAGAAATTCATCGTCGCAACCGAAGATGGTATTTTCCATAAAATGAAACAGTATTCACCTGAGAAGGAGTTTATTGCAGCACCAACTGCGGGTAGCGGTGCGACATGTCAAAGTTGCGCTCAGTGCCCTTGGATGAAAATGAATGATCTTCAACGTTTAGAGAAAGTACTTAGTACCGGCGACAACGAAATTTTAATTGACGAAGATGTGCGCGCCAATGCGGAACGCTCTTTGAAACGCATGGTCGACTTCGCAAACGATCATATCCGCCCCGGTATGAAAGTCACCGGAAACGCATAAAATCTCGCGATCGCTACAAGTCAAGCCGAAATACTAAGGTAGATTTACTGCACTCCTCGATTTTCTTAAGTCGTAACCTTTGAACCGCTCTAAGTTATTCTCGTAGCGGCAATGGCGCCACTCGGTCAATTACGATACACACATCGAATACAAAATTAATTTAGTAATTCAACATCACTCTACGAATGAAATACCACGGTACTGAAACAGACATTACTAACAGCAATTCGAAAATTGGCGTACTGCTAATTAACTTAGGAACGCCAGATCGGCCGGTTTGCCCTAGTTTGAGAAAATATCTTGGCGAGTTCTTGATGGACCCAAGAGTTATCGAGTTACCCAGATTGTTCCGCGCGATTTTGGTTAAAGGTATTATTGTTAACTTTCGCTCTCATAAGAGTGCGGCAACTTATCGCGAAATTTGGACTGATGATGGCTCACCACTTCTAATCAATAGCCTAAACCTCGGAAGGAAAACGGCCGATCTTTTAGGCGACAATTTCGAGCTGGAGGTTGCCATGCGTTATGGAAAGCCAAGCGTCACGCAAAAAATTAGGGCATTGCATCAAAAAGGAATTCGAAAGATTGTTGTCGTACCTCTCTACCCGCAATACAGTGGTAGCACTAATGGTTCCACGTTCGACGCTGTGAGTCATGCCTTGAACGCACAACGCTGGGTTCCTAGTGTTAACTTTGTTAGTGATTATTATCAGTACGATAGCTACATAAAAGCAGTCGGCGATTCAGTATTGAATCACTGGGAAAAACACGGCCGGAACCAAAAATTAGTCATGTCGTTTCATGGTGTGCCGCAAAAATACGTCACACGTGGCGACCCCTATCAATCTCAATGTGCGACTAGTGCACAGCGCATAGCCGACTACTTAAACCTAAGCGACGATGAGTGGCAACTTGTATTCCAGTCACGATTCGGAGCCGAAGAGTGGCTGCAACCCTATTGCGATCAAACCTTAAAGTCTTACCCCGCGCAAGGAATAAAATCGGTTGATATGATTTGCCCCGGGTTTAGTGCCGATTGTCTAGAAACCTTGGAGGAAATTGAAGGTGAAAACAAAGAATACTTTCTTGAAGCCGGTGGAGAAAAATACAATTACATTCCGTGCCTAAATGACTCAGACAGTCACGCGCGGCTGATGAGCGAAATTGTCAAAGAGAATAGTTAAGCGTAGTTGCCTAAGCCGCCCCTTGCGCTCTGAGAGTAGCAACTCAGTACTGCTCAGTTTTATTAGACGCATAACTCTTAGTAAAAACTCACGCGCTAACCGAACTCCTAACTATCGAAACAGCGCGTTCAATCATCGCGTCATCTATACCACTATGGATAACCAATCGGGATAAATCAGAGCCTGTAAACAATAGCCCTTGTTCCTTGCAGGCATTTAAAAAGACGTCTCCTTGCCCGTTACTTACTGATAAATAAACCATATTGGTATGCGCTTTTTGACCATGCACTTCCAAGCCTTCAATGCCGACTAGACCGTCGGCTAAACGCTGAGCTCTAGCATGATCATCACCTAGGCGCACGACGTTATTGTTAATCGCAAATAAACCCGCCGCTGCTAAAATACCCGCTTGACGCATACCACCGCCGACCATTTTACGCCATCGCCGGGCGACCTCGACAACCGCCTTGTCAGACACCAGCACCGAACCAACAGGAGCACCTAAGCCCTTACTAAGGCAAAGAGATACTGAGTCGAATTGCGCGGTGATAGACGCTAATTCAGTGGCTTGACCAACGGCTGCATTAAACGCTCTTGCTCCGTCTAAATGAAATACCAAATCATGTTTTTTAGCTAGAGACTTAGCCTGTGCAATATAACTTTGCGAAATAATTTTGCCGCCGATTGTATTTTCTAACGCCAATAAATGTGATTTAGCAAAATGGATATCTTTCGCTTTTATTGCGGCTTCAATCTTTTCAAGTGGAATCGTTCCATCGTCAGCATGCTCGATAGGTTGCGGTTGAATACTACCTAAGACCGCTGCGCCGCCGGCTTCATATTTATACGTATGGGCGTTCTGACCAACAATATATTCATCACCTCGCTGACAATGCGTGAGTAGGGCAACCAAATTACTTTGTGTGCCGCTTGGGAAGAACAAACCGGCTTCATGCCCTGCACGCTCGGCCAACTCAGACTCCAAACGAGACACCGTGGGGTCTTCTCGATAAACATCATCACCAACTTCAGCATCGGCCATCGCCTTGCGCATAGCATCACAGGGTTTTGTTAGCGTATCACTGCGCAAATCGATAATCATAATTTATACGTTCTTAATTGGCAGCGATGCCATCGGTATATCATTATTGTGAAACTCTTGAATTAAGCTCTCTAACACAGTCGACCTTAAGGTAGTTCTAGTTTTCACATCGACCAAACGATAACGGGCCTCATAGAGCACACCCGATAGCATATGTCCTTGATCATCGTCCCATATCGAACGAATAACGACCGAGGTCGTGCCATCAATAATTCCGTCTACTTTCTCAATAGCTTCAATCGTCTTCGCTTTAACCAACGCCGGGTCGGCGCTGTAATCGGTCTGAAAACGAATTCGGGCTCTGACTGGTTGCGGATCGATTGAGAAGTTTTTAATTGTTGAAGAGGCCAACACGGCATTTGGATAATTTACGATCACGCCATCAGTATTTCGAATAGTAGTACGTCGTAAGCCTATATCAACTACGTCACCCCAACCGCCCCAGTGCTTACCAATTTTATCGATAATAATGCGATCGCCTATTCGTATCGGACGATCTGCAATTAGAAAAATACCCGCTAAGATATCTGCCAGGGTTTCCTTGGCGGCTAAGCCAATAGCAATACCAAAAATACCAGCGCCTGCTAATACGGGGCCCACTTGGATGCCATTAATTTTAAGCACCCAAACCAATCCAAAAAATAATGTGGCCAGCCATAAAAACTGCTTTATAAAATGGATAAGGCGATCATCAAAATCATTATCAGTTTTAGATGCAAGTGCTTCTAAACGCCTTAATAAGACAAATCGGCATAGGTAAAACACCATTATCACAGCCGCTACCGCAACTAACGATTGAACCAGAGGCGGCAAAGCACTCCAAGAATTGGTTAAACTTTGGGTATAAACTTTTAAATTTTCCATGATATCTACGACTAGTTGAGAACAAGTATTAGAGTTGTTACTAATGATAAAATAAATAACGTCATAGAACGATATTTGTTTTACAAAGCGGTATTAAGCTAGCGACCACCAGACACATCGATGAAAGTA
>CAZFVP010000176.1:3244-4465 GCA_964522345.1 uncultured Gammaproteobacteria bacterium | reverse complement strand
TCAACCTTTTGGCCTTCTGCCAAAGTTTTGAAGCCGCCGCCAGAGATTGCGCTATAGTGAGCGAATACGTCTGGGCCGCCTTCTTGTTCGATAAAGCCGAAGCCTTTAGTTTCGTTGAACCATTTAACTGTTCCAGTTGATGTAGCCATAGTAGTACCTAAATATTTGTAAATCTTAAAGATTGTAGTTCGGTTTCTTCAGTCGTCATCTACTTAATGACGGTTGAAAACTTACGTGAAATGAAGCGGGTAGATACGAGCTGGGTAAAAACAAAGCCAGTAAATGACAAAACCGAATTACTAATGAAACCTAAGCTGTGAAAACAAAAAGTCTGTAAAAACTAAAAGCTCTGTAAAACAAAAAACAGTGGAAACTAGAACAATCTGGTGTGCATAAATATCATTCGCACTTTCATGTGTTTCGGATTATAGAGTGTTTTTTATCTGTTTGGAAAGAACTAAATCGGATAATTTTCAATTATTTAGCAGCTGTTTCTAATCGTCAGATACGGAATTTTGAAATCCTGGGAGCCCCATTTGCTCTGGAAGCTGCGGAACTTTACTAAACTTGAGAACGTTATACTCATTCTCGGCGAATATTTGCATTGACTGTGCGTAGTCATTGTCGCTAATAGTTTTGTTTAACGACATCACCCATCCATAGTTTCTGGAAGGGTGGCCCAACAACATGAGGCTATGGTCAGCGTTGACATACAATACGTCAAATTTGAATTTCAGTAGTCCGTAAAATGTTGATTGCCACTGGTTGTTCTGTTCATTCATACTTTTGATTGAACCAATTTTGGTTTTATCTTTGCTACTAAAATCTCTATTTTTATAAGTGAAGATATCGTCATAGCGGTTATTACCACGTTTTTTATAAGTGGTTCTAGTAGCGACCTTATTTCTTTCAGCAAAGTAGGGAATGTTGGCAATAACGTACCATTGCCCTTCAAACTTATCTCGAGCGAGGCTATCGACCGTTTTTAACGGTGGTTTGTTGTTGGAGCTACAAGCTACAAAGATGCTAAATAATGCCGCTAAGACGCAAATTCGGTAGAGTTTGTGATCATGATTGAGTTTTATTTCAAACATATGAGAGTTTTACATAACTGATAATTCTTGCCGAATATTATGGCATTTGAAGTTCTGTGGATGCGAATATAAAATTTATCAGTCGTTGAATTCAACGGTACCAGTTTGCAACTCTAAATAGGCGTTG
>CAZFVP010000176.1:0-3144 GCA_964522345.1 uncultured Gammaproteobacteria bacterium | reverse complement strand
AGATTTGCGATAAATCGAGATTAATTGCTGACCAATATTGGGCGATGATATTTTCATGTGCTCGCGTTGGTCGTATGGCATGTTGCGTTTAATTTCGAAAAAAAGGCTAACCATTGGTCGGTCAATATTAGGGCGGTCGAGATTCATGTTAGGGATCCAGCTAGAGTCATATGCGCTGCTACTAAATGACCTATTAATCAATTAGACGCACAGTAAGACATGTTTCTACAGGATGGAAACGAGAAACCACGATTGAGAAGAACGTCTGAGTTAACGGAGTAATGTTCTTAATAGCGTAGGGAATGGTCCACACGTTTCCGACTTATTTATAACGATAGATCTTAAATGTGACACTCATATTTCAGAATATTGATAAACGGCGCTAATGAACTAAAAGTGTAATAAATAGTGGTCTATAGTATGCCCAACCCCTTGAGTTACTTACTCTTTTTATCAAAGTAAAATGCTACTCGCAAGCGATTTACTCGATTATGAGCATTCATTAATATTGCTCTAGTCAATGGTTGACAATTTGACTAGAAATATTCCTAACAATTTTAGATTTTTAACTTAGACGTAACCGCTAAGTTGTTGTATTATCGCGCCCCAAACGGTGCTAGGCCGCTAGAACCTACTGATCTGGAATCCTTAATTTCAGATTGCAGTTGGTCGTTGCCATTTCGCACCGTCGTTTTTTTGATGCATCAAAACTTACGACGTTTGTAAGCTTCTTAATTTATTGAAGTTGTTTTAGAGAGGCTTGCAACAAACTGAATTAATAGATAACCGGAAAGCATGTGGCTTTCCACCTTGAGAGATCAACATGGCTGACCTATCGACATATAGAAACATTGGAATCTTCGCGCACGTAGACGCGGGGAAAACAACGACCACCGAGCGTATCTTGAGCCTAACGGGCAAGATTCATAAAATCGGTGAAGTACACGATGGCGAAGCCACTACTGACTTCATGGAGCAAGAGCAAGAGCGCGGTATTACTATTCAGTCAGCGGCAACAAGCTGCGAATGGGCTGGTCATCGCATGAATATCATCGATACTCCTGGACACGTAGATTTCACCGTAGAAGTTTATCGTTCTTTGAAGGTACTTGATGGTGGTATCGGCGTATTCTGTGGTTCTGGTGGTGTTGAGCCTCAATCAGAAACCAACTGGCGTTACGCTAATGAATCAGAAGTTGCTCGTGTTATTTTCATCAACAAACTTGACCGTATGGGCGCCGACTTCTATCGCGTAGTTGACCAAGTAGAGAACGTACTGGCGGCTAACCCACTAGTAATGGTTCTTCCAATTGGTATTGAAGATGATTTCGTCGGTGTGGTAGACCTGCTTGAACGTAAATCTTACGTTTGGGATAACTCAGGCGACCCAACTAAGTTTGAAGTTGGTGAAGTGCCGGCTGACATGGCTGATAAAGTTGAGGAGTATCGTGAGAAGTTAATCGAAATGGCGGTTGAGGTTGACGATGACGTAATGGAGGCTTGGTTAGAAGGCAATGAGCCAACTATGGAACAAATTAAAGCGTGTATTCGTAAAGGCACCAACGAACTTGCGTTCTTCCCGACCTATTGTGGTTCAGCGTTTAAAAACAAAGGCGTTCAAAATGTACTGAACGCGGTCGTTGATTATTTGCCGAGCCCGACCGAAGTACCTGCTCAACCTATCGTAAACGAAGAAGGTGAAGAAACAGGCCGTTTCGCAACGGTTTCTGAAGACGAAACATTTAAGGCCTTAGCGTTCAAAATTATGGACGACCGTTTCGGTGCACTGACGTTCGTACGTATTTATTCTGGTAAACTAAATAAAGGCGATACCATTCTGAATTCGTTCACCGGCAAAACTGAGCGTGTTGGCCGTATGGTAGAAATGCACGCCGATGACCGTATTGAGTTAGATCGTGCTGGTGCTGGCGACATTATCGCAATCGTAGGCATGAAAAATGTTCAAACGGGTCATACGTTGTGTGACCCGAAAGACATCATCACACTTGAGCCAATGGTGTTCCCAGATCCTGTAATTTCAATGGCTGTTTTTCCGAAAGACAAAGCGGCTACCGAGAAAATGGGAATTGCACTAGGTAAAATGGTGGCTGAAGATCCATCGTTTGTGGTTGAAACCGATCAAGAGTCGGGTGAGACAATTTTGAAAGGTATGGGTGAACTTCACCTAGATATTAAGGTGGATATCCTGAAACGTACGCACGGAGTTGAGTGCAGTGTAGGCGCGCCACAAGTAGCTTATCGTGAGTCAATTACTCAGCGTATTGAAGACAGTTACACTCATAAAAAGCAATCGGGTGGTTCTGGTCAATTTGGTAAGATCGACTACGTCATTGAACCAAATGAGCCAGGTGAAGGTTTTGCGTTTGAGTCTAAGGTTACCGGTGGTAATGTACCTCGCGAATTTTGGCCTGCAATTGAGAAAGGTTTTGCTGGTTCAATGGATAAAGGCGTACTTGCTGGCTTCCCAACTGAAGACGTCAAAGTAACTTTATTGGACGGTGCTTTTCACGCGGTAGATTCATCAGCAGTAGCGTTCGAAATAGCAGCGAAAGGTGCTTACCGACAATCATTGCCCAAAGCAGGCGCACAAATCATCGAGCCAATCATGGGTGTTGACGTATTCTCTCCAGAGGACAATGTGGGTGATGTAATTGGTGATCTAAATCGCCGCCGCGGCATGATGAAGAGCCAAGACCTAACGCCAACTGGCGTTCGTATCAAAGCTGATGTTCCGCTATCTGAAATGTTCGGTTACATTGGTGACTTGCGCACAATGACGTCAGGCCGTGGTCAGTTCTCTATGGAGTTCTCGCACTACATGCCTTGTCCGCGTAATGTTGCCGACGATGTAATCGCAGCTCAAAAAGAAAAAGACGCCGCTAAATAAAGTGCATGGATGCACGAACGTCGTGAAGGGGCCTGATTTGTTCCAACAAATCTAGGCACTTCCGCCATCCGTGGCGGTCGCAAGCCCGAGAGCGACGTCTTAGCGCACCACTAACTGCGTTCTGGCTGTGATTGATTGTCAGTTTAACAGAGCGCAGGTTGCACCTACGTTGTGGAAGGTCTAATTTGTTTCTACAAATTTCTACCGTTTCAAACAAAAAAGCCTCAGTGAGAAAT
>CAZFVP010000175.1:0-4496 GCA_964522345.1 uncultured Gammaproteobacteria bacterium | reverse complement strand
ACCATTTGAGGTTATTTAGATTGGGTTGTTTAGTTCAAACTTAAACAGCCCAATTTTTGAGCTGAATACCGAGTCAAAATATTAACTGGATTAGTCACTAGTAAAGGCTTTTTAGGCATCCAAACTGACTCAATTTAGAAGGACCTAAAAGGTGTATTCTTAATCTTCGAATAAGCACCCAAAAATACCAGGGTGATACTCTTATGGAACTTCTACTATTAAGGAGCTTCTGGTTTAATCGAGTGCGAGGGTAAATTCCCTCTACTTGCCGCGGGGAGTTTCATTTTTGCATTTTTTGAGGCCATTTAGTGCCAGCCTGCACCCTTAATGTCTAAGCAGCAACAACTATAGTTGCATTAATCTCATCAAAGGAGCTCTCAATAGATCACTTACACTCAGCCATATTGCAGGGTTTATAGCAACGCTAAAAGACAGCGAGAGCATACTAAGCTCTATATTAACGCATCAATCTCTTGAATAATCGCGACCGTTCCTTTGCGCTTTGCGAGCTCTAATTGCTCTTCCAATATTGCCCCTAATGTCTCTAAGGTGGTCATGGGGTTAGCCAATACCACTCTAAACACTGATACCGCTTCGCCACCGTATTTATGCTGGGAGAACCGAGTTCTTGAGACAAAGGTTTTACCCGCTGCCCGCTGTTGCTTTTGCATACGTTTGTTTGCACGGTCAAGTATTTTATTGATCAGTTTTTGCTCTTGATGTGAGGCCGACGCCAGTTTGGCCTGAATCTCGGCAGGCACATATCGATAATTCAAAATATTTAGCTCGGGGTCGGTGATTAGCTCAAAATCAGCGCGCGCATCGACCATGCGTGCAAATGTTTTGGCTTTTTCAACATTTTGATCAATCAAAATTTCATACCCTTTACGGCCTATAATATGAAAGGCCGCGTGCACCAACATCGCCATACCGGGCCGACTACCTTCGATTGAATATTGTCCAAGGTCTTTTGAGCCAGCGCGAAGAATATATTCAGCATGATGCTCAACCGCGCTAATTGCAGTCGGGTCTTTAAATACGACCATACCGGCTCCCATTGGAACATATAGCTGTTTGTGCGCGTCAATGGTCACCGAGTCAGCTAACTCTATCCCCTTCATCACATGTTTATGTGTGTTCGATAATAAGGTGGGGCCACCCCAGGCTGCATCGACGTGAAAATGAGTCTCGAACTCGGCCGCGATTTCAGCGAGCTTGTCTAGAGGGTCAACCTGGCCTGTTTCAGTCGCCCCAGCGATACCAACAATCGCGATAATACCGATGTTGTTAGCACGTAGCTCAGCACACTTAGCCCGCATAGCGTTGGTGTCTACTTTGTGATTTTCATCGGTTTCTACTGAGATCACATTTTCGCGACCAATGCCCAATACGTCAGCGGATTTACCAAGTGAGTAATGCCCTCGTTCGGAAACAACAATCGCAACATCGTCATAACCTTTATATTTAAGTGCCCGTGCTAGCCCTTCTTTAGCTATTCCGCCAAAACCTTTTGTGCCTTCACTGACGCTGGCAGCCGGCTTGAACATTTGGTTACGCGCTACCCAAAGAGCCGAAATATTAGCGGTCGTACCACCCGAGCAGAATGTTCCTAGTGCGCGACGGCTGTTGTGCAAATTCTCATGATAGAAAGCCTCATCACACTCATAAACCAAGCCATGAAGCATACCTAGCACTTGCCGCTCTAATGGTGTAAACGCCTTGGAGGTCTCGATCTTTACTAAATTTTGGTTCAGCGCCACCATGATGCGAGATAATGGCAGCATAAAATGAGGTAGAGGCGTCGCCATATGGCCAATAAAGCCTGGCGCCGAGGTGTGTACTGACTGTGCTACTAACTTATCTAAAACGAACTCTGTGTATTCCGATACAAACTGTGGAACTTCAGGTATCTCGGGATCTGAAAAATCTTGCTCAATCGCCGTTAACGACCGCTCTCGAGCGACAATCCGATCACCAAGAAAACCCATTAAATTATCTGAAATTTCCTTATCGATAGCACCCAAAGTACTGTTCGGCGCTTCAGGCACCGTGAAAATACGATATAAATTCTCTAGACTAGCGGTAGCCAGCGCATGAGAATCAGGGTCGTCTTTAAGTTTGAGTGGAGTTTGTTTCAAGAGTTAATCAAGTCGTAGAATAGACCGCCATTATAGATGCTTGCTCGTGGCGTCACAAATAGCTTTAGAACCTAAATTCTAGGGTTAGGTATATGCTTTATTCAAGTTTCTATTTGCCCAAGATTCGCGTCTATGATTGTTCCATTAATTACCGGATTTTGGCTAACAAACCAAATTGTATCTGCGATTTCACTCGGCTGAGCGAGGCGACCATGCGCGATTGTTGCCGTGATTTGATCATAGACTTCAGGGTTGGCACCCAAATGCTCACTCAACATTTTAGTTTCTGTGAAGCCTGGACAAACCGCTGCCGTGTGAATCATTGTTCCAACCAGATCTTGGCAACTCGCCCGCATCTGCCCTATTACCGCATGTTTAGAGACGACATATGCATGAGTATTCGCCACCGCCTTACGCCCAAGTGTTGAACTAATATAGATGATCGATGAGCCTTCATTCATTTTGGGAATCAACAAGGTATTTAACTCCGCCGGCGCTACAACGTTGAGCTGTAAGACATCTCGTAGAGATCCAGCGTTTATATCGCTAATTGTTTCCTTAGTCATCATCGCGGCGTTATGAACCAACACCAGTTGTTCAGGCGTTCCAACGGCGTGCGCTAATGCTGCTGCATTATCCGCCGCCCAATTATGATTTAATAAATCAATACTCAAGTTCACTACGCCACTAAGTTCACACGATGAGCGAGAAAGGTTAATTACGTGGTAACCACAATTTAAAAAATGTTGCGCAGTAGCAAGACCAATACCTTTACTTGCACCTGTGATAACAAGAACTTTACTCACGATTATTTAACTCCTTGGGGTTTATCTAGTTCAAGAAACGGCCGCAACTTATGAACCAAAATATAGATTATTGGTGTATCCGCCAAAGCCGAGGCCATTTTAAATAGGTAATTACTCAACATTAAACCAAACACAACCGCCAATGGCATATCACCAGCAAGAATCACTGCACCAAAGGTAATGCTTATAACCACGACAGAATCAACGGCTTGGCTGACTAAGGTACTGCTGTTATTACGTAGCCATAAGTGCTTGCCGTTGGTTTTTTGCTTTATCCAATGAAATAAGAAAACGTCAATATATTGAGCGACGACATACGCGACCATTGACGCAAAAACCGCTCCGCTAGTGGTCGCATAGATCAAACTAAATAACTCTACCGAATTACTAGCAGTCGAACCATCGGGTAAGCCTACATCACTGGCAAGAGAGAGGGTTTGCCAAGGCGGTTGAATACTAGAGTCAACCGCTGGTAGGGCATTGCCAAGCCACATTACCGCCAATATAAATCCATTGAGCCCTAGCCCAACGGTGACCATAAAATTTGCACGAGCTCGGCCATACAATTCAGAAATCAAATCGGTACAAAGAAAGGTTAATGGATACGCCAACACACCGACTGCCAACTGCATCGGCCCGAGCTGTACGAATCGGGTAATGCCAATAACATTCAATAGCGTCATTGCACATAGGAAAAAGCCAGCTAATACCAAGAACACACGCTCTCGGCGCTCTTGAATCTCAGAATTAGAAATCGCTAACTCAGCCATTAGCGACTCCAGCGAGCAATGCCCCATTGATTAGGGCCTGACGACACTCGAACCTCAAAAGCATGAATATTAAGTTGGTCCAAATGAGCTTGGTCTTTGGTTAACTCAGTTAAAAAATACTGAGACAAAGCTTCGATGGTGACATTTTTAATCGGCATTAAAATAGTGTCAGTTTTTAACAAGGGTTGTATTATGCCATCGTGTTTTATGTAGTAGAAACTATCATCTTCAGTAATAACCAGATACGGAGACTGCTCGGCGATAAGTGTGTATTCATCGTATTTCGCACAAAGATCTTTCAGAATTTTTTTATAAATAGCGTAGTCAAAACACAAGCCCTCATCACCAACTTCGCCAGTAATTTCAACTGCAAGCCGCCAGTTGTGTCCGTGTAATCTTTCACGATTGGTCGCCGAAAAAATCGTAAAGTGAGCTGCCGAAAAGTGCAGATACGACTTTTCAATTTCAATGGAAGCTAAGGTTGGCATATTGCTAATGTCTCAAATAGTTATCAAATGTGTTTTAATACGGGCCAACCTAAATAGTAAAGGATTTTATAGAGGGGACCATAAAATATTTTGTTATACAAATCATTAGTTTAATACTTATATGTGTTATGGGCACGTCGACATCGACCGCCAATGAGGTAAAATTCGACTTACTCGCCTCTTTTCCAGAGGGTAGCTGGCAAATACGTGAAGACTCAGACACCAACCATAAAGGCAAGCAAACCTTAGCGGTCGTCAAAACGTCGATACTTGCCAAAGAAATCCGTAATGGCA
>CAZFVP010000174.1:3199-4522 GCA_964522345.1 uncultured Gammaproteobacteria bacterium | reverse complement strand
GAGAAGCTGAATCAGCGCTTACCAAAGCGATCAATAAAGGCCGTTTAAGTAATACTGGTCAGGCTCTAATAAGTAAGGGGCTAACTCAATTTGAGCAGAAAAAATTTAAGGCAGCTGAAGCTACTTTTGCGAAAGCACAGAAATATGAAAAAGTATCTAAAGCAGCGGCTAACTGGATTAAATATGTAAAAGCTGAAGTTCGTCGACTGAAAGAACTGGATGCTCCAATTCAAGAAATCGATACAAATGTGGAGCCAACAGTTAGTTAAGTTGGCAACGAAATAATTAGTCAGAGATTAGCAAGTCCTGAATATAAGTATGAATTACCGAGCCTGTTTGGCTTGGTTTCCTTAAGAGGTAAATATGGGTACAACAGTACTAAAATCAACGATTAGAAATGGCTTTATAGGCTTTGCTCTAATTGCGTTGGCTCCGACCGCAGCGTATGCGGATCGAACCGATGATATTGTTAGTAATAATAAAAAACGTCTCATAGATGGTGCTGCATCGCAGAAACGTATTGATAACACATCAGAGAGCACAGAAAAGATCGTTGTCAAATATCATCAACAGCGTAAAAACGTTGAAGTGCTTAAGAAGTTTAACGATCGTTTGCGTCGTACCCTAACCGCTCAAGAGCTCGCGATGAAAAAACTTGAACGTTCAATCGAAGATGCATCGTTGATCGAGCGGCAAATCGTTCCGCTTATGTTGAGTATGATTGATGGTTTAGAAAAATTTATCGCTGCTGACATACCGTTTAAACTGGCTGAGCGGCGAGCCCGATTGGTTAGAATTAAAGGTTATTTAACCAACGCAAACATTTCAGCTGCAGAACGCTTCCGTCAGGTTCTCGATGCCTATTCGATCGAAAACGCTTATGGGCAAAGCATAGATGTCTTCACTGAAGAGTTACAATTAGACAGTGAGACGAAAACCGTAAATATTTTGCAAATCGGCCGTTCAGGTTTATATTACCAAACCATTGACGGTGACCAATCCGGTTATTGGGACAAAGTAGCCAAACAATGGCAAGGCCTCGATGTATCGCACAATGCAGGGATTTCCAAAGCGATTCGCATAACTCAAGGTAAAGAGGTGAACGATCTTATGACGTTGCCAGTAGCCGCTCCGGAGGCGATTTAAGATGATTCCTTTTTCTAGAATTAATATGAACTTTAAATCTGCTGCTTTAAAGCGTGTTGCTCAAGCATTCTCGAAAACAGCTGTGCTTGGCGCCTCCGCCGCATCTATTTTGTTTGCTGCGGTAAATGTGCAGGCACAAGAATTGGATATTAATCAGGTTTATAGTGCAACTCAGCG
>CAZFVP010000174.1:0-3099 GCA_964522345.1 uncultured Gammaproteobacteria bacterium | reverse complement strand
TGCGTCAGATGGTTGCAAAAATGGCGAGCTTGACAGAACTAGTGTCAATCGACGAGATAGAAGACCTATGGTATCAATTGCAAAACGAGATGACCGAACAAGGTAAGATCGTTACGTATTCCGCGCCAGTAAGAGTTAAGTCCGGAGAAGAAGTGGACGAAGACGGTAAACCTTATGCCGTATATGAAGTGCAACAGCGGGACGTAACCCGAGTAGGTGTTTTTAGTGCAGTTAGTGGTAATGACATTCTTACATATAACGATACCGACGGTTATACGGCTTTAACCCGGCAAATGGGGGGCAGTCGTGCTGCTTTCACTGGAATGTCTCAGAACTTACAATCGCTGTCGTCTGGTGTGACTCCGTTCATGCTTGATCCAAGTAAAGGTATTCTATCAAGTGCTTACGTGAGAGAACCAACCATTGATGAAAAAGCTCAAGAAGGTGGTGTTGTTGGTTATGTAATTATGGGTCTCGGATTAATCGGTTTGATAATTGCACTATTACGCATTCTTATATTAATGGGTGTAGAAGCTAAGGTTAATAAGCAAGCTCGTGATTTAAAACGCCCATCACTTGGTAACCCGCTTGGCCGAATAATCAAGGTTTTCCAAGACAACCCAACGACCGACCCTGAGTCGATGGAGTTGAAGCTAGGTGAAGCGATGCTTAAAGAGTCTCCTAAACTCAATGCATGGGTGATGTTCGTCAAAATTATTGCGGTCGTGGCACCGTTACTAGGGTTGCTGGGGACAGTAACCGGTATGATCCAAACCTTCCAAGCTATTACGTTATATGGAGCAGGTGATCCTCAGACTATGGCCGGCGGAATTTCGCAGGCATTGGTTACTACCGTATTAGGATTGGTTGTTGCTATCCCTATGGTGTTCTTGCACTGGTTGGCTTCGAGTCGCGCCAAGCGAATTGAAGGCGTTCTAGAAGAGCATGCGGCTGGCCTGATTGCAGAACAGTACGAAAAGTAAACGTTAACCTATCTTTGTCCTGCTCTGAGAGCTGCTGATGAATTTAGGTTTACAAATAAACCCACAGAGTTTGATGATTTAGGTCGAGCTCTCAAGAGGAAAGTAATAAATGAAAAGATTGGGTAAAAATAATACCGAAGAAGAAACCGATATCGATATCACGCCAATGCTCGACGTGGTATTTATTATGTTGATCTTTTTTATCGTGACTGCAAGCTTTGTTAAGGAATCTGGTATTGATATTAATAAGCCACCAGCATCTAATGATCCACCAAATCCAGATGCGCCAAAGCCGATCGTTATTGAAATTGATAAGCTGAATGAAATACGCATTGATCGAAATATTGTGGATTTTAGAGCGATCAAATCGACAGTGACTCGATTAAGAGCTGAGCGACCAGACGCGGCAGTTGTAGTGAAGGTTCACCCCAAGGCTCAAACCAAAGCGATCGTGCAAGCTATCGATGGCATAAAATCGGCGAATGTTTCTCAACCGACAATTTCTTTGACCGAGGGCTAGATAGTTTAATCGCTTGCGAGGGTTAAATTTCCCGTGGCTTGCCACGAAATAGATTTTTGCTGTAAAACTTGTTTTAAGATAAAAAAAGCGTGCCTAGTAGCACGCTTTTTTATGGTCGCTACATCTGTAAGTGAACCGGTAAGTAGCTTTAAATAGTATGTCACTTTAATGGTATAGCGTTTATTAACTCGATGTTTTATGTAAGCCGTGATAGCGTGGAAGTTCAATATTAAATGGAGAATGTGATGTTTTTTAGTCTAATTAGAATAAAATCGAAGCACTTTAATGGAACAGACAGTGATAATGAGTCTGATATTGATATAACGCCGATGCTCGATGTGGTGTTTATTATGCTGATTTTTTTTATCGTGACTGCTAGCTTTGTAAAAGAATCAGGAATAGGGCTTAATAAGCCGACTGATCAAAAGAGTGACGCGCCTGCTACGCCACCGATTGTTGTCGAAATCTCGGCGAATAACATCATTCACATTCAAAGTTTTGAGGTATCAGCGGCAGCTGTAAAGTCAACAATTGTTAGGCTCCGAGCGGAGTCACCAGACTCAGCGGTGGTGGTTCGCCTTGATCCAAATGCAAAAACCGACACCATGATCGCTGCTGTTGACGGCATTCGCGCTGCTAAAGTTTTACTCCCTTCAATTAGTTTAATCAAGGGATAAACACGTTTTTTGGGAATACGTTGCTCCCTCTTTTAAAGGGGAGCAACGTATATGAGTTAATAACAAATAACAGAAAGAAGAAATGATTAAAATTGCAATTAATGGCTTCGGTCGCATCGGCCGTAACGTTCTGCGAGCCTTGTATGAAAATGACTATAAAGACAAGGTAGCAATTGTCGCCATTAACGATTTAGCACCCACTGAGTCTAATGCTCACTTGTTGCAATACGATACAACTCATGGCCGCTTTAATGCCAAGGTTGATTTCACCGAAGACAGTATTAGCATCGACGGCGAATCTATACCTGCATTTATGCAAAGAGATCCAGCGAAGTTGCCTTGGAGTGATCTCGGTGTGGATATTGTATTTGAGTGCACTGGTTTTTTTCGAGCTAGAGATAAAGCTGATCTGCACCTTCAGGCAGGTGCAAAAAAAGTACTGGTATCCGCACCTGGTAAACAGTTAGATGCAACAGTGGTTTATGGGGTTAACCATACGCAACTGCTCGCCAGCGACAAGTTTGTCTCTAATGCATCATGTACGACAAATTGTTTAGCTCATGTTGCTAAAGCAATGCACGAATCAGTTGGTATAGAAAGCGGTCTAGCAAACACGGTTCACGCTTATACGAATACACAAAATCTGCTAGATTCCTATCATAAAGATAAGCGAAGAGGGAGAGCAGCGAACCAATCTATGATTCCGACTTCCACAGGCTCCGCTAAGGCGATTGGCAGCGTGATTCCTGAATTAGATGGCAAACTGGATGCCGTAGCAGTGCGAGTACCAACTCTTAATGTCTCATTGCTCGACTTTACCTTTGTACCGACTAGGTCTGTAAATCTAGAGACGATCTCATCGATTTTCACCGCATACGCCGAAGGTTTAGATAATGTATTTGAACTAAATCAACAGCCG
>CAZFVP010000173.1:0-4525 GCA_964522345.1 uncultured Gammaproteobacteria bacterium | reverse complement strand
CCCACTGCAATAGAAAGTCTAAAGATATCTGTTAATGCTATTTAGCTAGCCGCGATAAGCCTTAGGAAGTCTAAATATGCTTGGCTCACTTCATGCGGACTTTCAATGTGTGGGTAGTGGCCGATTTGTGGTAGTTCCTTCAAATAGTCTAAACGACAATCAAGCTCTTTGTAGCGCGTAACCAAGTGTTTGCCTGACACCGGGTCTACTGAGCCATTAATTACCGCGAGCGGCACAGGGGAATCTTGAAGTGCTTTTACCCAACGACCCCTATGCTGCCGTCTATCGAGAATATACGTGATTAAGTTATGGAATAAATGACGCCCATCTTTATAGTTAATTATTTCCCAGAACTCCGATAATTCTTTTGTGCTGGGTTTGGTTTTCTCACCGAAGACTTTTGAAAACGATGCGCTAAATTGATTAAAACCTGCTAATTTATTAACGAGTGGGCCTAAGGGACTGAGCATTATTTTTTGAATTAACAAGGCTTTATGAGTTTCGGGAAACAAACCTCCGTTAAGGAAACTGCACGATAACCAACGACCTTGGCCTGAACTATCAATTTGCCTTGCTAGTAACTCTTGTGCAACGCTTACGCCATAATCGTGCGCGAACACATGATATTCCTCTATTTTTCGTTCAAATAAGAGTGTTTCGAATAAATCAGCTTGTTTATGTAATGTGTAGTCGCGTTTGTTTGGTTTATCTGAAAAACCAAAACCCAACATATCAAGGCAGATTAAACGATAGTCTTTACTTAAAGCCTGCCAAATAGGCGCAAAATCATAGGTCGAGGTAGGGAATCCATGAATCAAAACGATCGTCGACGCTTTTTCCACACCTTCGTCTACAACGAAAATGTCGTTTCCATCGATAGACTGAATTTCTCCTCGATCAAACCAAGATTGGACAGAGTCGTACTGAAATGGCGTAGGTGATTTCTTCATAGTAATTTGTATGTTTCTCTATATTTTCTAAGTTTGGAATAAACTGAACTTGACGTCAAGTTCAGTTTATTCCAAACTCTAGTCGATTCAATTTAGGTCCATATAATGAAAACTTTACCGACCCAAGAGCGTGCGCTTAAAAAACGTCAAGCGCTTATAAATGCCGCGATAGAAGAGTTTTCGACTATTGGCTTCGAGGCAGCGACGGCCAAATCGATTGCCGCGTCAGCTAAAGTTGCGACGGGTACTTTCTATCAGTATTTCGAAAATAAAGACGATATTCTGCGTGTAATAGCTCAAAACCGCTTTGATAATTTGCATGAGAAAATCAAATCATACGAAGTTAAAGCAGTAAATGAATATCAACTAAGCAACATAAGCATTGAAGCCGAGTTTTTAGAAAAATTGATTTTTGTGTATGAGTTTCATGTTCAGAATCCGGTGCTACATCAAGTTCTCGAACAAAGAAGAGCGTTGGATTTAAAACTTCAAGAAATTATGGCTGACGGTGAATATATTTTACGTATGCGCGTGTTGGCGTTTGTTAATACGTTCAATATTACTGATTCGGAACTGGTGGCTGAGAACTTGTTTGCAATGACAGAAGGGTTGGTTCATCGCTTAGTATTTCATTCATCTGAGAACGATCCGCAGCGGTCACTAGCGGTAGGCGCAAAAATGTTGGCAAGCTACTTTGTTAGCAACCAGATTAATAATTTATAAAAAATAGAAAGATAAAATCATGAGCAACTCATTTGACACAGTGATTCAAAACGCACGCGTATTTAATAATGGGGAGAACCCTGTTACCGAAGACATTGCGATCAAAGATGGGAGGGTAGTGAAGCGTGGACAATCATTAGATGTCAAAGGCGTTAAAAACGTAATCGAAGCAACCGGGTTGTGGGCAATGCCCGGTATGTTTGATATTCATACCCACTACGATCTTGAGTTAGAAGTTGCGCCTGGCTTACCAGAGTCGACACGTCATGGAACTACATCTGTGGTGATTTCAAACTGTAGTTTAGGGCTTGCTTTTGGTAATCAGCGAGAAGGCGACACGGACCCTATTGTTGATTGTTATGCGCGGGTTGAAAACATTCCTAAGCCAGTGCTTCGTGCTTGTGCAGATAAAGTGACTTGGACTAAGCCGCAGGAATATATAGATCACTTGGAGTCGATTAACATTGGCCCAAATGTGATTACGATGATTCCGCACTCAATGTTGCGTATTGAGTCCATGGGTTTTCAAGAAAGTGTTACTCGTGACCCTACTCAAGCAGAAATCAACGATATGCAACGTCGCTTACGCGAAGGCCTTAAGATGGGCTACGCGGGGTTTTCTACTGATGCCTTACCGTTTCATTATTTGGCTAATCAACCGAATTGTCATAAAACCATTCCGACTCAATTCGCCAAATATAATGAGATCAAGCAATTGACCCAAGTTGTGCGTGAAGAGAGCAAGTTGTGGCAGGCGACACCTCCCAAAGACAGCCCTGCAAATGTGTTAAAAATGTTTCTTTTGTCCTGCGGCCGTTTACATGGTAAGCCACTTAAGACGACGGTTGTAGCGGCGTTAGACGTCAGTACAAACCGCAACTTGATTAAGATGGCCCGATTACTTGCGCGGGTATTGAACTCTAAGTTTCTCGATGGTGAGTTCTATATGCAAGCGCTTGGGGCACGATTTAAAATTTGGTCCGATGGCGCTGTGACACCTATTGCAGAAGAAATACCGGAGCTTCGAGCGTTGAACGAAACAGATCTAGATGACCGTGCTGAGCGAGCTAGAATTTTACAAGATCCAGAGTACATCAAAGCGTTTAGAGCTATGTGGATGAAAGGCAAGAGTGGTTTTAGTTTGGCTCGACTCAAACGGCTTCTTCGTATTGAAGATTATGCGTTTGATCGAGACTTAAACAGTATGACCATTGATGTGTGTCCACTCGAGGAATGGCAGGGCATGACGTTTCAAGCAGTTTTAGATCGCGTCCTTGAATCTCGTATGGAAGGGTCCACGGTGACGCTTTCTGAAGCGGAGCAGAAAATTGTGAGTAGTGATTTCTTTTGGGTGTCCGATGAAGCCGATTTCGTGTTGCAAATGCTTCGTACATTCGACACACAAATTTCGTGGTACACCATTACAGCGAATCGAGATATAAAAACCGTTAGAGAATTATTAATGGACCCAGCCTTGCTACCGGGTTTTAACGATAGTGGGGCGCATTTAACAAACATGGCATTTTACGACGTAAACCTACGTAGCCTGCGCTTGGCGGCGCAGGGTGGTGAACAAGATATTAGCTATATGGTTAAACGTTTGACTAAGGATGCCGCTGACGTATTTGATGTTGACCGAGGTTCAATCTACGAAGGAGATGTCGCTGACTTGATACTAGTCGATCCGAAACAATTGGCTAAATATGATGGTGAGGCTAGTGTGGAACGTATCTTTCGAGAAGAATACCAACACCCCCAACTAGTGAATCGTTCGAACGGTGTAGTGCCCTTAGTGATTATAAATGGGAAGGTCGCTTGGCAGGATAACAGTTTTGCTGAGAGCCTTGGACAGGAACGATTCGGTGATTTACTAAAACCAAAAACAGCCGCCTAAGGCGGCTGTCGATTCGGACTGTTAAGTTCAAAGTTGCGGCGTTCTAATACTCCGTAATTTTGTTTCGGCAACTAAAGCTTCTAAACAATTTAAAATTTACCAGTGAGGGTCAGAACAGCATTGATTGGAGCGCCAACAGTTATATTATTGGCGGTGTGTGCGTTCGGAAAGTACTCGGTATCGGTTAAGTTTTCAATGTTAAGCTGAATACGCAATTTCTCCGAAACGTCATAGTAAGCAGACGCATCAACACGCGTGTAACTTGGCAATACCGGCGAATCGCTACTATTGGAAGTAAAGCTTTCGTCTTGAAAGGTAGCCCCTATGCCAAGATTAAACTTCGAGCTAATTTGAAGCGAATTCCAGATTGAAAAGGTGTTTTCAGGCAACTCTCGAGGTGTTGAACCGTCGGCTAGTTCGCCGTCTAGATAACTATAATTTGCTCTCAGAGACCACGCATCATTGACTTGTGCGTTGAGTTGAAACTCAACCCCACTAACCTCGGCTTCTAGAATATCCAAGGTTGCACCAGAGGCGTCAGACGCTGAGATTACGGGCGTTGTCTGTTGGTTTTCAAATACCGCAGCGGTGAAACTTAAATCAGCGTTAACATCCCATTTAATACCGATTTCAGTATTTTCGAATTCATCAGGGTCGAGCAGGTCATTGCTGTCGCTAATGTCGGCGAACTGCTCACCACTGCGTGGTAAAAACGACTCGCTATAGCTTGCATAAATAGACACGTTTTCTTGTGGCTTGTAGATAATGCCCGCTCTTGGTGAGAATTCATTGTCAACATTGCTTAACAATGAGCCACCTTCTTCATTATCAACGACGTCAATATCAAAGCGGTCAAAACGGCCACCAATCACAACATCTAACTTATCGGAGATGGCTATCTGGTCTTGGATATAAAACGAGGTAACTTGAATATCTGACTCGGTGTCATCATTTAAAT
>CAZFVP010000172.1:0-4542 GCA_964522345.1 uncultured Gammaproteobacteria bacterium | reverse complement strand
TGAGCATTAGTGCCACTGTCTCGGCTAACGACACAGGCGAGGGAAAAGCAATTTTTGACAATAGTTGCGCAAGTTGTCACGGGCCTCTGGCTCAGGGCAACGATGCACTCGGTGGCCCAGCATTAGCTGGTCAATATAAAACCTATCTCAATCGCCAATTAGAACATTTTAGTAATGGAGTTAGAGGCGCAGATAAAACAGATCGCTATGGTCAACAAATGGCCGCGATATCAGCGATTATAAAAAGCTCAAAAGCTAGAGCCAACGTCAGCGCCTATTTAAGTTCGTTAAGCAAACCAAGTGCGTCAGTTAACAACGAGAAAACGGCTAACGGCACCAATAACGGTTACAAGGTTTATCAGGCCAGTTGCGGCGCATGTCATGGAGCAGATGCCTCTGGCAACGAACGCTTAAACTCTCCAAGTCTTGTTGGCTTAAGTGCCACTTACCTATCGCGCCAATATGCTAATTACCTAGACGGAAAACGCGGTTCACATGAGTCGGATAAACTTGGTCGGCAGATGAAAATAATCGCGGGCACTTTAAGCGATCAAGCGAAAATAGACTCAGTAATTGCCTACATCGTTTCTTTGCAAGATTAATATCTAGCCCAAGAGCAACATACAACAGATGATAACAAGGTTAATTCAATTTGCGCTTTGCACCGCTTTTTTATCGGCCATGCTGGTGCTAAGCAAGGTCGATTCCTCTGCGGCTCAAGATAAGGTTGAATTGAGTTCTAATTGCCCAAAAGGTTTCGAGTTAGTTAAAGGTAATAAATGTGAACTACGAACCTTATATCAATTTTATACATCAACCCAAAACCGCGGTGTTGGCGGTACACAGAGTAACCTGCCTGCACATCGGGACGGTTTTAGTCCTCAACAAATAGACTTGGGCCGTTTTCTATTCTTTGACCCGCTATTGTCAGGAAACCAGAGTGTCTCCTGCGCAAGCTGCCATCACCCGGATAAAGGCTTCGCGGATGACAAACCTGTCTCTATTGGAATCAACGGCTTAATGGGAAAACGTTCAGCACCCAGCCTTTGGAACAGTGCATTCTTATCTACTTTCTTCTGGGATGCTCGCGCTAAGAGCCTAGAGCAACAAGCTCTTGGCCCACTTTACGCGCCCAACGAGATGAACAATACGCCAGATAATTTGCTCAAAAGTCTAAGTAACAATGAACACTACAGGCGTTTTTTCGCTGAGGCTTTTGAGGACCAAAATAGCTTGAGCATCGAAAACCTGACGATAGCCTTAACGGCATTTCAAACGTCACTAATTTCGCTCAATAGCCGGTATGACGAATACGCTCATGGCAATCATAATGCGTTAAATGACGATGAAGTAGCAGGACTAAATGTGTTTCGTTCATTTGTTGCACGTTGCTCTGAATGTCATACACCGCCCCTTTTTACTAACAATCAAATAGCTGTTATTGGCGTCCCTGAGAAACCTGGCAGTGAATTTGACATTGGCGCTGAGAAAACGTTCGGGCTGCCGAAACTCAAAGGTGGCTTTAAAGTGCCAAGTTTGCGCAACATTGCTGAGACGGGGCCATATATGCACTCAGGCAATTTCAAAACCTTAAAAGAAGCTACTGAGTTCTATAACAAAGGCCGAGGGCATGCAGTTCCAGATGGTTTGGATTTGACGATACATTGGCACATCAGCGAACCGGACCTGAGTGATCATGAACTAGATTTAATCGTCACGTTTATGAAAACACTGAGCGATGAAAAATTCAAACCTGAAATACCAACCAGGGTGCCATCAGGCTTAACCCCGATCAACCACGAACCAATAGATAAATTTAGCTACGACCTTAAGCTAGATAAAAACAGGAGAAACCAATGAAGATTAATAGTTTACTGATTGTCGCATTAATCGCAGGTGCAGGCGCCGCTGGACACTATTGGGGCAAGAACAATAACGTGTCTCAAACTACTAGCACCAACTCAGCTTCGTATGTTCCAAAAAATATCGATGACAAAGAGAGTGATGAAACTATCGAAAAATCGGCTTATGGCCCAGCAGGTGCTCCCAATCAAATAGTGGTCACCGTGGATGAAGGCGACTCGATACAAGAGGCCGTTAAAAAAGCAAAACCTGGAACAACGATTCACATAATGCCGGGTACTTATAGCGAAACTATCTACATTGACAAAGACAATATCCGCTTAATTGGTGTTATCGAAGAAGGTGAACGTGCAACCTTAGACGGTTTGGGTAAACTTAACGATGCGATTCTTTATTCGGGTAATAATATCGTGGTCGAAAACCTGCGCATCACTCGTTATAAAGGCAATGGCATTATGGGTCAGGCAGGTAACAACTTTGAAATTCGTAACAATATTATCGTTGATACTGGTGTCTACGGTGTGTTCCCACAATTAGGCAAGAACGGAGTCGTGGAACATAATGTCATTTCGGGCATAGAAGATGCCGCGATTTATGTGGGTATGAGCGACAACATACACGTTGCTCATAACGATGTATTCGATAGCGTTGCAGGCATCGAGATCGAAAACAGTCGTCACGCAATTGTTGAAAACAACTACGTACACAATAACACTGGCGGAATCTTGGCATTTATCACGCCGGGTTTACCAATCAAAACAACCTACGATGTGATTATTCGTAATAACTTTATCGTAGGTAATAATCACGATAACTTTGGTGCTCCTGGTTCGACAGTTGCGGGTATTCCCCCGGGTACCGGCGTGCTAATAATGGCCGCTGACCAAGTCGTTGTAGAAAGCAATATTATTTCTGATAATAAAAATGCCGGCATTTTAATTGTGGACCATGCTCACGCCGCCAACATTAGCGATGACCCTGACTCTGAGCCAAACCCCGATCAAATATCAGTACTAGACAACACCATGATAAACAATGGCTATGAAACGATCATAAGTATTAAAGCGTTGATGGCGCTCGAGTTTAAAAGTGTGCACCCAGATGTTGTACACGTGAGTGAAGGAAGTGGAAGTTGTATCGCTAATCGAAGCCGTTATAAAACAGTAGGGGTGAAAAACTTTTCTGATTGTGATTTCGATAATACAGATAGTATAGATACTTACTTGTTAGACACTCCTGTGCCAGCACGACAGATAGCGCCTTCTGAACGTGGTCAAATAGCCTATCTAGGCGTATGCACGGGTTGCCATTCATATAACGGACGTTTGATCGGGCCTTCAATTCAGACTATTCAAGCACTTTACTTCGAAAACCCTGAAGGACTTGCTGCATATATCTCTAAGCCAACTAAGAAACGCGAAGATTACCCAGAAATGCCATCTCAGGCTTATCTTGGCGAAGAAACGCTCCAAGCTGTTGCAGAGTATGTATTAAGTCGAAAGAAATAATTACCTATAAACACTAGCCGTCCAAACCAAATACAAGCTTCAAACCTAGTGACTATGATTAACGCCGCATTTGAACCTAAAGGTACGCTCAAATCATGAAATATACATTAGAAATGCATGAAACCTTTTCAACCGTAGCCTCAGCACAACACGCGTTTGACTATATTGTTGACTTCTCACACATTGATGAATGGGACAACACAATTGTAACTTCAGAAAAAGTGGGAGAGTCAGAGGTGCAACTCGGTACGCGTTTCAACTTATTGTTTGCGATGGGCAAGCGAAAGTTGCCTATCAATTATGAAATCACGGAGTTTAATTTGCCATCTAAGGCGGTATTAACTGGCACAAGTAAAAACTTCACCGCGGTAGATACAGTAACGGTAATGGAATCTAATGAAGGGTGTAATGTCGACTGGCACGCAAAAATCGTCTTTAGCGGCCTCAGTGCCTTGGTAGTGCCACTAATTTCTAACAAGATTAAAGCTGCAGGCATTCAAACTATTCGCGACCTAAAAAAATATTAGATTCATTAGAAAGCCCCTAATTTAATCTTAATACAAACCCTCAGGCGCTAAGAAAAATAAAACATGCGGGCAAAAAAAACGCCGCTTACTAGAGCGGCGAATAATAACAAAAAGAAGAGAGAGTTATGAAAATAAATACTCATTTAAATTTCATAAATCAATCTTAGTACGCCCTTATTGATTAAACGCCTGTATTAACCGACTATTAAGGGAAACATCTAAAAAACCGAGAGTTGTTGTTAAATTACAACAGATTAAGTGTTGTAATTACCCCAAAAGCAACAGAACTAACCAAGCGAATCGACGAATACTTAGATATCATTGAGCAAACCAAATTTTTAGCCGGTGTTGGTATTGGCACTGATATGACCGGCCTGGCCAATCAAGTTCCACCTAGAGATGACGTTGTAACCGCACCGTTAAACTACCCATTCACATCAGAACTAGGTTTGGTTTTTGATGTGCAAAAATCAGGCGACAAAGAATTTAATTACAATACTGTTGGCATGGCGCATTACGGGATGGTTGCTGATCACTTACAAGAAATTCGAGAGCGCTCAGGTGAACGAATTTACCAGGCGGCTATGAATTCCGCTGAAGCCTACATTCAGATGTGGGAACGAGCTAGTGGCAATGAAATAAAA
>CAZFVP010000171.1:3250-4585 GCA_964522345.1 uncultured Gammaproteobacteria bacterium | reverse complement strand
TTATTGCATTGATTGGTTGTGTTGTTGGCACCTTGATGACAAAGCCTGTGGATGAAGAGATTCTCAAGGATTTTTATAAGACGGTTCGCTCTTGGGGTTTCTGGGGGCCGATAAAAGCGAAGGTAATGGCTGAAGATGCTAGTTTTAAGCCGAATAAGAACTTTAAAAACGATGCTTTCAAAATCTTGGTGGGAGTCGTTTGGCAAACATCTCTGGTGATTTTGCCGATTTACTTAGTTCTTCTACAGACGGTGCCTATTGCAATTACGGCCGTGGTTGCAATTGTTACTTCATTGATCTTAAAGAAGACCTGGTATGACAAATTACCGCAAGACCGTTAGGAGGCCAGCATGAGGCTAGCATCGCGATTTCCTGACGATTTTGTTTGGGGTACAGCTACATCGGCGTATCAAATAGAAGGGACGACTATCGGCGATGGGAGAGGGCCGTCAATATGGGACCATTTTTGTAAAACGCCAGGCAATATCGCTAATGGCGATACAGGCGATATCGCATGTGATCACTATAGTCGATTTGAAGAAGATATTGAGTTGATGGCCCAAATGGGTGTTAAGGCTTACCGCTTTTCAATTTCTTGGTCCCGAATTTTACCAGATGGCACAACTGATTCAGTGAACGAAGAGGGCATCGATTTCTATAATAAAGTAATCGATACTTGCTTGGCGCATGGCATTGAGCCGTGGGCTACACTTTATCATTGGGACTTACCTCAGTATCTGCAAGAAGTCGAGGGTGGTTGGGTAGCAGACTCTATAGTCGATCGGTTTACTGAATATGCGTCTATATGCTTTGCTGCCTTCGGTAAAAAGGTGAAAAACTGGATTACCATTAACGAAGCTTGGGTCGTTTCTATTCTCGGTTATGGTCAGGGAGTTTTTGCGCCAGGGCATATCTCTAATATCGAACCCTATAGAGTTGGTCATAACTTGTTGCTTGCTCACGCTCACGCTGTTGATGCCTATCGCAAACAATTCCAAGAACAACAAGGTGGCAAAATAGGCATTACAAATAATTGTGACTGGCGAGAGCCGCTTACGAATAGTGATGATGATAAAGCGGCGGCGCAGCGAGCCTTAGAATTTTTCCTAGCTTGGTTTGCCGACCCTATCTATTTAGGAGATTACCCTGAAAGTATGCGTCTTCGACTCGGTGAAAGGCTGCCGAAAATAAACCATGCACAACGCGTATTGATAAAAGGGTCGAGCGATTTCTTTGGACTAAATCATTACACAACCATGCTCGCGTCTGAAGCAAGTGGTGACGTAAAAGAGCAACCCGTTTACGGTAATGGTGGCTTAAGTGAAGACCAAGGAA
>CAZFVP010000171.1:0-3150 GCA_964522345.1 uncultured Gammaproteobacteria bacterium | reverse complement strand
CGGTTTGGTCTCCATCACGTAGACTTTGAAACTGGCCAGAGAACTGCCAAAGATAGTGCTAAGTGGTTTAAGGTTCTTTTAAAAGGTTCAAATTAACGGATACAGGTTACTGTATTATCAATTTATACCGTGAACCATGTTGCGTTTTCGATTAAAGAAATCGTCCAGCAAGAACGCGAAAATTACTTAACGGGTAAGGTCTGACGTTCGCCGCGGCTGTTATAGAATACGATTAGAGCCGCAATTGTTAACAGAGCTGCGGCGGCAAACGGGGCTCCAGGCAGGTAGTACACTGCGTTTTGTTTGGTGAATTGCTGAAACGTAAAGGACATAATTAACGGGCTAAGAATCGCTGAAATAGCCACCACCGAAGCGAAGACACCTTGCAATTCGCCTTGCGAATCATCGTCCACTTGGTCGGCCATCATTCCCTGTAGAGCGGGGCTAACAACAGCTCCCAAGGCGCAGATAGGCATGCCGAGAAAGATTAGTAACGTGCTGTCTATAACGCTTAAGAATATCAGAGCGCCTATTGAAATAACCATACCAATAGTTGATGTGCGTTCAACCCCGAACTTACGGATCATCGCTCCGAGCACGACAACTTGAACAGTCGCTGCACAGATTCCATAGAATGCGAGGCTGGTAGCAACCATTTTTGTATCCCAACCAAATCGTTCGATTGTAAAGAAACTCCAAATTGATGGATAAACATTACTTGCTGTCGAATAAATTAAAACCACAAACATCATATTGCCAATCAATGGTAGGTTTTTAATGCGCATTAATGCATTGAACGGGTTTGCTCTGCGCCATTCGAATTTTCGACGTTTATTGTTAGGCAAGGTTTCAGGTAACACAAAAAAGCCGAACGCCGCGTTCATTAGCGCTAATATACCAGCGACGATGAATGGCATACGAATTCCAAACTCGGCCAATAGGCCGCCAATGAGTGGCCCAAGAATGAAGCCGATACCAAATGCGCCACCAATGTAGCCAAAGTTCCGTGACCGCTCTCCTTTTGCTGATGTATCTGATAAGTAGGCAGCGGCAGTAGAGTAAGTCGCGCCAGTGATGCCAGAAATTATACGCGCTATGAACAGCAACAATAACGTTGGCGCAGCGGCCATTAGAAAATAGTCTAAGCCCATGAAAGTCAGCGACACAATTAATACCGGGCGGCGCCCAAAGCGATCTGAAAGGTTGCCTAAAAACGGCCCAAAACAGAACTGCATCGCCGCATAACTTGCGGTCAGTAAGCCGCCCCAAAGCGCTGCATCTGACATTGAAGTGAGGCTCACTTCTTGGATCAGGGCCGGCATTACTGGCAGGATCAAGCCAATGCCCATGGCGTCGAGCATTACCGTGATGATGATGAAAAAGAGAGAGACTTTTTTATTCAACGTTGAGTTTCATTTAAATTCTTTAGTTCAGTCCCTGAATTACCTGTTTGAGAGAGGTATATTCGAAAACAAAGTATAAGTGTAAGGTCTTTTCGTTAATGATTAAATGCGTTTCGAGACAAGGCGCGTTAATATCGCGTCAAACTTTAATCGCTAACCGTTTAGGTCGTGGTATTTATGTCTGATTATCAATTTTCATCGCTGAACTTAATTCCCCAATTGCAGGAAAACTTAAGTTCGCTTGGTTTTAACTCGATGACGGCGATCCAAGCCCAGAGCCTACCAATAATCTTAAGCGCTAAAGATGTCATAGCGCAAGGTCAAACCGGCTCAGGTAAAACGGCGGCGTTTGGCTTAGGCTTATTGAATAAACTAGATACAAAGTTGTTTAAGGTGCAGTCATTGGTGCTATGCCCTACAAGAGAGCTAGCCGAGCAAGTATCAGGTGAGATACGTCGCCTCGCGCGAGGCATTCCTAACGTCAAAGTGGTGACGCTTTATGGTGGAACGCCAATCAAAGCTCAAATGTCGTCTTTAGAGAAAGGAGCGCATATCGTCGTCGGCACACCTGGTCGCATAGATGATCATCTGAATAAAGGCACCATAGATTTGTCAAGAATGAACACATTGGTGTTAGATGAGGCCGATCGAATGCTCGATATGGGTTTTCAGAAAACGCTTGAAGCTATCATAGATGCCGTGCCCGCTAAACGACAAACTCTATTGTTCAGCGCAACTTACCCGAAAGGTATTAAGTCGATCGCTGAGAGTATTATGCATAAGCCAAGCATGGTTGAAGTGGCACCTACTCAAGACACTGTACGTATTGATCAAGCATTCTTTTTGGTTGATAACGAGCAAGACCGCTTACAATCATTAAAATTGTTGTTGCTGGATAATAGCGGCAAGCAATCGCTTGTTTTCTGCAACACACGTCAAGACAGTCAAGCAGTCGCAGGAGGGCTAAAAAGTGCAGGCTTTAGTGCGGCCGCGCTGCACGGAGATATGGAACAAAAAGATCGAGATCAAACACTGATACGTTTCTCGAATGGTAGCGTTAATGTGTTAGTTGCTACCGATGTCGCCGCCCGAGGCCTGGATATCGATACATTAGGCTTGGTTTTTAATTATCATTTACCCAGAGAGCTTGAGGTGTATAAGCACAGGATTGGTCGAACGGGTCGAGCGGGTGAAAAGGGTCAAGCGTGTTCATTGTTTCAAGTGTCCGAGCAATTCAGGGTTGATCAGTTAGAAGCGTATCTAGAAACAAAAATTCGACCAAGCAACCTACCACCCGTCGAGATGTTAAGTCATATCCCCGACCGTTCAATGATGTCTACTTTGAGAGTCGAAGGAGGGAAGCGGCAAAAATTGAGGCCTGGTGATTTGGTTGGTGCATTAACCAAGGCAGAAGAAATTAATGGCGATAATATAGGCAAGATTCAAGTACTTGATAATTGGGCATACATTGCCGTAGAGCGCCCTCTGGCTAAGCTTGCACTCAAGCAATTAGGACAAGGCAAGATCAAAGGAAAATCTTTTCGAGCTCGATTGATTTAGAGTCAGCAGGTATTTAGTGTGGAGCTGATAAAACCTTACAGTGACGTTACGATGCTTATTTGAGGTATTTGAAATCCAATTTGCTAAAGTATTAAAACTGTTAGGCTTGGAGGCATCAGTATATCGAGTTAATATGAGTTTATACGGATAATTTAAGCCCCACTAAGCGATGAAGAATTTACAACTT
>CAZFVP010000170.1:1781-4627 GCA_964522345.1 uncultured Gammaproteobacteria bacterium | reverse complement strand
ACAATATGAATCACGCTAGCCAGAACTCAGCGGCTAACTGTATTCGGTCAGATGGATGGGACGGCTACCCGGTCTCTCTACATGCTTGCGTTGGTCGTTGACCAACAAGTAGAGCAATTGGTTTTCTTATCTGGTGACGAACATATTGGCTGCTATGCAGAAATAGAAATACACAATCTCAGTACAGGAAAATCGGCTTATGCAGTGTCAGCTCATTGCCCAGGTCTCTATACACCTTTTCCGTTTGCAAATGCCAGAGCTGATGACTTTGAAGGTCACTTAGACAATGCAACCGGACGGTCAGTCAGCCAATTCGAGTTCCAGCAAAATGGTTCAACGTATCAATGCCAGGTGCAAGCTGATTTTAATTTAGCTTCTGAGACTATCCAGCTAGGCCCGATTAAAATTGAGCTTTGTGGGGGCTTTCTAATTATAAACGCCACCTAAAAGAACAATATATAATGTTCTAACCCAGAATATTACATTATCTTGATGGTTATCACTTTGAGCAATGGTACAATTTAGTGTAATTAAATTACATAGATTGTAGGCAATGCTGTGAATCCACCAATTAGTGCACTTAGCGATGAAGCTAAAATTCTACCCGATTTACTGGGTGAAGTTATTATCGAGCAAGAGGGGCGCGAAGTTTTTGACGCGGTTGAGTTGCTTAGACAAGGCTTTATAAGCCAGCGTTTGGCCCCTGACTCAGATAAACAAAACGAACTCTTAAACGCAATAGATAATCTAGACGCAGACGCACTCGATCGCGTAATACACGCGTTTAGTACGTTTTTTCACCTTGCAAACATCTCAGAAGAACATGCCAATCAAAAAGCGCGAGCGTCATTAGAAGAAGCTGGTGAAACATGGAAGAATTCATTTATCGATACTGTCGAAGGTTTTAAAAACAACGGCAAGTCTTTAGATCAAGTAATCGAACTTGTAAGTGACTTAAACTATTACCCTACATTTACGGCTCACCCAACTGAGGCTAAGCGCCCAATTGTACTCGAAGCACTTCAGCGTATTCATAAAGAATACCAGGGCTTGACACGAGGAGAGATTGGAGAAGCTGAGCTAAGCGAGTTTCGTCATCGCTTAAAGGCGATGATTCAGATATTCTGGAAAACTGAGGCCGTAAGACCATCTAAGCCTACCGTCTACGATGAAATAGAAAACTCTCTCTACTATTTTCGAGAAAGCATTTTTGCTTGTCTGCCGGAAATTTATCGTGATCTGGAAAGCGCAATTAAGCACTCGTACCCCGAAGCTCGGGGACACGCGATTAACTTACCCAATATCGTGAGATTTGGTACCTGGGTCGGCGGAGACCGAGATGGAAACCCATTCGTTACACCTGAGATAACACGCAATGCGTTACGCATGCAACAAATCGAGGTACTTACCGAATACGCTCGCCGCGTTGACAATTTGAGTAAAATTTTAACGCATAGCATAGACCAGGTAGCGTTGTCCGATGAGTTCACGGCATCTATGGAGCGTGACCGCGTCCGCCTTACTAAATACCTTGGTAAGAAACACCAAAAAGAACCTTATCGTCGAAAACTAAGTCTCGTAAAACTGCGCCTAGAGCATACGATTGCCATCGCTGAAGCTCGCCTAGGCGATGGTCAACCGCCCTATGACCCATTAGCATTCCAGGATGAGGCTGAGTTTAAGTACGAATTAAGCACCGTACGAGATTCTTTAATTCATCACAATGAAGCAAACCTTACTCGTGGTAGTTTACAAGACTTACTGCGGCTACTCGATAGCTGTGGTTTCTACCTCTCTAAAATGGATATTCGTCAAGAGTCAACTCTCCACAGCCAAGCGATACATGAGATTGGCTTAACCATGGACCAGCCAATAGACTACTATTCAATGAGCGAATCAGAACGCCAGACTTGGCTAACTGAGCGCATTTTGGATACCGCTAGCCTTAGTTATGATCGCAGGCAGATCACCATACAAAGTGCCGACATTATTGCGGTGTTTAATTTAATGAGTGAAATGCGTGAGGAAGTTTCGGCTGAGTGCTTTGGCAGCTATATCATTTCCATGACACATGAAGCCAGTCACTTGCTTGAGGTTGCCCTACTGGCAAAAATGTCTGGCCTCATTACCTCAGACCAAGACGGAAATATCCATAGTGAAATACACATAGCACCTCTATTTGAAACCGTCGTCGATCTAGAACACGCTGAACCCACACTGGAAAGCCTGTTTACTAACCCTGTATATCGACAATTGCTAGCCTATACCAACGACACTCAAGAAGTGATGTTAGGCTATTCGGACTCCTGTAAAGATGGTGGAATTCTCGCCTCAAGCTGGAATCTATATAAAGCACAACAAAACATAGTCTCGGTAACCGATAAGCACGATATTCGTTGTTTATTATTCCACGGCCGTGGTGGCACCATTGGTCGTGGCGGTGGCCCGACTCACGAGTCGATTTTAAGTCAGCCTAAAGGTACTGTAAAAGGTGGCATTAAATTCACTGAGCAGGGTGAAGTTCTCTCGTTTAAATATAACTTCAAAGAAACTGCACGCTATGAGCTCACCGTTGGTATCACCGGTTTAATGAAAGCCAGTGACCCGAATAATGACCGTCAAGATCAGACTAAACATATAGACATGATGGACCAACTCGTTATCTCCGGCGAAGCCGCATTTCGCGAACTAACCGATGATAACGTAGCAACGATGCAATATTTTTATGAGACCACTCCGTCAAGTGAAATTGGTTTGTTAAATATCGGCTCACGTCCGTCACATCGCAAAAAAGCCGACTACTCGAAAAAATCCATACGCGCTATTGGCTGGGTGTTTGGTTGGTC
>CAZFVP010000170.1:0-1681 GCA_964522345.1 uncultured Gammaproteobacteria bacterium | reverse complement strand
TTACTGGAGAACGGCTGATGATGGCAGACTTCCCTGAAATTGGTCAATCAGTGCGATGGCGTAATGCATACCTCGACCCACTGAACCATATTCAAGTCAAGTTACTAGCTCGCTTAGACCAGGAGGAAGACCGCATGCGATCAAAATGGTTAAAACCTGCGCTAGACAGTATTAATGGAATCGCCACTGGCTTGAGAAATACGGGTTAAGCCTTATATCTAGGCGTCAGGAGCTACCTGAAACAAACACCCGACTCGTGCCTCGTGTTAAAAATACGAGGCATTGAACAAGAAAGGTTCTTAGAAATGAACGCAATTAGACACTTTGCAGCCTCGACCCTCTTTGACCGCATCGTCATCGGCTTAATCTTAGTTACTGCGGCGATGATAGGCTTTGAAGCCTTCCCGAGTTTGATGACGCCAGCACTCGAGGCCACTTTTAATACTGCACACAGAGTAGTTCTGGGACTATTCATAATAGAAGCGTTTATCAAAATCATCGCTCTATCACCGAAACCACTAAACTACTTCAAAGACGGCTGGAATATTTTCGACTTCTCTTTGATTGTTCTCTCGCTATTGCCTATCTCGTCTGAGTTTGCAATGTTAGGCCGAGTGTTTCGCCTATTACGAGTACTGCGTTTGGTAAACGCGTTTCCTGAATTACGTTTGATTGTTGAAACCTTAGTACGGTCCATTCCATCGATGTTGCACATTACTATGTTGATGAGCTTATTGTTCTTCATCTACGCTGTATTGGGGTTCCATCTGTTTCACGAACACGATCCAACACATTGGCGTAACTTAGCCTATTCATTATTGACACTGTTTAGAATCGTAACGCTCGAAGACTGGACCGACGTTATGTATACCGCAATGGAGCTATCGCCAGCCTATGCTCTATTCTTTGTAAGTTTTGTGGTGATCGGCACCTTCGTGGTCGTAAATTTATTTATCGCAGTCGTAATCAATAATTTAGACGAAGCAAAATATGCGTATTTACAAAAACTAGAACACCCAGATTTACACGATAAGCTGATGAACACGATGGTGAGTACGAAATCTCAAATTGAATCTCTAGAAAAGCAATTAAATGCGCTAAAACCAAATAGACGAGGACCAATAAAATAATTTGGAAATTTGATGGCGATCATACCCATAGAAAACCTAGCACTGATTGCCGCGCCCGCCGCGCTAGTATTAATAATTCTTTGGAAATGGTCTGCTAACGCCGGTGCATCTATATACGCATTAGCAAGAATGGTGATGCAGCTATGTCTAATTGGCTATCTGCTAACCTTTATTTTTGAAACCAAACAACCGGCGTTAGTACTCCTTGTTCTAAGCGTTATGCTTTGCGCTTCATCGTGGATAGCACTTCGCTCGGTTCCAGAACACCGAAATCGCTTATACGTTAAAGCCCTGTTATCAACCCTGATTGTTAATATCAGCCTCTTAGCACTAATTACACAAGGTGTATTACAGGCCACTCCCTGGTTTCAACCCAATGTGGTTATCCCATTAGCCGGTATGGTGTTTGCTGTTGGAATGAACGGAATTAGCTTATTTGCCGAACGTTACTTTGCTGAATTAAATCGCACTAGCGAATATGACGCACGAAATATTGCCTATAAAGCAACCCTTATCCCGATTACCAATTCGCTTTTAGCGGTGGGCTTAGT
>CAZFVP010000169.1:1221-4654 GCA_964522345.1 uncultured Gammaproteobacteria bacterium | reverse complement strand
AATCATACGGCCAGCCCTTGATCGTAATGTCGGTCATTCCATTTGGCATTATTGGTGCGATCGTGGGGCATTTCATCACTGGACAAAATTTATCGGTGCTCAGTGTCTTTGGCATGCTAGCCTTGGTAGGGGTTTTAGTAAACGATAGCTTAGTATTAGTCGACTATATAAACAAAAGGAGACAACGAGGAATAGAACTCGTGGACGCGGTGCTTAGCTCGGCCGCCATTCGCTTTCGCCCCGTATTGCTCACATCGATAACCACATTTGCAGGTCTAGCCCCTATTCTTCTTGACGGGTCTCAACAAGCTAAATGGTTAAAACCGATGGCAACATCACTAGCCTTTGGCATTGTGTTTGCAACCATCATTACCTTACTAGTGGTTCCTATCAACTACCTAGTGGCACGAAAATTTAAGTACCTTTGTCTTAGTGCTGCATCAAAAACATGGGCTTCATGGTTACAATTTTGGAATAAAGAAGATGCTAGGATGGGTTAATAAACAACCCTCTTCAACGAGTATCAAGGCAACAATAGGAGCCGGGAGAACACGATGATTGAATGGTTTGCAAAAAATCATGTTGCAGCGAACTTATTAATGGTGTGCATCATATTAATGGGTTACACAGCTGTAAAAAAAGACATCGCTTTAGAACTGATGCCCGACTTCGCTCTGGGCCTTATAACCGTGACAACGATTTTACCGGGCGGTAATCCTGAGTCCATCGAAGCAACTATTACTGCGCGCATTGAAGAATCAGTAGCTGATCTAGAAGGCGTTAAAAAAATCAGCTCTCGCTCATCTGAAGATGTATCAAGTGTTTCGATTGAAATTAAACCAGACTATGATGAGAAGGCCTTACTTTCAGATGTAAAAAATAGAGTCGATGCGCTAAATACCCTACCCGCTGATGCAGAACGCCCAGTTATCGAACTGGCCGATATTCCCATTCAGGTTATCGGAATTGCGGTCTATGGCGACGTCGATTACGATCTTTTGTTCCAAACTGCATCAGATATGCGCGAAGCATTATTACAAGTTGACGGACTCACCCAAATTGGCCCCGTGCAAGCGCCTGGACGTGAGATTCATATTGAAGTTAGTCCTCACGTGCTGAAACAATACAACCTTTCGGTCGAAGATATTGGTGCGGCAATTCAACGGAACTCTATCGACATTTCAGCCGGCAATTTACGGACGAGAGACGGCGATATATTGGTTCGTGCCAATGGCCAGTCATATAACAAAGAAGAATTTGAAGCAATTCCAGTTTTTAATTCTGGCGACAAAGTTCTATATGTTAAAGACATTGCGAACGTTATCGACGGCTACCAATTACGACAAGTTGAAACTCAATATTCTGGCTTACCGGCGATAACGGTAGAAGCATTCAGGGTCGGCAATCAAAGTACGATTGACGTCGCAAACAAAGTTTTTGCCTTTATGGATGAATACGAAAAGACACTGCCTGAAGGAATAAAACTAGGCAACTATGGCAACACATCAGCGGTAGTAGAAGACCGCCTATCAACCTTAGTGACAAGTGCCGTCCAAGGGGGGATTTTAGTTTTAGTATTACTGTCGCTATTCTTACGCCCTGCGGTAGCTCTCTGGGTAGGTTTAGGCATCCCAGTATGTTTTCTAGGTGGCTTAGCCATGATGCCGGTTCTTGGCTTAACGCTGAATATGCTAACGATGTTTGCCTATCTATTGGTGCTTGGCATTGTCGTCGATGATGCAATCGTTACGGGCGAAAATATATATCGTCATCAACGCAACGGCTTGTCACCCGCCGACGCCGCGTTAATTGGCACTAAAGAAGTGGCGGTTCCAGTAACCTTTGGTGTTATTACCACCATGGTCGCTTTCGCCCCACTACTATTGGTCGATGGAATTTTGTCAGATTTGGCTGCGCAAATACCCTTGGTTGTAATCCCTGTATTGGCATTCTCACTAATAGAGTCTAAGCTAATTTTACCGTCGCATATGAGCACGATTAAACCACGCGAAGAAAACAGTATTAGCGGTTTAGGTAAAATTCAGCAAAACTTCTCTCGAGGTTTTGAATCCGCTATTATCAAAATTTATCGCCCGTTCTTGGATCTGTGTATATCCAATAAAACCATCACAATTGTCACTGCTGTCGCGGTTTTTACCATCACGGTTTATTCAATGACTTCGGGTTGGTTAAAGAGTTCCTTTTTCCCTGAATTTGAAGACAATGCGGTTTTTGTCAGGCTTACAATGCCAGCCACCACGGGTTACGAAACTACCAAAGGTCATATTCTACGAATAGTTGATATCGCCAGCGATTTAGCCGAAGAGTACGTAGACCCAGAAACAGATGAATCGTATTTTAAATATATTATTTCGATAGCAGGCTTATCTATTAGCCCTGCTGGACCGAGTTTTGGCAACAATCAAGGCATGGTTATTATGGAGTTCGTACAAGGTGATAACGGTCTACCTGAAGGCTTTTCTATTCGAAAAGTTCAAGACCAACTGAGAACTCGCATTGGCGATATTCCGGGTGCCGAAAAGTTGAGCTTAAGTGCTACCTTTGGCGACTTTGGCTCGCCAATTTCGGTCTCCCTTTACGGAAAAGATATCCAACGCATAGCACTTATAAAAGACGACATACGAGAGTACCTGCGAACCTACCCCGGTGTGTTCGACATACAAGATAATTTGTCGAGCGGTAAAGAAGAACTCAAGCTCGACATTAAACCGTTGGCCAACACCTTGGGTCTTTCACAAGACACTATAGCATCTCAAGTTCGCCAAGCTCTGTTTGGTTTCGAGGCCCAACGTATTCAACGAGGGTACGAAGAAATAAAAGTGATGGTTAGATACCCGCTAAGTTCACGATCGTCAATAACCGACGTTAACAACATTCCGATTCACACAGCTAATAACGACACCACTGTTCCATTGTTCGAACTTGCTGACTTGATACCCTCTCAAGGTGCCAACACGATTTATCGAGACAAGCAACGTCGAGCTATCACCATTAATGCCGATGTCGACTCCACAGCATACGATGTCGATGTTATTCGAGCCGACTTAGTAAAGTATTTAGATGAAAAGTTTCTCTACGAGCCTGACATAACCTACGAAATGGCTGGGCAAGCTGAAAACCAAGATGAGGCGAACGCAAGTTTTTTACTTGGTTTCATTTTGGTTATCGTTTTGATTTACGCACTATTAGCCATTCCTTTTAAGTCTTTCGGACAGCCGTTGGTAGTGATGTCGATTATTCCACTAGCAATCGTTGGTGCTATTGTTGGGCATTATGTGATGGGCCTAGCGTTCTCGATGTTAAGCATCATGGGCATGTTAGGCCTAACTGGTATCGTAGTGAATGATAGCTTGGTATTGGTCGACTACATTAATCAAAAACGTAAAGAAGGGTTGCCATTGATGGATGCGGT
>CAZFVP010000169.1:0-1121 GCA_964522345.1 uncultured Gammaproteobacteria bacterium | reverse complement strand
TATTAATTATTACCGCAATTACTGTTATGACGGAGCCAGTGATGGCGCAAAAGCAACCAACTCCCGAGGAACGGGCATATAAGTTTCGCACCAGCCTATTTCAAACATTTTCATGGAAACTTGGTCAAATGGCTGGCGCTAAAGGTAAAAACAATCCTGACGCGTTTACCAAGCATGCCGCAGATCTAGCTCAGTTATCGACTCTTATCGAAGAGGGTTTTCAAATTGCGAACAGCCTGCCAGAAGGTACTAAAGCGAAACCAGAAATATGGGAAGACTATAAAAAATTTCAAGCTAAAGCTATGGCTTTAACCGAGGCCGCAACAGGTTTTACAGAGGCCGGGGCAATGGCTAACTTCGACCCTCGCGAATTCGGTAGCAAGACTTGCGGTGGCTGCCATCGAGACTTCAAAATCAAAGATTAGCTAGTAATAACTTTCAGTAGAGGTTGGCACGCGATCTAAAAATGCCGTAGCCAACCAATACACCAGTGCAATACAAATTACTAAATACGCTATTGCGATGACGTTGCTCGCAGGCTTTGCTTGGCCAATTTCCATAAGATCATCACTCTCTCCCACTCCTTTCTTGCCGGTGATCATAGCAAGGGTCAATGCTTCCTTTTTTCTAATTTTATAATAAGCAATCGCTACTATATGCAAACCGATCATGGCAAATACAATGTCGCTATTGAGCGAATGAAGTTCACTCAACAGAGCAATAGTCTCAGCGTCGACTAAGCCAGACAACGGACCAAAGTAATAATCGTCACTGCTGTACAGCCCAAAAATCGCCTGTGCTAACAGTAAAACAGCCATCACTATCACAGAGATACTCCCTAAGGGGTTATGTCCTAAATATTTCTTTCCCCCCATGGACGCTATATTTCTGGTATAACTTAGAAACTCTGAACGAGAGTATAAGAAAGACCGGAATCTCGAGGTGGGAGACCCGATAAATCCCCAGCCTAAACGAAAGAGTACTAGTGTTAGAACAACATAGCCTGAATAGAAATGGTGCTGCATATTTTCCAACACATCGATGCTGAACCAAGAATAAAAAACGGCGCAAACTAAACACCAATGAAATAAACGTGTAGGTAAATCCCAAACCATTATTTT
>CAZFVP010000168.1:0-4663 GCA_964522345.1 uncultured Gammaproteobacteria bacterium | reverse complement strand
AAGGCAACGCCGAACCAGACACCGCGCGCTGTGTTGATATCGCAACGACCGCGGCGCTAAAGCGAATGATCTTGCCAGGTGTCTTGGCGGTTTCTGCACCCGTGGTTGTGGGTTTTGGCATTGGCGCCGAAGCGCTCGGCGGTATGTTAGGTGGCGCTTTATTAGGCTGCGTATTATTAGCTATTACCATGGCTAATGCCGGTGGTGCTTGGGATAACGCTAAAAAATACGTAGAGCGTGGTAATCACGGTGGCAAAGGCTCTGATACTCATGCTGCTGTCGTCGTTGGAGACACAGTAGGTGATCCATTCAAGGATACCTCTGGCCCGTCAATGAATATCTTAATTAATGTGATGGCAATTGTCAGTCTAGTGATTGCACCATTACTAAGTAGTTAAGATTTGCATTTAACCTAGCATTAAAAAAGTACTAAAAAGGCCAGCGTTATGCTGGCCTTTTTATTAGGCAACGCGCCTGAGCCTGAAATAACTGACCTTTTGTTTGATGAACAATTGGTTATGCTGATTGTATGAAGTTGCACTCTTAACTAGGGTGTGTGGCTATGATTACGAGTTCAACCTTGTGCACTGCACGCAGCATCTAGCTAATTGACTTAAGTTTATGCAGCCATTTCATCATAATTTGCTCCGCGTGATTATTATGCTGACGGTAAGTTTAGTTACACAAAACGCAATCTCGGCAAATATGCCAGCGTACACAATCGCTGATAATGGCATAGCTAAAAAATCTTATGTAGACGATGCTCATCAAGCGATTGATTTAAATCCCTTACTCAGAACCATCAACGTAGGCCAAGATATTAGTTTTACACTGGCAAATAATAAGTACGCTGTGATGACCGCATCACAAGTTTCTCAAATGAGTAATGGCGACATTCAAATATTTGCAGATAACGAATCGGGCAGTAACGCAGTTATTACAATCGGGCAGACAGCTACGTTCGCGAATATTGTGCACGACAATCAAACGTATTCTATACACGGTGGAAATAAGCTAACACTCACTGAGCTCAGCCACCCGAGTATGCCGCAAATTGATCTAGGCGATGATGGCATGACTAAGCCGATTAACCGTTCAATCAACTCAGTTGAGCGTACGTTAGAACTTGAGCAAACAGCAGCGGCTACCTCTACAACCAGCGATGTCACGCTATTAGTAGTTTACTCAAACGATTTTAATAATGGCTTTAATTCGCCGCTTACGCGAATCAATCAAATGGTTGGCTTTACCAACGCATCATTACAACGCAGTGGTATTTTGATGCAAATCAGAGTGGTACGTGCCTCACTTTTAAACTTTAACGACAACCAAGGTAATTCAACCTTATTAGATGATGCTACATTTAGTCGCGGTAGCTTTAGTGGCTTAGGCGCACTTCGTAATTCGGTGGGCGCTGATATGGTTGCGGTACTCGGTTTTGATAAAAATAATTCCGGTTCTGGCGTAGCTTGGGTAAATGGCGACTCTGCTGCTTTTGCGTATTCGTTTACTCGGTTTTCGCCGGTTGGCTTTGACACTGTATTTGCTCATGAGCTCGGCCACAACTTCGGCTCGCAACATGAACGCAGTTCGGCTAATCCCGGTGCTGCTGACCCCTGTACGGGGCGCGGCTTTACTAATTTTGCCTGTGGTCATGGCAACTCTACAGCATCACCATCTTGGGGCACTCTGATGTCACGCTTAAATAGCAATCGCGCGAACAATGTATACAGCTCACCACTTCTCAATTGTCCAGGTGGTCAGGCTTGTGGTATTGCAGAAGGTCAAGCAAACGCCGCCGATAATGTCCGCGCATTTAATATGTCTCGGTTGCTGATGGCTAACTTTAGAGACTCACCTCCACCGCCGCCCCCTCCATCCACACCACCTGTACGGCCTAGACCAGCCAACGGGTCAGGCTCATCTATTCCACCAATATTGGATTTACTATTAAATGAGTAAATAACACGCTTGTTTTCATATTCCGATAGAGTTTTTTAAGTTTTTGGTAGCCGAAACCAAGCAAATAGTGCTCAAATAAGACTTCATTTATCGTTTGATGTTTAAACCTTATGGAATCTGTCACCTCGGCCATTCGTTTTCTTGCTGTTTCTCAAATAGTTCTGTTGTTTGTCGCGCTCGCTTCGTCTCACAACCCAACAAGAGTTCGACTTAGTGGAGCCGCTTTAGCAATTGGTGTTATTTGTTATTTACTCGGCTCTGCTGCCAAGGGCAGTGCCGATATACAAATTGCCGCCGTGTTATTTCATTTTGCTTCTCTTACACCCCTTTTTATGCTGCTGTTTGTTTGGTTGGGTTTTGAAGAACAACACAATTTACCGGGCTGGGTTTGGTTGGTTATTGGTATATACGTTAGCTGTGAAGCCATCACTCATATTCATTATGGGCGAACAAATACCACTCACTTTTTAGCTATTCCGATGCAAATAATTCAGATTTGTTTAGCGCTCACAACAATTTTCGTGCTGTGGAAGGGGCGTGAACATGATCTAGTAGAGGGCAGAAATACGCTACGAACCTGTGCCATATACTGCACCTCAGGATTGATATTGGTTATCTCTAGTGTCATGTTAATAACACAGTACAAAATCCCTCAAGAAGTCGATTTAGCCTTTATGTCTGCGGTATTTATATTATCCCTTACAATGAACGTGGCCATACTCAAACTCAATCCGGCTGCACAAATCAGCACGCACGGTAAACCGAAGATTGTTGAAAGCCAAGATAAGCAAATTAGTGAATTATTAGAGCGAATGGAGTCAGAACGTCTTTATGCGGACCATGATCTTCGGGTAGCAAAACTTGCTAGCCTGATGGGCTTGCCCGAACACCGTTTACGCAAAAAGATTAACCAGCAGCTCGGCTATCGCAACTTCAATCAATTTGTGAATCATTACCGAATTGAAGAAGCGGGTGATCGCTTACACAAAGAACCAACGACTCCGATACTGAGTCTGGCCTTAGACGTTGGCTTTCGTTCAATCTCATCCTTTAATACCGCATTCCAACTTCAGTACAGAATGTCACCCACTGAGTATCGGCAGCAGGCTTTATCTGCATAAATTAAAAAGGCCAGCATAATGCTAGCCTTTCTTGTTGCTATATTAAGTTTATTGGGATTAGTCGCCAACCGTGCTTAATAGTGATTTTAGTGCAACAATTAATACTGCAGGTGATGCAAATGCAGATAGGTTTGCAGCGATTCCAGCAATACTGTCACCGAGTGCTGGCAAACCATTTAGCGCGCCAGCGGTTGCTAAAAATGCGATACCAGCAATAAGGAATGTGCGCGATTCCGCGCCACTCACATTTAAAAAGCCGACAATTGCACCGAGTACGACTAAAATTGTACCAAGATTTGGAATACCAAAATCACCAGCGAGTCCTGTAACTACCGCGATAAGTACACCTGCTAAAAATAGATAACGACCGATTTGTGCCATATTCATTATTAAGCTCCTATAGATAATTAGATAATTTATATTTTAATAACCAACATCTTTGGAACTAAGTACAACATACACCCTACTCCAAATCAGTCAGCCTACTTTTCTTACTAATTTACTTCTTAAGGCATAATCTTTGACTACAAAATCCTTATTCGTTCTTCTCCTAAAAACTATTATGGGTGAAATTGATACTCTACGCAAACCCGAATTTCTCCAGCCTTGCCCTTAAGCGTGTTGCAATAAAGGTAGTGGTACATGGATTAGAGCGCAAATTACCCTCATTATTTCATGTTCAGACGTTGTAAGCTGGGCATCATCTAAGGCAATTCTTGCCAGACAGGCAACAACTTTAGATTTGTCTTTTGGTTTTAATTTATCTAACTTTTCAATTGCTTGATCTAATTGTTGTTGCCAATCATCACTAAAACTCAAATTGGTATGATTTATTCCGACGCTTTCCATACCCGATCGAAACGCCGCTTGCGCTTTTTGTAGCCCAGCGCCACTGCGATTTTCTTGTCCATGGCAGGCCAAAATACTGGCCGCTGTAGAAAGCTCAGCAGCACAATCATTTAATGAACCACGCCCATGCAAACGTGTTCGATTAGGGTTGTGTGATTCTTGTAAGTATTGCTCAATTAAGCGTGATAATAAGTATTCAAAGCTATCAATCTCATCATCGGCAAGAGCCAGTTTGTTGACGGTTGAAAGTATCTTTTCAATTTCACTAATCGGGCGCCGCTTAAGTGTTGGAAAACAGATTTCCAACAATGGTAATCGTTGCTCAGGCGTTACTAGCGGGTTTGCACTTAGCAAGTGAGTCAATTTAGATTCACTTATATCGCCCATTTCTTGCACCACCATTAACAACTGTTTATCTCGAATACGTTCATTGTCACTTAATAAACAGTAAAACAACACTTCGGGTGCCCACTCTAAGCTGTGTGCTGCATTGGTTAATGGCTCAGGTAAAGAAGCGGCAAGTAAGCCAGCAGCAATAATGCGCTCAAACTCCGGGTTACCGATGTTGTCGATCATTGAATCAACATCAAACATGCCTTTTCGAGCGCTCCCTGATGCCTTTTCTGCTTGCTCTTTCTCAGCTAGATTTGCTTGTATGTGCTCGCGCTGTTCTTGGGCTTTTAACTTTTTAGCTAATTGTTCAATCTCACTAGCATCAAAATTCTTTTCTA
>CAZFVP010000167.1:0-4695 GCA_964522345.1 uncultured Gammaproteobacteria bacterium | reverse complement strand
TGCCTCGCCTTATGGACTATCAAGTGATGGCCGATAGTGACAGCATGAACAATACGCCTCCAACATTTGCATGGTATTTGGCCGGCAAAGTTTTTACGTGGTTAAAGGAGAATGGTGGTGTTGAAGCCGTTGCAAAAATTAATTCAGTTAAAGCTGAAAGACTTTATGGATATATAGATAGCTCTGATGGTTTTTACACCAATCCGGTTGCGATTGAGAATCGCTCATGGATGAACGTGCCGTTTATATTGGCGAATAGCGATCTCGACGCGGCCTTTTTAGAGCAATCTCACGCCGCGGGTTTACATGCGCTTAAGGGGCATAGATCAGTTGGCGGTATGCGAGCGAGTATTTATAATGCTATGGGCATGGACGGTATCGATGCGTTAGTAAGCTTTATGAAATCATTCAAAGCGGCAAATAGTTAGCACCTATTCGCTCCTTAAACTAAATTATTCACTAGTAATTAGTGACGAGTAAAAAGATGTATAAAATTCTTACCTTAAATAATATTTCACCGCTTGGCTTAGATAAATTTCCTACTGACGACTATACCATCAGCGATAGTGAGGCCTCTCCAGATGCGATTATTCTTCGATCTTTTAAGATGCATGAGATGGAGATCCCATCATCACTGAAAGCAGTCGGTCGCGCTGGAGCGGGGGTAAACAATATTCCTCTGGACAAAATGACGGAGGCTGGCATTCCTGTTTTTAATGCACCGGGTGCTAATGCCAATGCGGTAAAAGAGCTAGTCATTGCGTCGCTATTTATGTCTGCGCGAAATATAAGCCAAGCAATTCAGTATACTGAAGGCCTAGAAGGCGAAGATGCTGAGCTATCAAAATTGGTCGAAGCAGGTAAAAAGACATACGCGGGTTATGAGCTTCCTGGAAAAACAATTGGGGTGGTAGGCTTAGGCGCAATTGGCAGGATGGTGGCTAATACATGTATTGACCTAGGGATGAATGTAGTTGGCTTTGATCCGGGTTTAACGGTTGATGGAGCATGGCATCTGTCTTCGCGAATCACGCGTGCAAACAGTGTTGATGAAATTATCAGCAAGGTTGATTTTTTAACCGTTCACGTGCCTTTGATTGATGCGACTCGCGACTTAATTAATGCCGAAAATGTCGGAAAAATGAAAAGCACTGCAGTGGTAATTAATTTAGCACGCGGCGGAATCATTAATGATGAAGCTGTTTGTGACGCGATCGATGCAGGTAAGCTGGCAAGTTATGTTACTGATTTTCCTAATAATCGCACCAAGAAAACCCCTGCTGTCATAGGCTTACCTCATTTAGGCGCGTCAACAGGCGAAGCAGAAGACAATTGTGCGGTGATGGTCGCTGAGCAAGTCAAAGACTATTTAGAAACGGGCAATATAGTTAACTCAGTTAATTTTCCCAACGTTTCTATGCCTCGCGGAACTGATCATCGCCTAGTCGTTTGTAATGCGAATGTACCTAATATGGTTGGTCAAATTTCTACAATCATGGCCGATTCGAATTTGAATATTAATGACATGATTAACCAGTCGCGCGGTGAAATCGCATATACGATTGTTGACGTTGATAGCGAAATCCCTGCGTCAGTTGTTGAGACAATTAAATTGCTCGATGGCATTATGATTGCCCGAGCAATTCAAGCGTGAACGCCTGAAAAATAGAAAATACTATATAATTAGATCAACATTGCATGAGTGAAAAACAGCAAGTAGATTCTCCTGAACTCATCGATTTACGTAAGCGAATCGATGCTTGTGATCAGCAAATTCTTAGGCTTATCCAAGAACGAGTTTTGGTAGCAGCCGACATCGCTAAAGCGAAACTCGCGGTTGACGAAAACGCATCGTTTTATCGTCCAGAGCGAGAAGCTCAGGTGTTACGCCGTGTTCGTGAGCGCAATATTGTGCTACGCGAGGAGCTAAATGGCTTAGTCGCAGACGATGAGATGGTGCGTCTAATGCGTGAGATTATGTCTATCTCCCTAGCGGCCGAAATGCCAATGTCAGTGGCTTATCTCGGTCCTGAGGGTACTTATACACAAGCGGCGGTGATTAAACATTTTGGTCAGGCAGTGAATAGTCTCGACGTTAAAACCATTGCAGATGTATTTCGAGTTGTCGAACAAGGAAAGGCTCATTTTGGAGTAGTACCTGTAGAGAACTCAACTGAGGGTGTTATTACCCATACCTTAGATTGCTTCTCGACATCAAATTTAAAAGTATGTGGAGAAGTTCAACTGCCGATTAGTCATCAGCTATTGAGCCATGCCGACGGTTTGACTGCGGTTGAAAAAGTGTATGCGCATCCTCAGGCATTAGCGCAATGTCGCGATTGGCTAGAGCGTTACTTACCCGACGCTGAGGTGTTTAGCGCCAGCAGTAATGCTGAGGCGGCGATTATCGCATCTAAAGATGAGTCGGTGGCTGCTATTGCGAGTGAAATTGCCGCAAAACTTTATGATATAGCGATTCTTGCCAGCGGCATTGAAGACGAGCGTAATAATACCACTCGCTTCTTAATCATTGGTAACGATAGTTATGCAGCCAGTGGAGAAGATAAAACGACTATTATGGTATCTGCCCCAAACAAAGTGGGTAGCTTGTTTGAATTGTTAAAACCTTTGTACGATGTTGGCGTTGATATGAGCCGCATTGAATCTCGACCTAGCCGTCAAACAAATTGGGAATACGTATTCTTTATTGATCTGATCGGCCACGTCGATGAGCCTAGAGTAGCCTCGGCGCTCAAGGAGCTGCAAAGTAGATCAGCCTATTTTAAATTGATTGGTTCATATCCTGTAGGCGTGTTGTAGAAACGATGTTTGAAAAGGTAACGATTATCGGCACGGGGTTGCTGGGTGGCTCGCTTTCGCGTGATTTAAAAAAACACGGTTTAGCTAATCATATTGTTGGCGTTTGTCGAAGCGAAGCAACGGCGGAAGCGGCGATCGCGGCTGGAGTAGTAGACGCGATTCTACCCGCTGCAGAAGCGGTTAAAAATGCAAACCTAGTTGTATTAGCGACACCAATGCAAAGTATGGTGTCCTTGCTGGATGAGATATTGGCAGAGTTGCCTCAGAACGCGATCATTACAGATGTAGGGAGCGTGAAAACGGATTTGTATGCGCAATTGAAGCATAAAACTCCTTCAATATTGAAGCAGTTTGTATTGGCACACCCGATAGCCGGAGGTGAAAACTCTGGAGTAGCCGCGTCAAAACTTGGTTTATTTGAAAGTAAACACGTTATTATCACCGACACTAATGAAGTTTCGGAAGAGGCGACGTCGACAGTAGCCAAAATGTGGTCAACCCTCGGCGCAAAAGTGATGCGTATGAGCCTCAGGGAACACGACGCTATTTTTGCTAAAACTAGTCATCTACCTCATGTTATCGCTTTTAGTTTGGTAAATTTTCTAAGTCATCAGAATGATCGAGAGCGCTTGTTTGATTTAGCCGCAGCCGGTTTCTATGACTTTACACGTATTGCCTCAAGTGATGCTGAAATGTGGCGAGATATCTGTATAACAAATCGAGATGAAGTGTTAGTCGCGCTTGATGGGTTTAGAGACCAGATAGATTCGATTCGACGTGACGTTGAAAAATCTGATCAGACAGCCATACTGAATTATTTCGGTGAAGCCAAAGCAGCAAGAGATGCTGGTTTGCTAAGTAAAGCCGAATCAATGAAGAAACTTTAGACTAAAGCAGTTTCCAAAACGGAATAAGATGTAAAATGAGTGCAAAATTGATGTTAACTACCGCCGCTGCGAAACAAGGCTTATCAGGGAGTATTCGCGTACCTGGAGACAAATCAATGTCTCACCGAGCTGTGATGTTTTCTTCCTTAGCCAATGGAATCAGTAATATCACGGGTTTGCTTGAGGGTGAAGATGTATTGGCAACCTTAGCGGCATTCAGGGCAATGGGTGTTAATGCCGATGGTCCAGACAATGGTAAGCTAACTGTTGAAGGCGTCGGCATGCGCGGTTTAACAGCGCCTGAAGGCGACCTTGATATGGGGAATTCGGGTACCGCAATGCGCTTGATGTGCGGTATTTTGGCAGCGCAAAATTTCGCCTCAAAGTTAGTTGGTGATGCCTCATTATCGGCTCGTCCAATGCGCCGAGTTACGGTTCCTCTAACGTCTATGGGCGCTCGTTGTGCCACCGACGAAGACGGTTGTCCGCCTATTCATATTCGCGCTGCCGAAAAATTGGAGCCTATTGATTATAAATTGCCGATGGCAAGTGCACAGGTGAAATCCGCAGTAATGCTGGCAGGCCTTTATGCTGATGGTGAAACGAGTGTGACTGAGCCCGCACCAACGCGGGATCATACAGAACGCATGTTAAAAGCGTATGGCTATGACTGCAAAACTGAAAAAGTAAACGAGCAAGCTAGTACTATTCGGATAGAAGGAGGTGGTGACTTAACTGCCACCGACATAGATATTCCGTCCGATATTTCTTCCTCGGCTTTCTTTATGGTGGCAGCTTCAATTGTTCCTGATTCGAAGATTACTTTAAAGCATGTTGGTATTAACCCAACGCGTACTGGTGTGATTGACATTCTTAAGGCCATGGGGGCCGATATTAAACTGTTAAACCCTCGTGCTGTTGGCGGCGAGCCTGTCGCTGATATTCAAGTTAGTTATGTTGGCCTTAAAGGGTGTGAGATAGACCCTGA
>CAZFVP010000166.1:0-4802 GCA_964522345.1 uncultured Gammaproteobacteria bacterium | reverse complement strand
GTAAGTAAGCAATCCCGAGTGCAATAAAAAAGCCTAACCCAGCAAAGCCTGCGCCTTGCAACATGATGACCATCACCCCTTGTGAGACAACCAAGCCAATAGCGACAGCCAACAGCGACCTAAAACCCAAGGTTCTAGGTGGTTTGGTTACGGTAGTTTTATTATGACCAATCATCTTAGTGGCTCCTTATTATGGTTTTTGAGAATCTCTTTAATCAGCCTGCCACAATGCGAGAATGGCACACGCTGCGGTGAGTAATACCAAGACCAACAAAGCCCAGCCTAACATTGGGTAACCGCCTTGATCTACGATGCTGCTCGCCAATGCAGGAGCAACGGCATTGCCTGCCAAAACACCACCACCGGCGGCGGCGACTACACGGCCCGAGGCGTCGACCCGGCTGGCAAGCCCCATAAAGCAGCTATAGGTGAAGAAATGAACCATGGCCCAAACGATCACCATGGACGAATAGACCTCAACACTGGTGGTCTGACTAATCGCTATAGTTATAGCGCCGGTCAGCGCGATGCCGGTTAACAACAAAGCGCCAGCATTGACTCGGCTGGCTACCCAGAGCAACACTAGTGGCCCTAGCAGTGACAGTAAACCGTGTATCGTGAACAGCCAAGCCACTCGCTCTGAGCTTAAGTTAAAGCGCGTGCCCCCAATGTGTTCTGCGTAAACCCATATCATGGTATCGCGTACAAAATACAAAAAAACCAAGCCTAAAACAAAAATACTGACGAGCGAATACAAAGACACCTTAGTATGCGAATCAGTGCTCACAGCCGATTCCACATTTTCTTTGGGTAAGCCGAAAAGAATCGGCGCCATTAACAGGCTCAGTATGGCTAGTACCCCAAACACGCCTTGATAAGACCAGAAACCCATGGCACGTGGCACCAAGAACAACAATAAAATGAATAAAACAGTACCAAAAAGCACGACATGATTGTAATTTTTCTCGGGCTCAGTTGAAGCCGCTACTGCGGCGTTTCCGGCGGCAAGGGCAACTCCCGCACTCCCCCCTGAAAGTAATAACAGAGGAGTCAAATAATTAGCATCAACGCTTAAACATATCAACGCGTTACCAATAATTGATAGCACACACCCGGCCACCGCCAACAGTCGGTGCGACAGACGATGCACCAACGGCGCAACGCCGAGTGAACCAACACACATCGCAATTAGCGCGTAGGTAATCGTTGCGCCAGCATCGACTTCAGACAGGCCGAAACCACTTATCAGAACACTGAATAAAAATGGCAAAATTAACAAAGGGGCTAAACCAACACCATAGATCGCGGCAAATGCTGGAACAGTTTGTTGTGCGTCTATTTTTAGCTTCGCCATCTATATACCTTTGCGGGTTAATCGTTTACCTGAGTTAAGTCTCGCTAACACTATTGACGCTTACTCAATTGAGCAGCCAATTGTTCCGCCGCGATGATGACTTCCTCTTGATGCGGCAACACTGTATCGGTACAACCAATAGTACTGCCAAAAACTTGAAATGGGTTTTCTTGATTACTTTCCACACCAGATAACCCCTCGAGTACTCCTAACGCCATATAGGGGGTCGACGCAAGGTCATAGCCACCTTCTTGACATAACACTAACCGACCGTCACAAAAAGATTCTGCAAGCGCAAAAATATCACTGGCCAAGCTTTTAAATCCATCAGGAGTCAATGCCATACGGCCTAGTGGGTCGTAACAGCCAGCATCAAGCCCGCACGCAACAATAATGAAATCAGGTTCAAAAGCCTTTAGTGCGGGTTCAATAACACGCTTCATAACGGCACTGTAAGTAACATCACCGCAACCAGGAGGCAGCGGAACATTAATATTGAAACCAGCGCCATGCCCTTCACCGTTGTGCGCTAAGGTGCCAAAATCCTCTTCAAGAAAATAATAGTCTTGATGAACAGACAGCGTTAATACAGACGGATCTGTCCAGAATATTTCTTGCGCACCATTCCCGTGATGCACATCCCAATCGATGATAGCGACTCGCTCTATGCCAGCATTTTGTTGAACATGCCGCGCCGCGATAGCCGCATTGTTAAGCACACAAAACCCGGCACCTCGGTCGGTTTCGGCGTGATGACCGGGAGGGCGAACTAATGCGTAGGCATTTCTAACTTCCTGCGCTATAACCGCTTCGACCGCGCTCAACACACCACCAGCTGACAACATCGCAATATCCAAGTGACCACCGGCAAATATTGCGCCAGGGCCAGCCTCACCCGCTAACGATTGATTAGCAACTTGAAGCTGTTGATAGTAGGCCTGGCTATGAACTCTAAGCACTTCTTCAGCGCTTGCCATGCGTGGAGCAATAGCTTGCATCTGCGTGGCATAATTACTTGAGTTGAGTAAACTCAAGATTCGACGTTTAGTTTCTGGTCCATCGGGATTCCCACCGGGCTGAATCTGAAATGGTGGAAACGCTTGGTTTAAGCTGTCATACCAAAAATATTTCTCGTGCGATACTAACCCTGTATTCATAAGAATTTAATACCTGAACATTTTAGCTCGACTGCTTCTTTATATCTCAGTTGTAAAAATAACAAGGCGGTGATGTCACCGCCTTGTTATTTAACTAATTGCTTGATAAATCTTTATTCGCCAAACGAATATCTAGCTTCAACCCCAAAATACCTAGGTGCACCAGGTTTAATCGCCAAATAGCCTAAACCGGTCACATCGAAACCCGAGCCGAAGTACTCTTCATTAGCCAGATTCTTACCTACTAGGGCAAGCGACCACTTACTATCCGCTGATAGGTAAGAAACACGACCGTTCCATATAGTAACTGAGTCTTCTTGCAACGACGTATTATCAAGAGAGTTTTGCGCTTGGAAGAATGTATCTCCCTTAACAGAAACACTCAGTTGAAATGCGACGTTTGCACCGCCACTCAAAAGCTTGTTATAGCGACCCAAAGCTGAAAATTCATACTCAGCGGTTAATGGAATTCGGTTACCAGAAAAATCAATACCACCAGAAAGTGGATTGCCAAAGGTGTCGTATTCAGCATCTAGCAAGCCAGCCGTTGTTTGAAAAAACCAATTCTCGTTCGGTGCATAAATCAACTCACCCTCGATGCCTAAAATATCAGCGGTCGCTGCATTGCTTAAAGTAGTGATGCCGATTGGTGATTGCCCAGTCGGGTCTGGTTGCAGCACCGTTTGCTGTTGATTTGAGTAATCATAGAAGAATACAGCCCCATTGAAACGAACCGTATCACCAAAATCGCCTTTGAAACCAATTTCAAATGCATCTAAAATTTCAGGTTCAACAATTTCGGTTTGTGCTCGTAAAATATCGATCGATTCTTGACTTCGCGCCTGATCTAGCCCATTGAAATCAAAAATCAAACCCGCACCAACAACGTCGCCGCCTTTAAAGCCTCGCGATAATGACGCATACCATAAGTTGCCGGCTGCCGTCGTGTAATCAATTGAAAGTCGACCTGTTATTTCATCAAAGTCACGCGCACCGGTGGTACCACTCGCAATACTGTTACGCAGCACTCGTGAGTCATTAATTGAACGAATTAATTCCGTGCTAGAACCCGCGGTGACTTGAAATACATCGTATTGTTGAACGTCTTTTTCTTCATAAGTCCAACGCAAACCTCCACCAATATTGAGTCTATCGTTAACCGCATAATCGATGTTACCGAAAACGGCGTAACTCACTGTATCAACAGCGTGCGCATTCGCTTCACCATTATCAAAAATTGGATTAACGAACGCTAAAATACCCTGGTTAGTTTCATCGTAGTAATACGCACCAGCTTGCCAGTTTGTCTTATCACCACTTGTTCCTGAAAATCTTATTTCTTGGCTGAAAAACTCAAACTCATCAAAATAGTGATCCAACTCCAGTTCTGTAATCGTATCGTCAGCGTCATCTAGACGTTCTAAATCGGCTGTATCATAAGACGTTATTGAATTTACCGTTAAGTTATCGGATATGGCGTACTCCAACTGTAAGAACGCGCCTGAGGTTTCAACCTTTTCTGAATCTTCATTTTTGTCGGTTGTAAAAATGTCTGTTGAACCAGGCTGACTTAATAGCGCAGCGCAATTAGTGTTAAAGCGTCCCGACGTATCTGAGCATGGTTCGCCCAACCCACCCTCAGGTGTGTTTTCGAATAAACCGACCTGTTGAAATGGCGCGGTATCGGGAGAAGCATCGCCGTAATGGAAGTTAAACAGACCACTGAATTTATCAGATGGCGCAAACGCAATAGCAGCACGCAACGCCGTATCGTCTATCGTATTTTGCTCATCAACTGCGGGGTTTGTACTGTCAAATGAACCACCGTTGACATTACGTAAAATAGCGATTCGAGCAGCGGACGTTTCGCCTAATTCGAAGCCGACTGCGGCCTCCAAATTAGTGGTTTCAAATTCACCGACTTCTATATTAACGAACCCTCGCGTTCCACCACCAATGACTGGTTTCTTGGAAATAAAATTGACAAGACCACCAGTCGAATTACGACCATACAATGTGCCTTGAGGCCCCTTTAATACTTCAGCGCGTTCCACGTCAAACGTGGCAAATGCTTGAGCAATATTGGGACCAATAAATACATCGTCTTGATAAATCGCAATCGGCCCTGTATTAATCGGTGCAAAGTTGTTGGTTCCAATACCACGAAGATACGGTTGTGGACTCGCGCGGCCAAATTCCGTATTCCATGTAAAGTTAGGCGTAATTAACGCTAGGTCACCGGTTTCCTGAACGCCTAGCGCTTCCAGTTGGCTGCCAGTGAATGAGGTGAC
>CAZFVP010000165.1:2070-4901 GCA_964522345.1 uncultured Gammaproteobacteria bacterium | reverse complement strand
GTTGCTGAGCGTTTTCGTGTTTAGGCTGAAAGTGTCTGTCATTTTTATAAAATTTTAGTCAGGCTTTGTTGTCGGCGCCATTTCGCCGGGGGCATATCAAACCATGTTTTAAAGGCGCGAATAAAATTCGCAGGTTCTTGATAATTTAATTGTAACGCTATATCTGCGATGCTGGTGTGTGTGTCGGAAAGCAGGCTTATTGCGTGACGTCGTCGACATGCCTCCAGGAGCTGTTTGTAGCTTTGTTGCTTATGGTTCAAACGGCGAGCAAAGGTACGAGCTGAGCAATTATTTTTTTCAGCCAGTTGTTCTAGCGTTGGCATATCATGCGAGCGAGCCTGCCCCAAAATGCGAGCTTCGAAGTAGTGGTCCAAATCGAGCTTGGTTGTATCAACGATATCATTGTGATTAGACAGTTTTAATTTTAACCCGCGGCATTTTTGCAAATTAGCTTTGAACGTATCGGGGTCCGATAGAGGCGAGGATATACGACACCACGACGCGGGAATACTAAGCGCATTAACTTCGGCGTTGTACTCGATCGGTGTGCCAAAAAGGCGCTCTAATTCTTTATGGTAGTTCGGTTGCGCATGTTTGAAGCTGATGCTAGCAAAATCGCCTAGGGGGTGGGCCATGATGGCTTCGATTAATTTTTGGGCGACTCGCAAACTCGACTCCATTAACCATCGGCTAATCAACGGATGTGCGGTTTGATCTTCTGTCACGTATGAAATTCGGTTGCCATTATGAACGCTTTTTGAACGAAAGGCAGAGGTGCGAATGGACGTGAACTCTGTTAATACATCAATCGCCGTGTGAAGATCTGGAGCACTTAGAACTGCAAACCCCAAGGGCCCGTGGCTACCAATTGATAAATACTGCCCAAAGCGTAATAACCAAGAATCCAGACCTTGATCAGCAAAGGATTGGAATATGGTCTGGATTGCATCGCCGTAAATGTATTCATTTTCGAGAATGTTATCGAGCTTATCTTCAAATGCACTCTCTAAGGCCTGAGCGAGCGCAGTATCTGATCGTAATAGCTTTAAATATGTCGTCGCTAGGTAGAGGGATTCGTTCATTGTAGCAATAAAACTGACTTTTAATGACAATTATATTGTCAATTAGTGAAATCAGTAAAGTGTAAAATAAGCGATATAGTGCTTCTATCATTTAGGAGAGTTATATGGCTACGTATTCAATGACCCACTCAGAGAAGGGGTTAATTCAATTTAAAGATAAAAAACGTTGGTTTTGGGTAACCGCTATTTTATGGTCACTTCTTCCACTCATGATTATGGGAGGGTTTCTCTACAGTAGTAATCCGTGGGTATTGGTTATCCCGTTTATCGCTGCGTTTATTTTAATACCAATCATTGATTATTTTCTTGGCACCGACACAAGTAATCCACCCGAAGAACTCGTGCCGCAATTGGATGCTGACCCCTATTATCGATGGTTGTTGATTGCTGCGATTCCTGCTCACTTTATTGTTGTTATCGCTGGGGCTTGGTTAGTCGCAACTTATAGTTTGTCGATTGGTGTTTTTGTTGTCTTTGCAGCGATGATGGGTTTGAACAGTGGGATGAGTATTAATACTGCGCATGAAATTGGGCATAAAAACACTAAGTTAGAGCGCTTGCTTTCAAGAGTCGTGTTGGCAGTTTCAGGCTATGGGCATTTCTGTATCGAACATAATTTGGGCCACCATCGAGACGTTTCAACGCCGGAAGACCCAGCAAGCTCTCGTATGGGTGAATCTATCTATCGTTTTATGCTACGTGAAATACCGGGCGCTGCGAAAAGAGGTTGGAGTGCGGAAGCGAAGCGATTAGAAAAGCGAGGTAAGTCTTTTTGGAGTGTGGACAATCATATTTTGCAATCCTACTCAATGACTCTGGTGTTCCAAGGAGGACTGATTGCGGTATTTGGTTGGATATTGCTTCCATTCTTTCTAATTCATAATTTTATGGCGTGGTTCCAACTTACCAGTGCTAACTATATAGAGCATTACGGTTTACTGCGTGAGAAAAAACCTAATGGCAAGTACGAGCGTTGCCAACCTCACCACTCATGGAATGCGAATCATATATTTAGCAACTTGATTTTGTTTCAACTAGAACGTCATTCAGATCATCATGCGAACCCCGCGAGAAGTTATCAGAGTCTGAGGAGTTTTAAGGATTTGCCGGAATTACCTAGTGGCTATTTTGGGATGTATGCCTTGGCCTATTTCCCAACTCTTTGGTTTAAAGTGATGGATAAGCGAGTGATGGCAGTACCTCATATTAATGGTGATTTGTCTAAGGTGAATATAGACCCTCGGAAAGAAGCGTCTTTGAGGAAAAAGTGGGGCTAAGACTACTTGGTACTTGATCTTTATTGTGTACTGTTTAGTTTCGTAGAGGACGTTAATGGGTGTTTTGTATTGCACTCCCCTTCTGCCGTATGCGCGCCTTATTTTTTGAATTAAAAAGTAAGTCGCGCATCATTGTCAGCAGCGAAGCACAACATTATATTTCGGCGCTGTTTTCTTGGTTTTTATCTTCGTTATCGAAGCTTTCAGTTACTAGAGTCATCACGTTTTTAATTGCAAGTGCGCCTAATTTTTCACTGTAAATCTCAAAATTCGCAACTTCCGGTGTAGACACAACCACAACTTTTTCGATAGCTGGGCTTGGGTTAGATGGCGTTCCGCTAAGTTCAGCAAATGAAGATTGGCTGGTCGCTAACATTGAAATAAAGGCTAAGCTGATAGTATAGGTTTTTCATGAGATATTTCTCCAATTAAATTTTGTAGTGGCACGATTGCCGCTTCTGTAAACTTAGAT
>CAZFVP010000165.1:0-1970 GCA_964522345.1 uncultured Gammaproteobacteria bacterium | reverse complement strand
CGGCCACATCGTGCAAATGCCTGGACGGGTGTTATGCATACGGAATATCGAACTCTTTTGGATAGAGCCGACCGCGACTCGAGTGTTGGTGCGATTATTGTAACTGGCGCTGGCGACTATTTTTGTGTTGGTGCTGATGTGAGCGCTCTTGAGATGTTTTCGGAAACAGGAGAATACAGCTCAGGAACTGGGCCGGATTTGATAACTCCTGGTTCTGAAGAATTTGCCGCGTTTATGCATGACTACGCATATCATTTAGCATTGTCGAAGCCGGTGATCGCTGCTATTAACGGTCCAATGGCAGGTGTCGGCTTTGTATTAGCTTGTTATACCGATGTTCGTTTCGCTGTCGGTGGGATTAAATTTACCGCTGCACACGGGCCGCTGAATTTGCCAGTCGAGTGCGGTTTGTCTTGGTTGTTGCCTCGTTTAATTGGGGGTTCCAGAGCCGTCGAACTTTTGATTTCGAGCCGTAAGTTTTTGTCTGAAGAGGCTGAGCATATCGGCTTGGTTCATAGGCTTGTGTCTAAAGAACGGTTGCTCTGTGAAGCTAAGTTGTATGCTGTAGATCTTATTACGCGCAATTCACCTGAATCGTTGCGCCAGTCAAAACGTCAGGTGTATATTGATTTTCATCGTGATGTCGGCACAGCCAATCAAGAAGCGGGGGAGCTACTAAAAGCAATGATAAAGCAGCCGAATTACAGAGAGGGTGTTAGTGCTCTTATCGAGAAGCGTAAACCAAATTGGAACAAAGGCTAGGATTTGAAAGTATGTTGATTTGCCCTAAATGCGGTAACAAAGCGATGAGTTGGCTAAAGAAAATATTTGGGCTGCGGCTACGCTGTAATAGTTGTGGTGAAAGACTTCATCACGACGTTCTTTGGTCGTTGCTTACGCTAATCGTATTTACATCAGTAGGGTATTATCTCATTCGTTATTTTTTTGCAGCCTGGTCAATCATCCCTGTTCTTGTGGCGGCGGGCTTAGTCATATTAGTCACACCGCTTAGACGCGAAACATCGTCGAAGTGATGTTATTTATCATTGGTTGTTCTTTGGGCGATTATTACGAATACTATCTTTAATAAAAGATCGAGCAGACTTTAATTTGTTGTAAACAAGTGCTAATCGATAGCCTAAGGACCTTGTGTCTAAATGCGCGATATCACTTACTTGAAAATTGCTAAGCGTTTTATTTATTTTCTTAAATAGAAAGAAATCATTAGCGTCGCTAAAATTCCCTGAACGCTTACGACCACGAGAATCGAGCACAAACATTTCCCCATTTTCATCCCTTAAAAAATTGCCTAAGTTAGGATCGTTATGGCGAAAGCCCGCTAAGTGTATTTTTTTGAGCATGGCAATAATGTCTGACACACATGATTCATCACAGGGTGTTCCGTTACGAAATTCATAACATATCCAAGAATCTACTACAGCGCCTAAAGCGCGTTTTTCTAACACAAAAAGCGGCTGTACCGAGGGTATACCGAGCTGGTGAAAACGCTCTAAGGTTGATAGAGTTTGTGAGACTTCTGTCGGCTCGATGTAACTAAGAGCGCGAGCCCATAGGCGTTTGTTTTTATCACGGGGTTGTTTGGCGACTAACTGCCTGCCTAATAAGTTACCTCGCATTACAAGACTGCGATGATTATCTTTGAGAGTTTCAGGTAGCTTAGTAAGGTTAGACAAAAGCGAGGGTATTTCTGGAAGATCTTGTGCCCATTCTTGTTGTCGAGGGTTACATAAGCAGCGCCAATCCCCGTGTTTTTTTACTTCTATTAACATAGGCGAAGTAAACACTATTTTGCTGGTAATTATTACAACTTTCGATATTAAAACTGTGGAATTTTATTCTTAGGTAAAATGGTTACCAAACCAACGAACCCATTCTCCATGGAAGCCGCTTTGAGCTAACACCCATTTTTCTTTGTTAGGCCATACGGTGCAGCGTAACTCAGCATGATT
>CAZFVP010000164.1:3320-4907 GCA_964522345.1 uncultured Gammaproteobacteria bacterium | reverse complement strand
CGGATGTGCGCCTTGATAAAACCATCCTCGATGGCGTGGTTCCAGCTCTTGAGCACATGTTACGTAACGCGGTAGATCACGGTATTGAAACTCTCAGTGGTCGAAAAAAAGCTGGCAAGTCTGAAGTTGGTAAGGTGACGGTAGAGTGTCGTCAGGTTGCCCGTGAAATAATGATCTCGGTACGAGACGATGGTATTGGCCTGGATCTGAAGAAGATACGGGCAAAAGCGATTGAAGACAAATTACTGACTGAAGATCAGCCTCTGAACCCGGAAGATATGCTGATGTACATATCTCAGAGTGGTTTTAGTACGGCGTCGAAGCTGACCCAAATTTCAGGTCGAGGCGTTGGCATGGATGTAGTTCAGTCAACCTTGCGACGTATGAGTGGCAGTATTGCCTATGACATTGAGAACAAGAGTGTAGGTTCTCATTTTATTATTAGGCTGCCAATTTCTCTCGCTGTTTCAAGTGCTATGTTTGTAAACTCAGGAGAGGAAACATTTGCTATTTCGGCTCGCACCATTGAGCGAATCATTAATGTCGATGCTGAAGAGCTGATTGGGTATTTGAAAGCTGAAAAACCTCGAATGGATATTGCTGATCAGAACTATGCATTGATCGATCTTGCTGACTATTTAGGTTACGACTCGAAGTTGGCCATGCTTAGTGGCAAACAGTCTGTGATCTTAGTGAACGCGGGTGTACAAAACATCGCGGTAATTGTTGAGGAGTTATTAGACACTCAAGAGATTGTGGTTAAGAACTTAGGCGATCACTTGGGCCGAATCCCTATTTATGCAGGCGCGACAATCCGGGCGGACGGTTCGGTAGTGCTCTTGTTAGACCTTGTGGGTATATCGTATTACGAATCGTTTGTTTCGATTCCTGATCAAAATGCCACCATATCGCAGACTATTCCGACGGTTATGGTGGTCGACGACTCTTTAACCGTACGAAAATCTGCAGAGCGAGATATTACCGGTTTAGGTATCAATTCAGTGATGGCAAAAGATGGTTTAGATGCTCAGGTTCAGTTGAATCAAGAAGCTCCAGATATGATTCTCTTAGATATAGAAATGCCGCGTATGGATGGCTTCGAGTTACTAGAGTGGGTCAAATCTGTGGATGAGCTGAAGCATATCCCTGTAGTGATGATTTCATCGCGTGCAACTGATAAGTATATTGATAAAGCCACATCCCTTGGTTGTAGCGCGTTTTTAGGTAAACCATATTTATTAGAGAACTTAGTGCAGGTATTTAACCAGCATCTAAAACTTGATGCTCCTATCGAATTAGATTCGTAATTTAGGTCTAATTTGACGAGTAACCCTTAGTAAGAATAATAAGAGAAACAACGCTGATTTATGAGCATTCAAACACTAGATTGTTATATTCTGCCCTCGGTTAATATGCCTTTACTGTTGCCGGTTGAAACGATTTCTGAAGTAGTTGCAAAGCCTCAGGTTGAAAAGCTGGAGAATGCTCCAGCGAGTTGGATGCAAGGCCATGTGAGCTGGCGTACTCAAAGGCTGCCAGTGTTATCCTACGACGGGCTGCATGATGCAAAATTCAAACCTAAGAGCG
>CAZFVP010000164.1:1211-3220 GCA_964522345.1 uncultured Gammaproteobacteria bacterium | reverse complement strand
ATTTTCTTGTTGATGTTATGGTGATAAGAGATAAAAAGTCATTTATTTTAGTCCTCACTCGAGGCATGTATATTCAAATTTGCTATATTACCGCCTGTTCTATGGGACGGTGAAGCCACGTCTATTTGATGGCGTAATCCACTGACCTAAACTTTCCAAATCTTTGCTCAAGGAGCTCGCTTCATGTCGTCGACAAATCGCCAACAACTCGCTAACGCAATTCGTGTACTTAGTGCTGACGCTGTTCAGCAAGCTAATTCTGGTCACCCTGGTGCACCAATGGGAATGGCAGACATTGCCGAGGTGCTATGGAACGATTTTTTGAGTCACAACCCAAACAACCCAAATTGGTGCAATCGAGATCGTTTTGTGCTTTCAAATGGGCATGGGTCGATGTTGATCTACTCTTTATTACACCTAACTGGGTACGAGGTTAGTGCAGCGGATTTGAAAAATTTTCGCCAACTGCACTCTAAAACTCCAGGTCACCCAGAATATGGGTATACGCCCGGAGTTGAAACGACTACCGGCCCTCTAGGGCAAGGTATTGCTAACGCAGTGGGTATGGCTATCGCCGAGAAAACATTAGCGGCCCAGTTTAATACATCAAATCATGTAATCGTAGACCACAATACGTATGCTTTTATGGGCGACGGGTGTTTGATGGAAGGCATTTCTCATGAAGCTTGTTCATTAGCCGGCACATTAGGCCTAGGTAAGCTTATCGCGTTCTGGGATGACAATGGCATTTCTATTGACGGTGAGGTAGAAGGTTGGTTCACTGATGATACTCCAGCTCGTTTCGAAGCTTATGGTTGGCATGTTATTGCCGATGTTGACGGACACGATGCGAATGCATTGCAAGCGGCGATAGAGCAAGCCAAGTCGGAAACATTAAAGCCAACTTTAGTGTGCTGTAAAACGGTGATAGGTAAAGGCTCTCCTAATAAAGAAGGCACAGAAAATTGCCACGGCTCACCTTTAGGGGTGGATGAAATCAGTTTAGTGCGTGAGCGTCTTGGCTGGAATGCAGGCCCGTTTGAAGTGCCTGCTGATATTAAAGATGCTTGGAATGCTAGCGTTAAAGGCGCGGCAGCAGAGCAACAGTGGCAAGCAACATTTGACGCCTATCAAGCCGCAAACCCAGAACAAGCGTCCGAATTTTTGCGACGCATGAATGGTGAACTACCCGAAAATTGGGCTGAAGAATCCGCTAAACTCGTTGTCGAAGCAGATAAGGCAGCGCAAACGCTTGCAACCCGTAAAGCAAGCCTCAATTCGTTAAATAAACTTGGGCCTTTGTTGCCAGAACTTATTGGTGGTTCCGCTGATTTAGCTGGTTCAAATTACACTATCTGGAGTGGCTCCAAAGGAATAAGCGCTGAGGATGCATCTGGCAATTATATATACTTTGGCGTGCGTGAATTTGCTATGGCGGCAGTGTCAAATGGCATGGCCCTACACGGTGGTTTTACTACCTATGGCGGAACATTTTTGGTGTTCGCAGATTACATGCGCAACGGTATGCGTATGTCAGCTTTAATGAAACAACCAGTTATATATGTATTGACACACGACTCTATAGGATTAGGTGAGGACGGCCCAACGCATCAACCTATTGAACACGTTGCTAGTTTGCGGCTTATTCCGAATATGTCGCTATGGCGGCCATGCGATGCAGTCGAATCTTTAGTAGCCTGGAAGCTCGCCGTAGAAGCTACTGATAAGCCGAGTAGTTTGGTTTTTTCACGTCAAAATTTGCCGCATCAAAATCGCAATGCCCAGCAACTTGCCAACATTGAAAAAGGCGGATATGTGCTTAAGGACTGTGACACAACAGCTGATGTCATTTTGATTGCAACCGGTTCAGAGGTCGCGCTAGCGATGGATGCCGCAGTTGCACTTGAAACGCAAGGTAAAAACGTACGAGTAGTTTCAATGCCCTCAACTGATTGTTTTGATGCGCAAGATTCAGCGTATAAAGAAAGTGTACTGCCAAGCGCTGTAAG
>CAZFVP010000164.1:0-1111 GCA_964522345.1 uncultured Gammaproteobacteria bacterium | reverse complement strand
TAGCGAATAAGCGAGTTTTAATTCGGCAGGATCTCAATGTTCCCATTAAAGATGGTTCGGTGAGCAATGATGCTCGAATTCGTGCATCGCTGCCGACAGTTAAATTAGCGCTCGAGAAAGGCGCTAAAGTGATGTTAATGTCTCACCTTGGTCGACCAACTGAAGGTGTCGCACAAAGCAGCTTTTCATTAGCGCCAATCGCAACACTATTGAGTGAGTATTTAGAGCAAGAAGTACGTTTAGAGACAAACTGGTTGGATGGAATTGAATTGCAGGCTGGTGAAGTCGTGTTGTGTGAAAACGTTCGTTTTAATGTTGGCGAAAAAGCCAACGACGACGTTCTCGCAAAACGAATAGCTGCATTATGCGATGTGTATGTCATGGACGCGTTCGGAACAGCGCATCGGGCTCAAGCATCGACCCACGGAGTCGCTAAATATGCGCCGACGGCCTGTGCAGGGCCATTGTTGACTAATGAATTGTCAGCGCTTACTAAAGCGCTTGATGACCCTGCTAAGCCTGTGGTCGCTATTGTGGGAGGCTCAAAGGTTTCTACCAAGTTAACCGTGCTAGATGCGCTGTCAGAAAAAGTTGATCAGCTAATCGTCGGAGGTGGCATTGCTAATACATTTATTGCAGCCGCAGGCCATGATGTTGGTAAATCGCTATGTGAAGCTGATTTGCTTGACCAAGCAAATCAGCTCACACAAAAGGCGAAGGAAACAGATGGCAATATCCCGGTCCCCATAGACGTTGTCTGTGGTAAAGAGTTTTCGGAGTCTGCTGCCGCGATTACTAAGCCGGTTACTGAGGTAGGACCAAGTGATATGATTTTCGATATCGGTCCTGAAACAATTGAGCAATTTTCCAAACTCCTTCGCGGTGCTGGAACTATTGTGTGGAACGGGCCTGTCGGCGTGTTTGAGTTCGATCAATTTGGCGAAGGTACAAAAGCCTTAGCTCATGCAATTTCCGAATCATCGGCGTTTTCTATTGCTGGTGGCGGGGACACGGTTGCGGCTATTGATAAGTATGGTGTGGCTGATGATATTTCGTATATTTCTACTGGCGGTGGTGCATTTTTAGAGTTTCTTGAGGGTATAAAGCTACC
>CAZFVP010000163.1:0-4914 GCA_964522345.1 uncultured Gammaproteobacteria bacterium | reverse complement strand
AAGAAATGGGTCTGGAGTACGAATTGGAAGTGTTGCCATTCCCTCCAAGGTATTTTAAAAAAGAGTTTCTTGATGAAAATGTGTTAGGCACAGTGCCATTTTTTAAAGATGGACAAACGACTATGACCGAATCATCCGGTATCTGTCAGTACCTTGCCGATCGCTATCAAAAAGATCAATTCACTATTGCAGTTACCCACCCGCAATACGGTGATTATCTAAATTGGTTACATCATAGTGATGCGACTCTGACGTTTCCACAAACGATAGTCCTGCGCTATACAAAGCTTGAGCCTGAGGAGCGTCGTCAACCCCAAGTTGCTCAAGATTATCGTAAATGGTTCTTAGCCCGCTTAAGGCGGTTAGATGCTCATATCGACACTAGACAGTATCTTTGCGACAACCGATTTACAATTGCTGATATTGCTGTTGCTTATGCTTTGTTTTTAGGTAAGTCACAAGGGTTTTATGACGATTACTCCCCGCAAGTTAAATCTTATTTAGATGGTTTAATGCAGCGCCCAGCGTTTATTAAATCTGTATCGCTGAGTCACGGTTGAGCAATTAGCTCTGGTTTGAGATTATGTTTGAATCATTATTATCGGGCTATGGCTTTAACACTGTAGAGTCATAACCTTCGATGAGCCTCTCATCTAATTAGGGCATAGCCCATAGGAAATAGTTGATGTTATACACAGAAGAACATAAGGCCATTGCCGCAACGGCGAATAAAGTTATTAAAAATGAGATAAACCCGTATTGCGATCAATGGGAAGAAGACGGTATTTTTCCGGCTCGTGAAGTGTTTCAAAAGTTGGGTAAACTTGGATTGTTAGGAATAAATAAACCCACACAATTTGGAGGCATGGGGCTTGATTATAGTTATCAGCTCGCATTTAGCGAAGAGCTTGGCACAATCGAAAGCGCTGGGGTATCCATGGGTATCGGAGTGCAGTCTGATATGGCCACCCCCGCGCTGGCTAAGCATGGGAGCGACGCTTTGCGTGACGAATTTCTAACGCCTGCTATTTCGGGAGAATCAGTTATGTCGATCGCGGTCAGTGAACCAAGTGCGGGTTCAGACGTGGCGAGTATCAAAACTGAAGCTCGAAAAGATGGCGATGATTATGTGATTAACGGCACTAAAATGTGGATTACCAATGCTACTCAAGCCGACGTTCTTTGCCTTCTGGCTAACACTAGCGATGACGAAATGCATAAAAACAAATCATTAATTATTGTGCCAACAAATACTCCAGGTGTGTCGTTCTCGGACCGTCTCAATAAACTCGGTATGCGGGCGTCAGATACGGCTCAAGTGTTTCTGGATAACGTACGAGTACCACAAACAAATCGAATTGGTATTGAAGGCCTTGGCTTTATGTATCAAATGGAACAGTTTCAAGAGGAGCGTTTATACGCGGCTGCTACCAATCTTAAGATGTTGGAGCGTTGTATACAGCAGAGTATTGATTATGCGAGAGAACGTCGCGCATTTGGTCAATCCATTCTTGATAATCAAGTGGTTCGTTTTACTCTGGCTGAACTGCAAACCGACGTCGAAATGCTGCGTGCTTTGGTTTACAGCGCGACCGAAGAATACGTCAGTGGTGTCGATGTAACCACAAAAGCGTCAATGGCTAAACTCGTCGCTGGCCGTCTATCTCGCAAGGTAACGGATGCATGTTTACAATATTTTGGAGGCATGGGCTTTATGTGGGACAACCCCATATCGCGAGCGTATAGAGATAGCCGCCTAGGCTCGATTGGCGGCGGTGCAGATGAAGTAATGTTGGAAATAATATGCAAAAAAATGGGCACCTCACCAATGCCAGGTCGATAGAAGAAACGGCGTAACTATTAGTTCTATAATACACGCCAATCTTACTCAGTAGTCTTACGTTTTCTGTGCTTCAGTTCTTTATTCCCCACTTGAGGCATTAGAGCTAGCAATACAGCGCGTTTGAGAACCAACGTCAAGCAAACGCTAGGTGAGAGTATTACTAAGATTAAGGGCGAAAAAACCAGTCATTTATTGAAAATTTAAGCTAGAAGAAAATGTCGAAAATTATCACTGTGTTATTCAGTTTGCTTATCGTAATGGTTCTATCTATTGCGTTATTAGCCGCATATGGTTGGCTTAATTCCGATATCAAACCGGTTGTAGTAGCCCCGGATGCGAACCCGGGGTTCACCGGAAAATTTGCCGTTAATAACCGCTTTTCTGCGGCAAATTATATCGCTAACGGTATTAGCCACGGCCCAGAAGCGATCGTTGTAGGCCCAAACGGTGATTTGTACACAGGCTCTGAAAATGGGCAAATAAGTCGGGTCGATGCCAGCACCGGTGAATTTACATTATACGCCAACACCGGCGGTAGGCCACTGGGTATGAAGTTTGATAGTGATCGCAATTTGGTAGTGGCCGACGCGAATAAAGGCTTGATCAAGATCACCTCAACTGGTGAGATAACTACCTTAGTAGGGCCGGATAAACTAACCTTTGCCGACGACCTAGATATCGCTGCCGATGGCACTATATGGCTAAGCGATGCGTCTGCGGTATACGGTTACGACAAAACCTTACTCACTTTCATCGAAGGCATTCCTAGTGGGCGTTTACTCAGTTATACGCCGTCAACGGGCGAATTGAAAACGCACATAGATGACTTATTGTTTGCCAATGGTGTCGCCTTAGGTCCTCGCGAGGAATATGTGCTTGTTAACGAATCTGGCACCGCTAGAATTCACCGCCTTTGGTTAAAAGGAGATAAACAAGGAGAGCTTGATTTATTTGTATCTGAGTTACCCGCTGGGGTAGATAATATTACCTTTAATGGTTCTGATCGCTTCTGGGTTGCTTTACCTAGTCCTCGATTTGACGATCTGGCGGCATCACCAAATATCAGAAAAATATTAGGTGGCTTACCTCATGAATTATGGCTGCCTAAGAACCGATTTGGTTTCGTGCTTAGTTTTGATTTACACGGAAACGTAGTCGACAATATACAGTTTGATCCATCTCAAGGCCCGGTAGAATTTTCTGATGTGACTAGCGTAGTAGAGCATGATGGCAAGCTCTTCATCGGAAGCTTGGTAGAATCCAAAATCGCTATCTATGATTTAGGTAAATAGCCAATCAATAAACCCTACAAAGAGAGAAAGTATAATGACTAAAACGCTCTTATTAGTATGTCTCAGTTTCGTTGTAACAAGCTCGCTGAATGCCGCTGACCGAGTTACCGGTGAAACCTTTGCGTCACGTTCACCGGTATTAGCTACTGAGGCGATGGCGGCGACATCTCAACCGTTGGCGACCCAAGCCGCCTTAGATATCATGCAAAAAGGCGGCAATGCAATAGACGCTGCAATAGCCGCGAACGCCGTTTTAGGCTTAGTGGAACCCACTGGTAACGGTATTGGTGGTGACTTATACGCTATTGTATGGGATGCAAAAACAAAAAAATTATACGGTCTAAATTCGTCAGGGCGATCACCGAAATCATTAAGTCGAGAGTGGTTTATCGAAAACGGGCATAGCAAAATTCCGTCGCATGGCCCGTTGTCCGTGTCGGTTCCTGGTGCCGTAGATGGCTGGTTTATGTTGCATGAACGCTTTGGTAAACTAGCCATGGACGACAACCTTGCTCCGGCGATCAACTACGCTGAAAAAGGTTTTCCGGTTAGTCAGCTAATCGCGTATTACTGGAATCGGTCAGTACCGTTTCTAAGTAAATGGCCTGGTTTTACAAATCAATTTACCATCGACGGTAACGCACCAGCGCATGGTGAAATTTGGAAAAACCCTAACTTAGCTAATACCTTAAAAGCAATTGCTAAAGGTGGTCGTGACGAGTTTTACAAAGGTGATACGGCGAAAACCATTGCCAAGTTTATGCAAGATAACGGGGGCTTTTTAAGCTACGATGACCTCGCAAGTCACACCAGTAAATGGGTAGAACCAGTTAGCACAAACTATCGCGGCTACGACGTTTGGGAATTACCACCTAACAGTCAAGGCATTGCGGCCTTACAGATTTTAAATATTGTAGAACAATTTGACGTCGGTTCGATGAGTCTAGATTCAGCCGAATATGTACATCTTTTTACTGAAGCAAAGAAAATTGCGTTTGAAGATCGAGCAAAATTTTACGCAGATTCAGACTTTAATAAACTGCCTGTTAAGGAGTTGATCTCTAAACAATACGGCAAGAAACGAGCAAAACTTATCGACCCAGCGAGGGCCGGAAGAGAGTTCGCGCCGGGTGATGTAAAGTTAGAAAAAGGTGACACAATATACCTAACCACCGCAGATTCAGAAGGAAATATGGTATCGCTAATCCAAAGTAATTTTCGCGGCATGGGCTCAGGCATGGCGCCTCCAGGCCTTGGTTTTATCTTGCAAGATAGAGGCGAGCTATTCACCTTGGAAGAAGGCCACTTCAATGTATTTGAAGGTGGTAAACGACCTTTTCAAACAATTATCCCCGCGTTTATTACTAAAGACAACAAGCCTTGGATGAGCTTCGGTTTGATGGGTGGCGCAATGCAACCGCAAGGTCACGCGCAAATAGTAATCAATATGGTCGATTTTGGCATGGATGTTCAAGCGGCGGGTGATGCACCGCGAATTCATCATACCGGCTCCTCTCAACCTACAGGTGAGTATATGACTGATGGCGGTATTTTGAATTTAGAAACGGGCTTTTCCTACGCCACTATTCGACAACTAATGCGAATGGGGCACAGAATTCAATTCGCCAACGGCCCCTATGGAGGTTACCAAGCGATTCGCCGAGCCGAAAACGGCGTTTATTGGGGTGCCACTGAGTCTAGAAAAGATGGTCACGCGGCAGGTTACTAAATACATGTGTTAAAAAAGCTAAGCACCGTTGAACGGTGCTTAGCTTAGTC
>CAZFVP010000162.1:0-4921 GCA_964522345.1 uncultured Gammaproteobacteria bacterium | reverse complement strand
GCCTCCTTCAGGGCCTAGATCAATGATCCAGTCGGCTGTTTTAATAACATCCAGATTGTGCTCTATTACTACCACGGTGTTACCATGGTCACGTAGAGTATGCAGAACGTCGAGAAGCTGGCGAATATCATAAAAATGCAAACCGGTTGTTGGCTCGTCTAAAATATAGAGCGTTTGGCCGGTGTCTCGCTTGGATAATTCACGTGCTAATTTAATACGTTGGGCCTCACCGCCCGACAACGTAATCGCGCTTTGGCCAAGTTTGATATACCCCAAGCCAACTGACATAAGTGTTTCAAGTTTTCGATGGATATTGGGGACGGCTTTGAAGAAGTCGGTTGCGTCTTCGATTGTCATGTTTAGTACATTATGTATGTTTTGTCCTTTGTAACGAATGTCCAAGGTTTCTCGGTTATAGCGTTCGCCTTTACAAACATCACAAGCGACATAAATATCAGGGAGAAAGTGCATCTCAACCTTGATCATTCCATCGCCTTGGCAAGCCTCACAACGGCCACCTTTGACATTAAACGAAAATCGACCTGGCTTATAGCCACGCGCTCGTGCTTCGGGTGTACCAGCAAAGAGTTCACGAATAGGGGTGAACAACTGGGTATAGGTAGCTGGATTCGAGCGTGGCGTTCTGCCAATTGGACTTTGGTTAATATCAACAATCTTATCGACTTGATCTAGACCAGTTATATCTTTATGAGGAGCACACTCTATGCGACTACGGTTGATTTTTTGCGCTGCCACAGGGTAAAGCGTGTTGTTAATTAAGGTTGATTTTCCTGAGCCAGAAACACCAGTCACGCAGGTTAGTACACCGATTGGGATGTCAACTGAAACATTCTTAAGGTTGTTGCCGGTGGCGCCTTTAATTTTAATTTGCGCTTTTTTATTATTCTTCTGGCGGCTTGTCGGCACTTTAATCGTCTCTTTACCAGAAAGAAATTTGCCGGTTAATGAGTTCGGGTTATTTTTGATTTCTGAGATGGTGCCTTCAGCAACAATTGCGCCGCCATGCACGCCTGCACCCGGGCCGATATCGACGATATAATCGGCATGATGCATCGCGTCTTCGTCGTGCTCAACAACGATTACGGTATTACCTAAGTCTCTTAAGTGAGTTAAGGTGCCAATTAGCCTGTCGTTATCTCGCTGATGTAAGCCGATCGAGGGCTCGTCTAGCACATACATAACACCAACAAGGCCTGAACCGATTTGCGATGCTAGGCGTATACGTTGAGCCTCTCCACCGGATAAGGTCTCGGCAGATCGATCCATGCTGAGGTAGTTTAGGCCAACGTTTACTAAAAAGCCTAAGCGATCGTGAATCTCTTTTACGATTTTGTCCGCTATCTCTGCTTTGTTACCCGTTAGCTCTAAAGTCTCAAAAAAGGTCAGGGCGTCACCAATAGAGCGATGTACAATATGGTCTATGCTGGTTTCATTGATAAAGACATTTCTAGCTTCCAGACGCAACCGCGTTCCGGTGCAATCGGGACATGTTTGAGAATTGATATACTTCGCCAATTCTTCTCGCATGCTACTTGATTCGGTTTCTCGATAGCGGCGCTCTAAGTTCGGAATGATGCCTTCCCAAGAATGGTGACGTACAACACCTTGGCCCTTATGACGCAGGTAACTGAACTCAATAGCCTCGTCGCCGCTGCCATAAAGTAGTTTATCCAATTGCTCCTTGCTGAGCGTGCTTAGCGGCTCATCTACCGAGAATCCATAATGAGTAGCGACGTTTTGCAACATTCTAAAGTAGAACAAACTACGACGATCCCAACCCTTTATTGCTCCTTGCGATAAGCTTATCTCGTTATCGAAAATGATCTGTTTAGAGTCAAAATACTGTTTGTTACCTAAGCCATCGCAGGATGTACAAGCACCGACAGGGTTATTAAATGAAAATAAACGTGGTTCAAGTTCGCTGAGGCTATACCCGCAATGGGTACATGCATAACGGGCCGAGAACACCATCGTTTTCTCTTCTTGAGTGTCGCTTGGCATCACCAGTATTTCAGCAACACCTTCTGCCAGCTCTAACGCCGTTTCGAATGATTCTGCCATGCGTTGTTCGTTGCCTTCTTTGATTACTAGACGGTCGATAATGATGTCGATATTGTGTTTGAGGTTCTTTTTAAGCGTTGGTGGCTCCGAGAGGTCAATAACTTGGCCGTCAACGCGTGCTCTTACAAACCCTTGCGCATGCATGCCTTCTAGCAAGTTTTGGTGTTCACCTTTGCGGTCTCGTACCACCGGCGCCATCAACATAACTTTGGTACCTGCCGCGAGCTCCATTGTTTGGTCAACCATTTGGCTAATGGTCTGTGCTTCTAAGGTTACGTTGTGCTCAGGGCATCTTGGGTCACCAACACGTGCGAATAGTAGACGTAAGTAATCGTATATTTCCGTGATGGTTCCAACGGTTGACCGAGGGTTATGCGATGTCGCTTTTTGCTCAATGGAAATGGCTGGCGACAAACCTTCAATGACGTCTACATCGGGTTTTTCCATTAAGGATAAAAACTGGCGTGCGTACGCTGATAACGATTCTACGTAACGACGTTGGCCTTCAGCGTAAATTGTATCGAACGCTAAGGAAGATTTACCTGACCCCGACAAGCCAGTGATTACAATTAGCTTGTCTCTTGGTAATTCGAGATCAATGCCTTTTAAGTTATGCGTTCGCGCACCGCGAATAGTGATTTTTTCTAACACGTTTGAGACTTCTTTTAAGTGACTATACGTAAGTAATGAAATCGGAGATCTGTAGCCTTTTAAAGCGGTATCTGCCGATTGAACAACCTGTTAATATACGTTGCCTTCTGTCAAAGGGGTATCATTTTTTGGCTTACTTTAGTTTAGTCGGCCCATTTCGAGAAATAGTTTTGGTTAATAGTGAAAGTGAAAGTATCAACGCTGAATAAATCTGGTTTAAATCGTCTAGAGCGGCGCTCGATCACCGCCTTAGCGTCGGTGTACGGCTTGCGTATGTTCGGCCTCTTTTTGATACTGCCGGTACTGGCAATTTATGCTGAACAACTTCAGGCCTCGCCAATGCTGATGGGCATTGCCTTAGGAGTTTATGGCGTTACCCAAGCTGTTTTTCAAATTCCGTTCGGCATAATGTCTGATAAGTTCGGTCGTAAACCGGTGATTCTAGTTGGCCTGTCGATCTTTATTATAGGTAGCTTGGTAGCCGCATTTTCTACCACGATAGAAGGCGTTATTATTGGACGAGCGCTTCAAGGGGCGGGTGCAATCGCGGCAGTTGTATTAGCCTTGACCAGTGATTTAACCCGTGAAAACCAACGCACCAAAGCGATGGCGATGATAGGCATGACCATCGGCTTTGCATTTCTATTAGCACTTATAGCCTCACCGTGGTTAGAGTTTTTTATTGGCGTGAAAGGCCTGTTCATCATGACCGCAGTGCTCGCTTTAGGGTCGATGATACTTATTGTTAAAGTGGTGCCCACACCAGTACAAACGCGTAACCTTGAGGTAAAAGCTGTACCACGAAAAATGCTTGAATTATTGAGCAACGCTCAACTGATTCGCTTAGATTTTGGTATTTTTATATTGCATTTCGTTCTTACCGCAATGTTCGTAGTCGTGCCAATAATTATGCTTGAACGTCTAGGTCTTGAAACACGTGACCATTGGCAGGTCTATATTCCTGCACTTTTAGGTTCAATTGTTTTCATGGTGCCGATGATCATCCTATCGACTCGCAAACATTTGTTGGTACGAATTTTCTTAGCTGCTATCTGTATCTTATTGTTTGCACAATTGTTACTTATGCGAAACCCAAATAGTGTAATGGCGCTTACTCTATGCATGTTCTTTTTCTTCTGGGGATTTAACCTTCTTGAGGCAATGTTGCCATCGATGGTGTCCAGAGTAGCACCAGCGGCTTGCAAAGGGTCGGCTATGGGCGTCTACAACACATTTCAGTTTTTTGGAGTGTTTTTTGGTGGCTTCGTTGGCGGTGTCATTTATGGCAATTTTGGCCTAGTAGCCGTGTTTATCGCCTGTGCCTTGATGTTGTTGATTTGGGTTTACCTAGTATACACTGCACCGACGCTTCGACTATTAGATAGTTTAGTTGTAAATGTTCATCATTCATCAGAGGTTGATTGTAAAACAATGCTGGAGGCGGTTGAGGGAGTTGAGGAAGTGATTATCATTGAAGGAGAATCAACCGCTTATTTGAAGGTTGATAAAGAGCAGCTAGACCATAATGCTTTAGAAGAAATTGTTTCCTATTAGCAATGCTTCTCTTAAACTAACCATGTAGCATGCTGCATTGCGCTCATGCAAACTGTAGATAAATATGCCTATTTCAATGTTGTTGGCATTTCCAGCTGACTCAGCTTAGTTTAAAACTGTGACCATTAGTATTATCTTTGCTTAGAGCTTTGCTCTGGAGTGAATGCGCGTTAGAATTCAACGGCTGAACAAATACAAAATTTAAGTGCTCGAAAGGGCAAGAAATAAGTAAATCGGAGCAAAAAATGGCAGGTGTAAATAAAGTAATTATCGTTGGTAACCTAGGCAACGATCCAGAAGTTCGTTATTCGAACAACGGCGCCGCGATTGCGAACATCAGTGTGGCAACATCGGATAGTTGGAAAGATAAGAATACAGGAGAGCGTCAAGAGCGTACTGAGTGGCATAGAATTGTAATGTTTAATCGCTTAGGTGAAATTGCTGGCGAATACCTTAAGAAGGGTTCTAAGGTCTATATTGAAGGTAAATTACAGACTCGCAAATGGCAAGATCAACAGGGCCAAGATCGTTATTCTACGGAAATCGTTGCGGACCAAATGCAAATGCTTGATTCTCGCGGAGGCGGCATGGGTGGCGGCCAAGGCGGCGGTTATCAGCAGCAAGGTAGTGGCCA
>CAZFVP010000161.1:0-4922 GCA_964522345.1 uncultured Gammaproteobacteria bacterium | reverse complement strand
TCCCGTAGCTCGCCGCGAAGAGTTTCATAAATTTCACCTGACATAAATGCAGAGCGTTTATCATTGTGGGACGAGGTTGTTAATTTATGAATAGACGAAATTTTATTATTTGCAGCGCATCCGCCACTGCGCTGAGCGCCAGCACGCATCTAAATGCTTTGGGTCAGAAAGAGTGGTCGACCGCAGCTCCATTGCCAATCAATACTCAAGAGTTGTACCCAGTAGCACATCAGGGCAAGTTGTATGTAGCTGGCGGTATTGCGTCAAAGTTGGATGCTTTATATTTCACCGATCGCTTTTTTAGTTATGACCCAAATACCAACGAATGGGCAGATGAAGCCGATATGCCTGAGAGCTTGCATCATGCGGCGTTAGTGAGTACCGGTGACCGGCTTTTCTTAGTCGGTGGATTCAATGGTGGCTTTACCCACGTTTGGCGTATGCGTGACCGCGTTTATGAATATAAAGCTGGTGAGTGGTTAGCAGTGTCATCACTGCCTGCACCACAAGCAGAGGGTGTTTTAGCACACCATAATAATGATATTCATCTAGTCTCGGGGCAATCGCCACGTGGCGATGCTAACTCTAAACGCAGCGACCATAAAGAAGTGACAACGCATTTGGTTCTGATGGCTGGCAGTTCAAAATGGGAAACCGCAGCGCCAATACCTTTGGCTCGAAACAGCGCGACCGGTGGTTGGGTTGATGATCAGTTAATTGTGACTGGTGGCCGTAACGCGAATGGTAATTTTGATGCTACCCATATCTACGACAAGAAAGAAGATCGTTGGAGAGACGCTAAACCATTGCCGTTACCGCAAGCGGGCACTGCGAGCGTTGTCGTTGACGACGGTATTATCGTGTTTGGTGGCGAGATATTTGTACCAGAGGCTGGCGTGTTCGAAGAAGTCTGGCGATATTCGTTGGCCGATGATCGATGGAAAGCGTACCCGGATATGAGAACGCCGCGACATGGCATTGGTGCGGTTAAGATTGGAAATAAAATATTCGTCGTCGGTGGAGCCACTGAGCCTAGTGGAAAGGGCACTTCGAATCTAAATGAAGTGTTGATCTTGGAAGAGTGATGGATTAGAAAATTGCGGCGTAAAAAAACATAACGATACTTGCTTTAGAATGGGTAAAAGTAAATCTCACCATGAGGTTTATCAAGTTAAATATTAACCCTTAATAGGTCAGTAACAGAGACGCCCTTAGACCTGTTAGTTATGTAATATGTAGCAAAATGCAAAATGGCCGTCACATTCTGATCGAATCAAAATTGTCACTCGATAGCGTTATACTAAATGTTGGCTATGATTCCGCCGCTACGTTCAGCAAAGCGTTTAAGCGTATATTTGATCGTGACCCAAGGGGGTATCGCCGAACGGCTAACTAATATTTACGCGAAATTTTATGACAACCGAAAATAGTACGCTTGAGGAAACGCTGGAAAGAGTTCGCTCATGCGAGCATTGTCTAGAGCACTTACCTCATGGCACACGCCCAGTTTTACAAGTGAGTAGTAATGCAAAAATACTAATTGTTGGCCAAGCACCCGGCTCTAAAGTACATGCCACTGGAATTCCGTTTGATGACCCGAGCGGTGATCGGCTGCGCTTATGGATGGGAGTTGATAAAGATGAGTTTTACGATGCTGAGAAAATTGCCATTTTGCCAATGGGTTTTTGCTATCCGGGTAAAGGTAAATCAGGAGACCTGCCCCCAAGGAAAGAGTGTGCTGAACTCTGGCGAGGTGAGTTGATGGCATTAATGACATCGATAGAACTTACGCTTGTCATTGGACAATACGCCATTGCTTGGCATTTGCCTGAACAGAAAAAAGAAACGTTGACCAATACGGTTAGAGGTTGGAGAGAACATTGGCCGAATAAATTACCGTTACCGCATCCAAGTCCGCGAAATAACATTTGGTTAAAAAAGAACGATTGGTTCGAAGGTGATGTTATTCCATCATTACAACAACGAATAAGGTCGCTTTTAGCCTAGTTGAAAATTTTGAGTCCTAATTTACTCACCTAGGCCTTCCTAAGAGTTTTTTAGACTTATGCAGTAAGACTTCTTTTGCCCTGTAAGCCGCCTGTGTGAATAAATAGTATTTTGTCGTTTTCTTTAAACATATTCGATTCTACCATTTGCGAAATTTTCAACATCGCTTTGCCGTTGTAGACGGGGTCCAGCGGTATATTAAATTGAGCTTCAAATTGATCTATAAATTGGAGCAGCTCAGTTGAGATTTTTCCAAAGCCACCTAAGTGACCGGGCTTGACACTCAGGCGTGTTGGTTTTTCGGCCAGCCAAGAATGAATGCGAGTAAGAGTGGCATGATGTTCTGCAACAGCTTGAATACCGATTACCCCAATTGGTTCTGGGGTTGCCTTATATAAGCCTGCTAGCGTAGCGCCCGTACCCGTCGCGCAAATCACGTGGGTAAGTCCTTGGCAAGAGCGAGATTGGAAAATTTTGCTATAGGCCTTACTAAGGGATTCTATTGCCGCTGTATTGCTCCCGCCTTCTGGAAGAACAAGGGTATGTTCAGGGTCGTCTGAAAACGCCTGGACTAAAAATTCACTTGCGAGGCACGGTTCTGAGGTTAAAGCCAATGCTTCTTGGTACGCCCGATAATTTTTCCTGGATGATGGTATTAATCGCATTCCCCATGCTTCGCAGTCGCGCAATGTGGCTGTTAAATTCGAATGAAGCTCTCCGCGTACTACCCCGATACTCCCAAAACCTGATTCTTTACAAGCCCAAGCGAGCGAATGTAAATGGTTTGAAAATGGGCCACCAAAGCTTAAAATACGAGAGCACTTTTTCGCTCTTGCAAGCTCTAAATTGGGTGCGAGTTTATGCAGTTTATTACCTGAGACCGTCGGATGATTTAAGTCGTCTCTAAAAACAATAATCTCAATATTGCCAATTGTGATTGAATTAACGTTCATTGGTTTTTAGCTCAAAATATCAATCAAATCAGAGGGCCCTTGCACCTCGTCAGTATTCAAGAAGAGTTGTTTGTGAACAAGGTAAGTTCAGGCTAAATGTCGTTGTCACTCTACAATAAGCAACTTGCTCGATCGACCCTTACCGTAAATATCTGGATGATACATTTCTTCGGCGTGTACTGGCTGCTCGAAGAATTCGCCGGTTGCGATTGCTTGTGCTAAATAGCTTAAATGGTATTCACCTTTTGCTACAAAGTCTGAATAGAATGTTACCGCGTCGTGTCCCAGTTGTTTGTGGTAAAACCCCCAAGGCGAATAACTAAAGCCTTGCCAAGAACTGCGTTTGTGAAAGAACGAACCTTTAGCCACTTGGTTTAGGTGGTCTATCTTTAAAGACGCACCATTAGTTGCTAGATCTGAATTGACCGGTTCTAAGCCTCCAGGAATTGGGTCGCGAACGGCAACAAAATTTCGTTCTACGGGTGTCGATAAGAATAAGTCGGTGCGAATCGTTTCGCCTCTATGGACTTGATCACCGACTCTAATCAACTGCCACTCGTTATCTCTGAACACACTGCGCTCACGACGGATATCTAAGCCTGAATTCTCACGCTGGCTCTGTGCCTCGGTGTTACTAAACTGCAATAGAGTTTGATAGTAGAGGCGACCGACACCGTCATGCTCAATCGCTAAGTTTTTCGCTTTGCCGACGAGGTTTTCGCTCATCGGAAGAGTGATTTTTTTGGTCGGTGAACTAAAGCCTGAGAAGTTGACGGCATCGATAAGTTCTCTATCGAGGCTTACCTTGGCATTGAACAATGGCTGGTCGGCCTCGTAAACCGATGCATATTGACTGAGAGCATTGAGACAATAAACGTTGTCTTGTGTGTTCTCCCAATGTGTGCGTCCGCCGCGTTTTGCAACAATAGTCTTAACCAGTTTGCTGGGTAGATCCTTATCGGCTAATGAAGAGTGATTAGCAGTAAGCGTTTCTAAGATCGCACAACTGCTGCGCATCGGCGATGAATGAAGTCGCGCATAACTTTGATCTAACGATTCGTTGAAGCCGATTTTTCCAGCAGAACTGTTTGATTGCGCTAGAATTTCGTTTAGCAAGACTTGCTGTTGAGCATATGTTTTGTCAAATTGTTGTAGCGCGCTTAGTAGATGTGCCTTACCGAATAAACTCATTTCCCGGCTTTTATCCACGTGATTAAGTAAATTGCGACGACTCAAATCTCCGTTTTTAGCTAACGCAGATAAAGCAACCGCTCGCACTGTAGAGAGCGCTCCAGAAGAAAAGTTAGCTAATTCGGTTTTTGACGTTATGGCTGTATTTAGGTAGTTATGTAGGTCTTCCTGAACTTGCTGTGGGACCTGATAGCCTGCATCGCCTAACCAAGTAAAGGCGAGCGCGGTATACGCACTTAGGTATGGGCTAACATAGCGATTCTCGGCTTTAAAGTAGGTCATTCCGCCATTAGGTGCCTGACTGTTTATCGCAATGTCTAAGGTTTCTTGAATTAGGTTTTTGCTTTCTGGCCACTCAATTTCCTTATTCAAATACTTGCCTAAATTTTTATAGTGCGATGCCATTACCGCTTTGGTTAATTTTTGTTCCCAGCATGCATGTGGGTAGTAACGCATGTATTGGAATGCACCACCGACATTACTAATAATAGTTGGCGACATTTTTACTGTGATACCACCAAGATCGCTGGCGATGCCGTTGGGAATTAACACATGCTCATCAACCGTTTTACCGATGGTGCTTCCATACACAGCGGAGGTGGTTAGATTCTTTCTTTTGTATATTGGAAGGCGATGTTTTAGTGCATCTGCGTCTAAAGAATCGCTAGCGGTGATTCGATAACTAATAGACCCCTGGTCTACGCCATCGTCGAGTCGTAATGCCGCCATCGGCATGAATACGGTTTCTCGTGCGTGCGCCGCTAGTTGTAG
>CAZFVP010000160.1:0-4947 GCA_964522345.1 uncultured Gammaproteobacteria bacterium | reverse complement strand
CCCTTAGCTATCACAACAATGCGAGTCCTTGATTGCCGATGGTTCTATAAAAATTTCGCATGGCCCTACAATTACTACTCAATACCTAGGTTCACTTAATATGAGAAAGGATTCCATCAAGAGTATCTAAACTGGTGTACTCTATCACCAGCTTGCCTTTACCATTTTTATCCTCAAGCGATACTTTGGTACCTAGCTTTTCAGCCAGCGTTTCTTCAAGGTTTCGAATATCAGCACTCTTAACTGGCTTAGCTGTTTTTTTGCTTGGGTTTGCATAACTCCGAACCAGCGCTTCAGTTTGTCTGACTGATAATTTCTTTGCATAAACTTCAGCAGAGACGGTGTCCTGATGTTCAATAGGCAAACCTAATATTGCGCGTGCGTGACCCATTTCGATTTTACCTTGCTCTAGCAATTTTTTTGCTCCCGCACTTAAACTTAATAAGCGCAGCAAATTGGTCACTGCCGTTCTTGAGCGACCAACACTTTTGGCCATTGCTTCGTGAGTTAAATCAAACTCGTCCATTAGTCGTTTTAAACCAAAGGCTTCTTCAACAGGGTTTAGATTTTCACGTTGAATGTTTTCAATTAGTGCAACCGCGAGCGTCGCTTCATCAGGGATGTTTCTTACTAAAACGGGCACTTCATGTAACTGTGCTATTTGCGCGGCACGCCACCGACGTTCACCAGCAATAATTTCGTATTTATCATTAGAAACTGGTCGTACTAAAATCGGTTGAATAATTCCTTGAGACCTAATTGAAGCGGCCAATTCTTCTAATGAAGCTTGGTCCATATTTGTTCTAGGTTGGTATTCTCCGGGCTGCATTTTTTCTATTGGCAAAGTGTTTGGCGCCGATTCTACGCCTGACGAGGTTGTCGAAGAATCTTGTGAAACGCCACCAGCGGAGGGCTCGGTGCTGCCTAAAAGAGCTTCTAAACCACGACCTAAACGCTTTTTCTTTTTTGTGCTCATAATGTCTTAACTCACCGCAGTTGCTAAGCTTGTTTTAGCGGCCTTTCTTTCGGCTATTTTTAGTATTTCAGCGGCTAGCTTTATATAAGCTCTGGCACCTTTCGAATTAGGAGCATAGCTGATCGCAGATTCACCGTAACTCGGGGCTTCAGCCAATCGCACATTTCGGGGAATGACCGCGTCATACACTTTGTCGCCAAAATGGTTTTGTAATTGTTTGCTCACCTCGCCAGATAAGCTGTTGCGCTTATCAAACATGGTTCTAAGTAAGCCTTCAATCTTTAGAGTAGGGTTAAGCGTTTCTCGTATTGCTCGAATGGTAGCAACAAGCGCGCTTAAACCTTCTAATGCGAAGTACTCACATTGCATCGGTATCATCACCGAATCTGATGCAACGAGGGCATTTATAGTCAGCACATTCAAAGCGGGTGGGCAGTCTATAAAAATGTAGTCGTAATCGTCATTTACTGCAACAAGGGCTTTCTTTAACCGAAGTTCTCGACCAATCTCATTTAGCAACTCTACCTGCGCGCCAGCTAAATCACCGTTTGCGGTCATTACATCTACACCGCTTTGAGTCTTAACAATGGCTTCTTTGGCAGTTGCTTCGTTCAATAACACGTCGTAGATGGTCGCGCCTAACTCTTCAGTATCAACGCCTAAGCCAACACTTGCATTACCTTGCGGGTCCATATCAAGGAGCAGTATTCGTTTTTTCTTTAATACCAATGCCGCCGATAAATTGATACTTGTTGTGGTTTTACCAACGCCACCTTTCTGATTCGTTACTGAGATTACTTTGGCCATAGTGTATATCGAGACGGTTTTTAGTGTCGTTTGATGCTCTTTTACTTGGGCGCGCTTATGACAACTAAATTACGTTGAGCATCAAGTTCAGGAACTTTAAGTGCAAAGGTATCAAATTTTAGGTTCATCTTCTTAAGAACTTTCAATTCATCCCTAGGAACGACCCCTTTCATGGCCAACCAGCGACCGTTTGGCGCTAAAGTTTGCTTAGAACCATTAACAAAATCTTCCAGACTTGAGAACGCTCGCGAGATAATCATTGGAAACCTTTCCTTTGGTTCATACTCTTCGATCCGCACATTCTCAACGGTGAAATTCTTTAGCCTAAGTTTATTGGCAGCGAACATCTGAAATTGTGCTTTTTTACTTCGGGCCTCTACGGAAGTTACTTCAAGAGCAGGGGAGAGTATCGCGAGTATCATTCCAGGCAAACCCGCTCCACTACCAACATCAAGCAAACTCGCCCCTTTCATATAAGGTTTAATGCTTGCGCTGTCGAATATATGAATGCTGAGCATTTGCTCAAGCTCATCAACCGCGGTTAAGTTGTGTGTTTTATTCCACTCGGCAAGTAGTTCCATATAAGAAACCAACTTCTCGATAGCTTCGTCGCCATACGACACATCAAGTGCATCTAGCCCTTGTTTTATGCGCTCGGCGAGCATTTCTTGAGTTGTGATACTTTTATTATTCATAGCCTCGCCATGTGTTACGAGTGGGTTAACCCCACAAGCATAATTCTAACTCGGCCGCTAATTATAAGTGATCCGGCTTGTGAAGCGAAACGTTAAACAGGTAGCTTTTAAAAAGGCCATAATTTCACCATTTTTAAAAAAATTGAACTTTAAGCCGCTTTTCCGTGCTTTTTAAGATAAACCAATAACAATGAAACCGCCGCTGGTGTCACGCCTGATATTCGCGAAGCTTGGCCAATAGTGGTTGGTTTATGGTCGTTCAATTTTTGAGCTACTTCATTGGATAAACCTTTCACCGACGCGTAATCTATATCAACACTTAAAGACGTTGTTTCATTGCTCTTCTGCTTTTCTATTTCGGCATACTGGCGTTCAATATAACCATGATATTTTGCTTGAATCTCTAATTGCTCAGCTACTTTTGCGTCAGTCACAGCTTCACCAGCGCCAGGTAATGTCATTAGACGTTCATAAGTGACTTCAGGTCGACGCAATAACTGCATCAAATTCGCTTCTTTCTTTAAGGTATCACCAATAATGTTCACGGCGAGCTCATCAGACACCATACCGGGGCGAACCCAGGTACCGTTCATTCTCTGCTTTTCGCTATCAATAGACTCTCGTTTTGCACAAAAAGCGGCCCATCGTGCATCATTTACCAACCCTAGCTCTCGGGCCTTCTCAGTTAAACGAAGATCGGCATTATCTTCGCGTAAAATCAAACGATATTCTGCACGCGACGTAAACATTCGATACGGTTCTTTGGTGCCCATGGTTATAAGATCGTCAACCAATACACCTATATAAGCTTGATCACGAGTCGGGTACCAACCCTCCTGATCTCTCGATTGGCGCGCGGCATTTAAGCCCGCCAACAGGCCTTGTCCACCAGCTTCTTCATACCCAGTTGTGCCATTTATTTGGCCTGCAAAATACAAGCCTTCTACATATTTGGTCTCCAATGTTGGCTTCAAACCTCGAGGATCAAAGAAATCATATTCGATGGCATAACCAGGTCTTACAATCTGAGCATTTTCAAAACCAACAATTGAGCGAATAAAATTAAACTGCACGTCATAAGGCAATGAAGTAGAAATACCATTTGGGTACACTTCATGAGTCTTTAGGCCTTCTGGCTCAACAAAAATCTGATGAGAGTCTTTGTCAGCGAAACGCATTATTTTATCTTCAATAGAAGGACAATAACGTGGCCCAACTCCTTCAATCACACCAGCGTATAACGGTGAGCGATCCAAACCTTCATGAATAATATCGTGGGTCTTCTTATTAGTATGCGTTATGTAACAATTTACTTGCCTCGGATGCTGCGACACATCCCCTAAAAACGAGAAAACAGGTAACGGGGTATCACCAGGTTGTGTTTCTAGCTTCGAAAAGTCGATCGTTCGAGCATCTAGTCTTGCAGGTGTACCCGTTTTCAATCGGTCGACGGTAAACGGCATTTCACGCAAGCGAGTCGCGAGCGCATTAGACGGCGGATCACCTGCACGGCCTCCTTGAAAGTTTTGCATACCAATATGGATAATGCCACCCAAAAATGTACCGGTCGTTAGCACCACAGTCTTGGCTTTGAACTTCAAACCCATTTGAGTAACCACGCCGGTTACGCGACCATTTTCAATAATTAGATCGTCGGCAGATTGTTGAAAAATGGCTAAGTTTTCTTGGTTTTCTACCACTTCACGAATAGCCGCTTTGTACAGAGCCCTATCAGCTTGAGCTCGCGTCGCCCTTACCGCAGGCCCTTTGCGCGCATTTAAGGTGCGAAACTGAATGCCACCTTTATCGGCAGCTTCGGCCATTACGCCACCCATTGCATCAATTTCTTTAACGATATGACCTTTACCAATACCGCCAATAGCGGGGTTACAAGACATTAACCCAATCGTATCTATATTGTGCGTGAGTAGCAGGGTTCGTGCGCTGGTACGTGCTGCGGCTAGTGCGGCTTCTGTGCCTGCGTGACCGCCACCAATAACAATAACGTCGAAAGATTCTGAATGAAACATAAACGGTTAAAACCTATTTTTACCGAGCAAAAGTTTATATCGGTATTTGCCATGCTTTAATAAATTAGAGGCTGATTTTAACGTTTTGCCAGCTGAGTGACTAATTATAAAAACATATTTTTAGCGTTTAGTCGTTATTAAGGTCTCTCAACTTTGCTTGAGTGATGCTTTCTGGGTCCAAAAAAAAGCGAGCCTGAAGGCCACTCAACCTGGACTGATAGTCGTCTGTGTCAGTATCTAATGCTTGCTTTTCAGCGCTATAGCGCGCATAAGCATCATCAAAATGTCGTTGCTGTTGACGCCTTTGAACGATTAAATCCATTTGCGATTGACTAATTCCTTTACGGCTTAATTGTTCATAAGCCCGGGTATCATCTGCACTAGAATTGAGAACTAACTCTATATCTTGCTGCTGTTCACGATCAACTCTAGTCTGCGC
>CAZFVP010000159.1:0-4971 GCA_964522345.1 uncultured Gammaproteobacteria bacterium | reverse complement strand
CTGGCATTAAATCGTTTAGTTGATTTTCGTCTAACTGATTTTGATAAGAGCTCCCAAGTGGAGCTCTTTTTGTTTGTGAAGAAATTTTTGGTTCATTCTCAAATTATGTACAAGCTCTACTACTACCCATTAAATGCCAGCATGGCGCCTCGCTTCTTGTTGGAGAAAGTGTCTGCCGATTATGAGTTAATTTTGGTTGACCGACATGCCGCAGGGCAAAAGGCTCCGAACTATTTATCACTAAACCCGTTCGGTCGAATCCCAACTCTAATTGATGGCAATTTGGTGTTGTGCGAAAGCCCAGCTATTTGTCTGCATCTGGCTGAGAAACACCCAAACTCAAATTTGATGCCCACATTAGCAAGCCCTGAGAGGGCTTTGTTGTATCAATGGATGATGTATCTAACCAATACCCTTCAGGCTGAGCTGATGGTGTATTCCTATCCTCAGAGATATGTGGGTGACATGGTGGAAACTTCCAACATATTAGAGAGAGTAGAGCAGCGAATAATCAAGATGCTAGGCATGATTGATTCACAATTGAAAAATCACCCGTTTCTAGCCGGTAATCGCGTGAGCGTTTGCGACTACTTTTTGTTTATGCTGTGCGTATGGGCTGACGAACTTAAAAGGCCACCGCTAGGCTTTCCTCATCTCTCGAAGCTCCTCATTAAAATGGCGGCGCTGGACGAAGTAGTAAGCGTTTGTCGAGATGAAAACCTAAACTTGGATGATTATAGGTAATTGTATGGATTACGTTATCAGCGTGTGTATTTATCATTAACTTCGTTTAGCATCGCATGAAGCTGGGCTTGAATGGTTACACCATAAGGTCATCAAAATATGGAGCCACGTTTCAAGATTAGTTATCGTTTAATACTTTGGTAATCCAAAATTTACTCAAGCGTTTTTCAGAGACTGGTATTTGAGTTTTTAAATGTTGTGCGAAAATTGAAACTCGCCACTCTTGTAACATTTGACTAAATTCAGTCAGTGTTGGGTAGCTCAAGAATACAAAATCTAGCTCTAGTTCGGGGTGAGCCAATTCATCAATTTTAGCATTAAGACTCTTTTGAAAGTGCTCAAGCGCTATTTCTTCACCAACCGTTTTGCTGGTAAATTTGAGCTTTTCTAATCTGCTTTCGATTGCCCTGAGGTAGCGTGGATACTGTTTAAGTGACCCTAGTGGGGTGTAGCTTAGAAAACTCGGCTCAAACATTTGGTATACCTGAGCCTTAATGTCTTCGATTGCCAAATCAGTGGTGATCGTGTCAACGGGGGTATTGTTGGCGATGGACAATACGGCATCACGATGTCGTAACGCTGAAAGTAGGGCAGATTCTAATTCTGTTGTAACCGGCACCCAATTTTTTGCACCATCGTTAATTGTTAATTCAAAATTAGATTGGCTACGAATATCTTTTGTATTGCCACTAAAACAGCTATGCGAGAGACCGGCATTGATCAGCCTGTCGACCCAGTCCGATTTATCAGTCGTTTTTGGTTTCGCGCTTTTAAGTTGTGTCGCTAAAGAGCCTAGGTTGCCGCTTTTGCCCTTCTGCTTGGTAGACATCAATTCTTTGCGCAGGTACTTCAAACTCTGTTTTTGCGTTGTGCTAGATAACACGAGTTTTGCCAAATTAATAATGGCATGGTGACTGTGATACTTTGCAACGTCGGCTTGGTCATGTACCAGCAACGATATAGAACCGTCGGTTTGAGTTTTCAGCATTGGGAACGCTCTAACGGTCATGCCTTGATGCTGATAATCTACAATGTCTTCAAGGTTGCCAAATCCCCAATTTTCAATATTGTGTTTTTCTAATTTCAGTCGTTCGGGCGCGTTATTCGAGTGCACGCTTTCTTGTACAGAATGCGCGTAACTTTGTTTAAGAGACTCTAGATTTCGACCTTCTTCAATAAGTGAACCGTCTACATCGATTACCCGATAATTCATACGATAAAAATCATCAAGCTTATCGACAGCGAAGTCTTCCGCGTTTACCTTAACGCCCCGCGTACGAAATAGCTGCTCGGCAAAATCTTGAGTGAGGGCGGTGTCTCTTGGAGCGAGCTTACTAAATACTCGGTCGACGGTATCTGCCGCAGGCGCAAAGTTTCGCCGTATAGGTTTGGGCAGGGTCTTAATTAGAGCAATGCATTTCTCTCTTAACAAGCCCGGTACTAGCCAATCGCCTAAGTGTTTAGGAAATGGAGCCAGCACTGATATCGGCACCACCATTGTTACGCCGTCACTGTGTTTGCCGGGGTCAAATTTATAGACGATCTTCACGTCTTTACCATGTACGCTAACCTTGTCTGGGAACTGAGACGCTTGTTGCGTGTCAGCTTCAGCTTGAAGCAATAATTCCCGATCAAGTTTTAGAACATGTTCATTACCTTGCGATAGCCAATTTTCTAATGCATGTCGATTATGAATCTGACTAGGTAGTCGCTCTTGGTAAAATTCTAAAATTATACGCTCATCGACAAGTAAGTTTCGTCTGCGCGTTTTTGTTTCCAGTTTTTCAATTTCTGAAATCAGTGACTCGTTGTGTGCTACAAATTCCGCTATTTTTCCTCTAGGCTTATAGCCACTTTCAACAAGGGCCTGTTGTAGAAAGACTAGACGACTTTCTTTTGGGTTGATCGGTGCATAATTAACAGCCTCTTTGTCTCGCAGGGTTAAACCGTAGAGCAATGTTTTACGGTAGGCTTTAATGCTTCCCGATCGCACATGGTAGTGCGGGCTACTATAGCTATAACGACATAGGTGCTTGGCGGCTTCGGCGACCCAATTGGGTTTAATTTCTCCAACCGTGTGGGCGAATAGGCGAGAGGTTTCCAAGTATTCAGCCGACACAATCCACTTAGGTTTGCGTTTAGCTTGGGCTGATGCCGGAAACAAATGTATATGGCGACTGCGGGTCGCGGTATATTCTCCATCAACATCTTTAGTTGCGATGTTGCTTAGTAAGCCACTTAATAGAGCTCGATGTAGCTTTTCATAGCGCTGGTTGAAGTTGGGTTCTGATTTTGCTTTCTTCTTACCTTTCTCGGGCAGCTTAAGTGTTTTCCATTCGTCTAAGGCCCAACCCAGTGATTTTCCCTGGCTGAATAGCTGACGAAATAGTTCACGCCACTCGAAAACACGAGCGATTGACCAATATTGCTCTACACAATGCTGCTTGAACTTAGTATTGCTTAATTCATCTCGCGCATTATTGATCGCTTGCCACAAAAATAAGTAACTAAAAAAATCTGATTGGTTGTGTTGCAGAAGTTGGTGCGCTTGATCCGCCGCTTGCTGCTTCTCGGCGGGACGCTCGCGTGGATCTTGAATGCTCAACGCACTGACTAATATCAGGGCGTCCCGTAGACAATCAAGCTTATTGGCTTCGATAAGAATACGCGAATACTTAGGGTCAACTGATAGATCGCTCATCTGTCTGCCAACCGGCGTAAGCTTGCGGCCTTCGTCAACCCCACCTAACTCCTCTAGCAATTTGAAACCGTCATTAAGCAAGCGACTGTCCGGCTGATCGATAAACTCAAACTGGCTAATATCGCGAATACCTAAACGCAGCATCTTTAGAATCACCGAGGCTAAGTTGCTGCGCAATATCTCCGCAGGAGTGAACTCGGCACGCTGCTCAAAATCCTGCTCTGAGTAAAGACGTATGCACACGCCGTTTGCCACTCGACCACATCGCCCCTGACGTTGGTTCGCACTCGCTTGAGAAACGGCCTCGATCGGTAGGCGTTGAATTTTAGAGCGAAAACTATAGCGGGAAATTCGAGCTAAACCTGGGTCTATCACATAGGCAATACCGGGCACAGTGATTGATGTCTCTGCAACGTTAGTTGCTAATACGACTTTACGCCGGTGAGCTTTTTTAAATACTTTGTTTTGCTCCGAAATACTCAAACGAGAATACAAAGGCAAAACCTCTATCGGCAACTGTGCGCGCCGTAAGGCTTGAGCCGAGTCTCTAATTTCACGCTCACCCGCGCAAAACACTAAGATATCTCCACTGGCATTGTATTCGCCCTTCGCTTCGCCTCTAATTACTTGGTTGACTGTTTCGGTAATCAAGTCCGGCAGGTTTGGATTGTCATTGCTTGGTTCTTGATAAAGGGTTTTAACTGGGAAGGTGCGGCCTGATACTTCAATGATCGGCGCTGGCTTACCACGCAAGGTAAAGTGTTTTGAAAATTTCGCTAAATCAATGGTTGCCGAAGTGATAATAACTTTTAGCTCTGGCCTTTTTTTACACAACGGTTTCAGTAGGCCCAGTAAAAAGTCGATGTTCAAGCTGCGCTCATGCGCTTCGTCAATAATGATGACTTCGTATTTCTTTAGTAAACGATCGTTTTGAAACTCAGCTAACAATACGCCGTCTGTCATTAATTTGATGCGCGTATTTTTACTCGAATTGTCGGTAAACCGTACTTGATAACCAACACCATCGCCTAAGGGGGTTTTAAGTTCGGACGCTATCCGATCAGCAACGGTTCTAGCAGCAATGCGCCTCGGTTGAGTGTGGCCTATTAACCCTCGTTCTCCATACCCCAGAGATAAACATATTTTAGGTAATTGAGTTGTTTTTCCCGACCCTGTTTCACCTGCAAGAATAATGACTTGGTTGTCTTTGATGGCGGTCGCTATTTCCTCCTGGCGCTGGCTAATTGGCAAGCTTTCAGGAAAGCTGATTGAGCTAGGCCATGGCTCTCTGATCTGGTTTTTGGGTTGTTTTTTTGCAGATGGCATTTTACAAATAAGGGTGCCGAGTAGTTAGAGTTGAGAGTATAGAACTATTTTATTGCTGAGATGCCAAACACTTGTCGAAACCTGCTCTTGTTTGCATTATAATCGCCCAACTTCGAGAGAGTTATCTTTCGAATTGAAAAGACACGCGTCCGTAGCTCAGCTGGATAGAGTAGTTGGCTTCGAACCAATTGGTCGGGGGT
>CAZFVP010000158.1:1913-5030 GCA_964522345.1 uncultured Gammaproteobacteria bacterium | reverse complement strand
GCACTCAATGATTTGGGTGAAAATGCACGTTTAGAATTGGTTAGCACGGTTATCGACGACTGTATTAATCAAGGCGCTTTTAAACTCAGCCAAGAAAAATTAAGTTTGCTGAAGCATGAAAGACCTCGGTTGCAAAAGCTTCTATTAGCTTGGCTTAAAGAAGAAGATAAGCGACCGACAAATTTTTCAGTGATCGAGCGCGAAGAACAACGCGAAGGCGAACTTGGTGGAATTCGCTATCGCTACATAATTGATCGCTTAGATATTACCGACGATGGGCGTAGTGTCATTATTGATTATAAAACTGGTACGGTGAACCGAAATGATTGGATTGGTGATAGAATAAAGAGCCCACAAATGCCACTCTATGCATTGGCCTTAGATAAAGTTAAAAATAAACCAGTGTCAGGCATCGCTTTTGCGCAGGTGAAAACCGCTGACCCTAAATTTATTGAGTTGGCTGAAACCGATGTATTTCGAAAAGCATCACGTTATTCTGATAAATACCAACAAGATTGGTTGAATAGTCGAGACTCTTGGCCCGCAATATTCGAACAGCTTGCAAAAGATTTTCTAGCGGGTGAAGCGAGTGTGAATCCGATTGACGAATCGACCTGTCAGTACTGTGAATTACATTCTCTTTGTAGAATCTCGCAGCTAAGAGATACGCAAGAAAATGAAAGCGAGGCACAAACGTGATTAGCGACTTAAATGCTCGTGACATCGCATTAGACCCGACGCGCTCCTTTATCGTTCAAGCGCCAGCTGGCTCGGGTAAAACGGGTCTTTTGGTTTACCGCATACTCAGGCTATTGGCTGCCGTCGATAAACCGCAGCAAGTATTAGCGATTACCTTTACTCGAAAAGCAACCGCGGAGATGCGAGAGCGTCTATTTGAGTTAATGCATTTGGCTAGTCGAGGCGAGTCCAGTACTGATGCATTTGAACAACAAGGGATCGACCTGGCTAGGGCCGTTATCGCACAAGATGAAAAGCACAATTGGCATCTACTCGATGCTCCTCATCAGCTGCAAATTTTAACTATCGATGCGTTTTGCGCCAAGCTTACTGGCAGCATGCCGTGGCTCAGCCGTTTAGGCGATCGGCCACGTACCACCGATCATGCTGAGGCACATTACTTGGCGGCTATCGAACAACTCTTTGCTGAACTCCTAGAGAGTGATTCAATTGTTGCGCAATCGCTTGCAACGGTAATGTTGGCATTAGATTTTAACTATAACAAGGCTCGTCAATTGTTCTCGTCCATGTTGGCCAAGCGAGATCAGTGGTTACGTCACTTACTGCAAGGTGATCTCGCGTCTATGCGCGATCAACTAGAGCGCGCTTGGCAAAATATTGTCGACGCGCAACTGGAGCTAATTAGTGATGTTTTGCCAAAAGAGATCATCGATGAACTTAGTACATTAGCTTGTTATGCTGCTGGAAATTTAGCGCCGAAAGACGGCACTATTTCGCCATTTGAAATTTTTAAGAGTTATATTGAAGGCGACGAACTCACTATTGAGCATTGGCACGCCGTTGCTCATATGTTGTTAACTGGTAATAGCTTCCGCAAAAAAGTCGATAAGAGATTGGGCTTTGAAGCAAAGACTCCTAGCACCAAACGAATGCATGAGCTCTTGCAGGAATTCAGCGGCGACTGGGAATTGTTAGCAAGCTTGAATGAAATCAAAACATTGCCCGACGCGTCTTTTCAGGAGTCTGATTGGCAGCAGTTAGTTGCTCTGGAAAAAGTATTGAAAGCGCTCGCTGCGTTATTACAGCTTAGATTTAGAGCGACTGGAGAATGCGATCATAGCGAAGTGACTCAACGTGCTAATTTAGCATTGCAAGAATTAGACAGCCCAACTGATTTAGGCTTGCGCATGGATGCCCATATACAACACATTTTGGTAGATGAGTTTCAAGATACATCTCATGGGCAAATCGAATTACTCAAGAAATTGACCTCGGGGTGGGTTGACTCTAACGACGCGAAAACATTATTTCTCGTTGGCGACCCCATGCAATCAATCTATCGTTTTCGTGAAGCTGAGGTAAGTCTGTTTTTGCAGGTGACCGATAATATCAATACTCAACTTTTTCCGGGTTTGGATATCGAAGCGATACACCTTACTGAGAATTTCCGCTCAAGCAATAGTTTAGTGACTTGGTTTAACTCAACCTTTGGCCAGTGTTTCCCTAGTCGCGACAACGTGATCGCCGGAGCCATTCGGTATTCACCGGCTAGCTGCTCAAAAAATGATGACGAGTCAGCCTGCGACTATTTACTTGCCTTCGACCGAGATCAAGAAGCGACCCTGGTCTCAAATGCCGTTAAACAAACTGTTAGTGAATTACCGAGCGGCAAAGATCAAGTTGCAATCTTAGTAAGGACACGTTCTCAACTCGACTACCTATTGCCTAAACTAAAAAGTGAAGGTATTGCGTATGCTGGTATAGACATTCAACCGCTCGACGAGTTACCGGCGGTTATTGATGTTCTTACACTGTGTAAAGCTATTTGTCGCGAAGACGATAGAGTCGCTTGGCTGTCACTGTTGCGTGGCCCTTGGTGCGGCTTGAGTCTATACGATATTAAGCAATTGGTGGGTCGCCAGGATGTCACCGTGTGGTCTCAGTTGCAACATGCGATCACCGATAGTTTAGGTGACGATGCGAAACAAAACTTATCTCGTTTTGTTTCGCATCTAGAGCAGGTAATGGCACAGCGGCAGCAAGTGCCCCTTGCTAGTTTAACGCGTTGGGCATGGTTAGGTTTAGGAGGGCAGAGTACTCTCTTTGAGGCAAGCGTCGAGGACATCGAAACCGTGTTCGCTTTAATTGGTGAACTTGAAAAAGGCGGTGATTTGCCATCTATGAGAGACCTTGATAAAGCCTTGACAGGCTTATATGCCCAACCGCAGTCAGGTGTTGGTGAAGCTAGCCCTCGAGTCGTTGTTTCCACAATGCATAAATCTAAAGGCTTGCAATATCATACTGTGATTTTGCCGGGTCTAAGTAACCCGCCACGCAATTCTGATAAAGAAGTGCTTATGTGGGCTGAGGCACAGAGCCGCACTGGAGGTTCGGATCTACTTCTCGCCCCTTTTACCG
>CAZFVP010000158.1:0-1813 GCA_964522345.1 uncultured Gammaproteobacteria bacterium | reverse complement strand
CATGAGGCCGAACCTATATCGCAAACCTTGAGTCGTCTACCGAGCGACTTTGTTGTGCCTTTTTATGACTCTATAGAGTGGCAGGTAGGTGAGCAGTTAAATAGCGCGTTGAAGGTGCCAGACGATAGTGCCAGCATTGAATACGAGTGGGCCACCGAGGTGGCAACTGGGGTAGGTATCGTTTTGCACGATTGGCTACAGTACAATGGTAGCAATATATTGAGCATAGAAGTGGGGCCAAGCTTGGTGCGGCGATGGCGTGCCGAACTGTTAAATTTGAGGGTTTCATTCCAAGCACTGGATTATGCGGTACAACGATTGATATTGGCGGTAAGAAATATTCAAAATCAACATGAAGCTCACTTTTTATTTAGAGATTACCCAGAGTCGAACAATGAATTTACTTTGTCGGCGATAGAAAACGGTTCGGTTAATAAGTATCGACTTGATCGAACTTTTGTTGATGATGCTGGCACACGTTGGATTGTCGATTATAAAAGTACTGTACATGACAATGATGATGTCGCCGAGTTTGCCGCAGAGCAAGTGCGAAGTCGGCATAAGGTGCAATTAGAAAAATATGGCTTTTTATTCAGTCAAGTCGACGCACGACCGATACAACTCGCAGTATACTTCCCGTTATTACAGCAACTCATAAGCTGGCCCTATGAACCTCAACCTTAAATAGTATATTAAATTGTCGTAATAACCTCAGTTCTAACCATATACAGTCGTAAAAAAGATGAAAAAAATAAAACTAGGTAGCAGTGATCTTCAAGTAAGCGAAGTGTGTTTAGGTAGTATGACCTGGGGTGAACAAAATACCCAAGCCGAAGGTCATGAGCAAATTGACTACGCGCTCGATCAAGGTATTAACTTTATTGATACCGCCGAAATGTACTCGGTACCTCCTAGCAAAGAGACTTATGGTGCTACCGAAACAATTATCGGCAATTGGATCGCTGAAAACCCCGGTAAGCGTCAAGATATAATACTTGCTAGTAAAATAGCTGGTAGTGGTGTGCCATGGATAAGAGGTGGAGCGCCAATAACAGGTGCATCAGTAAAAGAAGCCATTGAAGACTCATTGTTGCGACTAAAAACCGATTATATCGACTTATACCAACTTCATTGGCCGAACCGAGTTACTCCACACTTCTCTAAGCATTGGCCTGGCAAAGTTGACCCAACTAAAACAGAGATTAAGAAAGAAAGAGAAGGGATGTTAGATATTCTTCGCGAGCTGGATGTGGCTATGGCCGAGGGCAAAATTCGAAATATCGGCCTTTCTGACGACACGCCGTGGGGAATTAGCGAGTATCTGCGCCTAGCTGAAAAACATAAGCTACCTAAAATGGTATCTATTCAAAACGAATTTAGTCTACTGCATTTGAAAGATTGGCCGTACTTGATTGAAAATTGCGTCTTTAATGACGTGGCGTATCTACCGTGGTCGCCTATTGCTGGCGGCGCACTCTCTGGTAAATATGCCAACGGTGCTAAGCCAGAAGGGTGTCGTTGGACCATGCAGCAACGCAATGGTATTTTCAGAGATACCAGCGTTTCACATCAAGCCATTGCGGCTTATCAAGAGGTTGCCGACGCAAATAATCTAACGCTTGTTCAGTTGTCGTTGGCGTGGGTGTATCAGCTAGCTGGGGTTACCTCGACTATAATTGGCGCTACTTCCATGCAACAATTAAAAGAAGATATTGGTGCATACGAAATTGCGTTATCCGATGAGATTCGTGAGCAGGTGGGCGCGGTTATTAAGCGGTTTCCTCAACCGTTTTAGGTATTTATTATGCGAAGT
>CAZFVP010000157.1:1543-5036 GCA_964522345.1 uncultured Gammaproteobacteria bacterium | reverse complement strand
TAAAGCCGCGCTCAGATCATCAATAGTTTGCTTTGCATAAGCATAATCACATTCCAATAATTGATCACGTTCCCGACTATCATAACAAAACCGACGACAATCAAGTTGCTTGATAAAACATCGGTAGTGCTCCAATACATGACGGAAATGCGCGCCAATAGTCGAATGAAAAGCCGGTTTATAACCCTGAGTATACTGTTCAGGCTTTAACAGGGCTAACAACGTTGCACCTTCTTCTAATGCGTCGATATTAGTCTGCAATAAATTCTTATTTTGTGACAAAAATCGTGTCCTCGTTACTCACCTAAATACTTCGCTTGAGCGACACATTTTGATGTTATGTTCTATTATATCTATGACCTTGCCACAATTGGATATCTTTCACAATATGACAACCAGTCTATTAATTAGTTTGGCCGATAATTTGACTTAAACAAACAGCACACTAGTCGCTGCTATGGCGGCGGTTTCAGTGCGAAGAATATACGCGCCAACACTCAAGGATGGTATTGAGAACTGCTTAAGTTTCGCAAATTCTGCCTCCGAAAACCCGCCCTCAGGGCCGACTAGAATAGTTAAATCATTGAAACGTTGGCTAATATCGAGCGCTGACATGCCATCAGCATTAGCAAAAATAAACTGCCTATCAACTTCGCTGAGCAAAGTCTCAAAACTGACTTCGTTAGATATTATTGGTACCCAAGGGTTTTGAGATTGCTTACACGCCTCAATCGCTACTCTTAACCATTTTTCATATAAGTTTTCGCTAAATTTAGTAATCGACCGATCACAACGCAACGGGATAATTTCAAAAACACCTAGCTGAGTCAACATATCTATCATAACTTTCTGCCGATCTCCTTTGGGCGCAGTGACTGCGACCGAAATTAAACGATCTGGCCGGTTAAGTTGCTTAGTCGATTCAATATCAACACTTACATTTCTTCGCCCCACCGTTGACAAAACGCCGTGTGCAACTAAACCACTACCATTAAACATGCGTATCGCTTGGCCTGCCTTCAGTCGGCGTGACTTAATAGCATGAGCCGATTCGTTCGAGTCGAGATCAATCACTTTATCCGATACAGCTAAATCTGCATGATAAAAACTAGGAATCGCCATAATTATGAGATAAACCTTTAACCGCTTTTCTGTCTACGTGCTTTAGTTGGAATATAATTGATTAACAAATCATATCTAGCCTATAAGTAAACATCGTAATGTACCAATTTGCTAGAAAACTTTACACTAGGCTTAGTGATTAATGGCGCTGCATAATCAGGGCGTTTTACCGCCAAGCGTTGAAAGCATTGATGAGCAATGCAAGCTACCTCACTAGCATCGTTGTCAGTACCCGCCAACCATTGAAGTAATTGCATATTCTTGTTAGTTGCCGCCTTTTTCTTTTTCTTTTCTGGAAACATTGGATCTAGGTAAACACACTCCGCACCACCTAATTGAGGCAGTATATGTCGTGCATCACCGTACACAACTTTCGGCACTAAGACTGAATTATTCACCGCCCATTCGCACTTTGCTAACCGCGAAAACGCCTCTTCGATCAAGGCAGCCATTATAGGTAAGCGTTCAATTATCGTCACCCGGTACCCTTGCATACACATAAGCATTGCGTCACCCGCCCAACCGCCAGTTGCGTCAACAACGGATTTAGTTTTTCGGCCTAGCGCCTGATTAAAAGCGCCTTGCTTAGGAGCGGGAAATGAGCGTTGCTGACAAACTAACTTCGCAAAATCAAGGTGATACTTCAAAGGTCTTTCTTTTGATTTATTCCAACTAAGGTGCAACCCATCAGACTCTTTAGAAAGTTCGAGATCGATTACGTCGGGCTTATCAATGATAGGGCATTGTTTAATTAATGACGTAAGGACATCACACGCCCCAGCTCCATTAACCGAAACTGAGGCGTGCTTGACTTGTATATAATCCATTAATACAGCTAAGGTCTGGCAAATAAGATAGAGGCTTCGGAAACTATACGAGCCTAAACAAATCGCTCGTCAACCAATGGGCTTATATCAGCATCGTAATCGACACTCGCCAAACCAAAACCAAATAGACGTAAAAACTCAGCGCGATAACCGTCATAGTCACTAAATTGAGCTAAGTTATCAGAATTTACTTGTTCCCATGCAGCTTCAACTTTAGCCTGCATCTCTGGTTTTAGCTCTAACTCATCTACTCGAAAGCGGTTATCGTTATCGAGTCGAGGCTTGTCGTTATAAATGCATTCTTTAAATAAGCGATGTAGTTGTTCAATACAGCCTTCATGGGTTCCCGCTTCTTTCATTTCTTTAAACAGAATTGAAAGATATAGAGGCATCACAGGGATTGCAGCACTTGCTTGTGTTACTACCGCCTTCAATACAGAGACTCTAGCATCCACGTCCAAACGCGTATTCAAATCCGCGGCTGTAACGTCTAAATGTTCTTTTGCTTTGCCAATTGTTGCATCGCCGTACATCGGCTTGGTCAACTTATCGCCAATATAAGTATACGCAACCGTTTTTGCGCCATCTGCCAACACCCCAGCATTATTTAAGGCGTCTATCCACAAAGCCCAATCTTCACCACCCATTACTTTGATCGTGCCGGCTATTTCATCATCATTAGCAGCGTCTACACTGACCTTAGAAATAAGCTTTGTATCGGTATTCAAACTTTTAGTCGTATAAGTTTGGCCAATTGGCTTTAAGGTAGACATATATGTTTCGCCGGTTATCGGGTCAGTTCGACGCGGCGATGCTAAACTGTAGACCACCATATCAACCTTACCCATATCCGCTTTAATCAACGCAATTGCTTTTTCTTTAGCTTCGTTTGAGAACGCATCGCCGTTAATACTTTTCGAATACAAGCCATCCGCGACGGCTTGCTTGTCAAATGCTGCGGAGTTGTAGTAGCCGGCGGAACCCGTGCGTTTCTCTGACGCTGGCTTCTCGAAAAACAAACCTAAGGTATTAGCGCCGAAGCCATAAGCCGCTGTAATGCGTGATGCCAAACCGTAACCAGTGGAGGCGCCAATAATTAACACATTTTTAGGTTGATCGTTAGTGCCTTCAAAGTTCTGAGCTTTGATGTAATTAATTTGCTGCGCAACGTTTTCTGCACACCCGGCTGGATGCGCATTAGTACATATAAAACCACGAACTTTCGGTTTAATAATCATTCAGTTTCCCACCTATAAATTACGTGTTAAATTAGGTTAAAGTAAATCTTCGTTAATATCATTTGCAAGCTCTTCGTTTAAGCCCTTGATATAAGCGCCATACAACGATTGTCCGTTGCGCTGCTCAATTAACGTCCGTGTTGCATCCTTAACTTGTTGGCTAACCTCAGCTAAGTCACCTGCCGCGATTTGCGTTAAACGAACAACATTAAAGTCTCCCGAAGCACCGGTAAATGACATCACTTTAGTAGATACATCGTCTAAGCGCATTTTTATAACCTCTCTTAGCACGTCGCTAGGTACAAC
>CAZFVP010000157.1:0-1443 GCA_964522345.1 uncultured Gammaproteobacteria bacterium | reverse complement strand
ACGCCATCAGCCGTTTCTATAAGTTCAGAGTTAACGCCATCACTTTGCACTTGCTCGCTAAACGCAGCAGAACGCACAGCCTCGTTCAGAGCAACCCCGACACCCTCCTCTCTAGAAAACAACTCGGTTGTACGAACCGTCAATTCAAGATCTTGCGCTACGCTCGCTAACGCGTCTGGCTGCTCAAACAAGCCATTACGTAATTGTTCTGCTTGTTCAATTACCAAATCTTCCGCTAAGCGCTCACGCTCTTCAAATTCCAACTCAACTCTTAACGTGTCAAAGGAATCAGGTGCTGTCGCATTAATTTTTTCGACTTGAATTAAGTGATACCCAAACTGGGTTTTCACAGGGGCTGATATTTCTCCTTCAGCAAGTTCAAACATCACATCATTGAACTCTTCAACCATTTCACCTCGCGAGACATCGCCCAATGAACCACCGTTTTGAGCAGAACCAGGGTCTTGTGAATTCGCTTTAGCTAACTCAGCGAAGTCAGCGCCGTTGCTTAATTGGCTAGCAAGGTCTTCAATTTTAGCTTTTTGAGCTTCATCGTCATTGTCACCACCTGTGTTTAATAAAATATGACGCGTACTACGAGTTTCATCAGCAATAAAGCTTTCTGCATACTCATCATAAAGTTGTTGTAGGCGAGACTCCTCGATCGTAAGGCCTTCGGCAATCACTGCTTTATCGAGCTCTATATAACTTACCGACGTTCGGTCAGGTAACATGTATTGGTCGATATTATTATTGTAATGCTCACTAATATCTGCGTCAGTTACCGATACTTTATCGTTAAAATCAGATTGCTTAATGGTTATTAGATCAAACGTACGTTCTTCGGCTTGAATCTCTAACAACTCCCTTACCTCGCTAGGCAATACTAGGGCTGATTCTTGATAGCCGGATATAACTTGCTGATTTATCGAGCTTGATCGAATATCAGCCTTGATTTGAGCAGCACCAGCACGACCTCTGCTAGCAGCGAAAACGTTATAGAGGCTCTGATCAAACTTACCATCGGTTTGAAAATTTGGGTCTTCTGAAATAATTTTATCTACTGCTTTTTCGCCAATTTGATAATTATATTCGTTGGCCACGTGCGAGGTTATAGAGCGATCAATCATGCTTTGAAGCACTTGCTTCTTATAGAAATCACTATTAAGAACATCAGAATTCGCGAGACTCGGGTTGCTTTGTCGAGCTTGATTTTGTGCCTGCTGCAAACGGGCTTGGTAATCTTGCTGTATGATTTTCTGATCGCCAATTTCAACAATAGTCGGCCGAGCTTCAGTGCTCGCGTATTCTGACACACCAAAAAAGGCCATCGGAATAATAATGAGGGCAGCAATAAACCAAGCGAAGATGCCAGATGAGCGATCACGGATATCGGTTAACATGAGAAGTCCTAAAAATAAGTGTTATTCTAATAAATAAGCG
>CAZFVP010000156.1:0-5144 GCA_964522345.1 uncultured Gammaproteobacteria bacterium | reverse complement strand
GCTTAGATGGCATCTCGAACGAGATGGTGCACTGTCTGTCTGAGCAAGAAATTGACCTAAGCAAAATCTCGGTACCTGTAGATTTGTGGTGGGGCAGCGAAGACAACCGTATCTCGCTTGAAGGAGTAGAAAATATTGCACAGCAATTGCAAAACGCTAAAATTAACGTTCGTGAAGGCTATAGTGAGCATATCTACTACGCTCTCTTTGAAGATATTATTTCTTAACTGGAGAGTCGAGTAGGAAACGTTATACTTTGCGCTTCACCGATAAGACATTGGGTAAGTGATCGAGTTTAGCTAACAACCGGCTCATGGCTTCAAAACCGGTTACTTCAACCAACGACTCCATTTGCACTGACTGGCTTTTAGCATCGGTTTGAGTATTCATCTCTAACACATTCACTTTTTCGTCTGCGAATACTGTCGATACATCACGCAACAATCCTTTACGGTCAAACGCATTAATGATAACCGTCATTGGGTAGACTCGTTCCTGATTATGCCCCCAACTAACCTCGACGACACGCTCGCCCGCTGCATGCTTTTGATAGAGTATATTAGGACAAAGTTCTCGATGAATAGTAATGCCTGTGCCGCGAGTCACGAAACCCAAAACTCGATCACCCGGAACTGGCTGACAACACTGAGCTAGATTGGTCATTAAGTCACTGACACCCTGTATGGTCATATCTGTCGACTTAACATCATCATTGGCGGCACGACCGCCTCGAAAACTTATTTCAAGCTGATCGTCATCGCCTACATTTGCCGGCTTTAGCATGCGTTGAGCCATCGCAGCAGCACGCCCTGGCTTAAGAGAGCCGTCAACTATTTTAAAGAACAGCTCTTGGGCATCTTCAACACTTAGCCGCTTAGCAAGCTGTTCGAGGTTAACATCGCTAACATTCATTCGGTCAAGTTCGCGTTCCAATATATTGCGGCCATGTGCGATGGTTTCTTCTCGATTTTCATGGCGGAACCAGTGCTGAATACCTGAGCGCGCACGACGAGTACGAACATAACCTTTATGCGGATCAAGCCAATCGAGACTAGGGCCACCCGTCTTAGACGTGACCACACTGACCTGTTCACCTGTTTTTAAACGATAGGTTAACGGCACCATCTTTCCATTAACTTTTGCACCGCGACACCGGTGGCCAACTTCAGTGTGAATTGAATATGCAAAATCAATTGGTGTACTACCAAACGACAAGTCAACAACCTTGCCCTTAGGACTAAACACATACACTCTGTCTTCAAATACTTCGTCTTTTACACGATCTACAAATTCACTGGCGTCCGCGACTTCGTCTTTCCATTCAAGTAATTGGCGCAACCATAAAATTTTATTATTAACAGCTTGATCGTTATCCGTTCCACCTTCCTTATAACGCCAGTGAGCGGCAATACCAAGCTCATTATATTCGTGCATCTCACGAGTGCGTATTTGAACTTCTACTACTTTCCCCGTAGGCCCAATTACCGCGGTGTGTATCGAACGATAGTTGTTTTCTTTAGGTGTAGCTATGTAATCGTCAAATTCACCGGGAATAAACTTCCAGTTAGTATGAATAGACCCCAAGGCTGAATAACAATCCTTAACCGAATCCACTAATATTCTCACGGCTCTGACATCAAACAATTGTTCAAATTCCAAACCTTTCTTTTGCATCTTGGTCCAGATACTGTAGATATGTTTTGGTCGTCCACGAATGTCGGCATCTATACCATCATTACCAAGTTGGTCTGCAACACTTTCAATAAATTCGTCAATAAACGATTGTCGATCCACTCGTCGTTCGGATAATTTTTTTGCAATAGTCTTGTATGTTTCGGGTTCAATATAGCGAAAACTCAAGTCTTCAAGCTCCCACTTTACCTGCCATACACCCAAACGGTTTGCCAACGGCGAAAATATTTCAAGAGTTTCGGTCGCGACGCGTTTTTGCTTTTCAAACTTTACCGCCCCAAGGGTTCGCATATTGTGTAGACGATCACACAACTTAATTAATACCACACGTACGTCATCGACCATCGCCAACATCATTTTACGTAAGCTTTCGGCTTTTGCATTCTGTTTGAACTTACTGCCATCAAATTCAGTTTCAGAGAACTCTTGAATTACTTCCATTTTGGTAACACCGTTGACCAAACTAGCCACGTCTGCACCAAACTCTTTACGTAATTCGTCCAGTGTAACCTCTGTATCTTCTACGGTATCGTGAAGCAATGCAGCAATGACAACCTCAGAATCTAAACCAAGTTCATGAACAATGGCGGCAACAGCGAAAGTATGATTAACGTAATCTTCACCCGACGCTCGTTTTTGTCCATCGTGAGCACGTATAGCAAAATAAGCCGCTCGTTCGATGCGTTGTACTTCTTTTCCCGGGCGACCAACAGCCACATCCGCCAGCCATTGAGGCGCATTATTAGCGGGCAACTCCATTTCGGAAAGCGATTTTACTGCAGCAACTACCATAAATTAAACGTATCGTTGGGCTCTCGATAAAACAAAGTCTGAGTTAGTTTTACTGAGCATATATCCCTCTTTTACGCCGATCCAAGCTGTGTTTCAATGAAAAGTAGGTTGAAAAATAGACTATTTATCGCTTAAACCAACCCAACTAATTATTTGAAGGCCGTTTATTCTTAAACAATGCTTCAGTCATCATGCGTGACTTATCAAGTAATTCTTGATACTCATCTTCCACCTCAGAATCAATAACTAGGCCCCCACCGGCCGAATATCGTGCGATACCATCTTTCACAACAATGGTCCGAATAGCTATATTTGTCTCCATACTTTGGTCCACACCAAAGTAACCTATGCAACCACAATATAGACCACGTCGAGTGGGCTCGAGTTCTTCAATTATCTCCATTGCCCGCACCTTTGGGGCACCAGTAATAGAGCCGCCAGGAAAACAAGCTCGGAACAAATCAATAACGTGTAAATCTTTTCTTAATCGCCCAGTTACCGTACTAATTAAATGGTGAACGTTGGCAAAACTGTGCACTTCAAAAAGTTTGGGAACGTCAACGCTTCCTATTTCACAACATCGACCTAAATCGTTACGCATTAAATCAACAATCATCAAATTTTCAGCACGATCTTTAACACTACTCTTTAATGCCTGAGCTTCAGCTTTATCTACCGCTTTGTTATGGTGTGCTCTTGGGCGGGTTCCTTTTATTGGACTGGTTACTACGTTTCGACCACGACACTGGATAAAACTCTCTGGCGAATTTGATAATACTTGAGCAAAGGGGAAATTCATGAAGCTACCGTAAGGAGCAGGGCTTTGGGTCCTTAAATATCGATAAGTGAGCCACGGATCGCCATTAACATGTGCAGAAAACTGCTTAGTCAGATTTACTTGGTAGCAGTCACCCGCGACAATATAATCACGAACTTGTTTAAACCGTTTACGATAAACATCGCGCGGCATATTTTCCTCTAATAAACCGCTTAATAAGCCGCCTGTTTGAAATGGCTTCTTTACCTTTTGATTAGCTTCATCTTCATCAAAGAAGTCAACCATATCTTTTTCAAATTCAACACTCCACTCAAGGAGGTCGCGCCATTCATCAACAACATCTTGCACTTTTTGCGAATCGCCTAGCTGTGTTAAGCGAGCACACTGTTTGCGGTGATCAATAACAAGAACAACGGAATAAATACCAACCGCCATCATCGGCAATTTTTCTGGGTCGTCAGATAGATCAGGTATTTGTTCGTACTGTCGTGCTAAGTCGTACGAAAAATAGCCCAACGCACCAGGGAGGTACGGCTCATTTAAATCTTCAAGATTATCAACTTTGGGTATCGCAGACTCTAAAATAGCGAGAGGATCACCATATAAACGATCTTTATATGTGCCATGACGAAAGTGTGTTACCTCTCCATCAAAAACAAATGTCGACTGAGGCTTTATTGCCATTACATCAAAGTCAGCATGCTTGCCTTGCTCGATTAAATGGTCGGTACTGCCAGAGTCTAAGAACATCGCCCATGGTTGGTCGGCCACTTTTTCGAACAGGTCGGCACTATCAACATAGGGAAGTTCAGAAATAATGATATTCATTGATTTACTATTATTATTTAAACTCGACAATCAAACAGTACAGACTACTTCACGTAACACCGACGTAGCATACTGCCCTCGTTGCAACTCGAACGAGAGACATAAATCTCCTTGGTCATACCGCCATTGTAACTTACTAGGTAGCAGCCGTGTAGCTCGCCGTTGATACTCAATACGAGCACTCTCTATGCCATTCTTCAAAAGTTGATAATCATCCATTGCTGCGTATTCAAGTTCATATAACTCCTTGCTCATCAGTATATCGCGAGAACCTTTGGTATCGCTCTCTCCCCAAAGAGGACCCGTGGGGTGAATATCTAAAGTCTCCAGGCGATGCTTCTCAGCCTCTACATCCGTTACCGTAAACACACTATTACTGCCATTTAGGTTCGCAGGCTCACCTAGGTATAACGATTGCCAAGTAGCCGCCTTGATACGGGCCGACAGCACATTATTAAATAACCAAGATCGAGCCGAGGACAATAAAATACCGCGCAAGTGGCGATCTTTGACACGTTTTTTACCAGCAAACATATCGAGCGCTTGAGTTAAATTATTGGCATTTCTACCAAACCTTTGTTCGCCGAAATAATTAGGGACACCTTTTAAACGAAGCTTCTCGAGCCTAGAGTCTAAGCTTTCCTGAATACTATCGGCACTCGCTAAGTCTACGACACGAATCTGAAAGCGGTTTGCTTTATGAGTCCCTCGTCTAATTTTTCGGCTATGTTTGGTAATCAAATTTAATGTAACGCCGTCTAAAACGTACTTAGACCAATCTAATTCAGCGCCTTTAGGCTTCCATACGCTAAACCACTGACGAGTAACCGCGTGAAAATCTTTCAAGCCTGAATAACCGATATCTCGATTTGCAACACCACTAAAGCGCGCTAATGATTTCGCAATCGCATCAGTATTGAGGCGTTCTTTTGTGATATCCAACCAATAGTGTTCGCCTTGCCCCGACGGTTCAATATCCATCACTTCCGTAACGACAAAGTGCTCGGGAGACTGTTTTATTCGGCCAGTTACTTCGGGGGTTCCATAGGCATAC
>CAZFVP010000155.1:0-5280 GCA_964522345.1 uncultured Gammaproteobacteria bacterium | reverse complement strand
TTCCCGTCATGTTCAGAGAATCACGCAACACCCAAAGGAGCGGTGTACTCTTATCTATATCGACGCTGACGGTATCACCATTCAATTTAAAACTCGCCATTTAGCCCTCTACGTGATTAAAAAATTTAATAAACTGGCCATATCAATGTTTTCAAATAACTTAAATGCCGTGAATACACCTGCTCATAATTATTCATTTTGGTTTGCAAACACTTTGACCTTCGCTGGCATTGCGCCCAAGGAATCGGAATTTACGCGTAAGATTAAAATAACTACCCGGCAATAAAAAAGCCACCCACTAACCTTAATGGTTAACAGGTGGCTTTGACCACAAATTTACTAACCCAAGCTTAAAAGTTATACGTTACTTCAAAGCCAAAAAGGCGACCTTTTGCAACGGGTTGAATCGTACCAGTTCCGAGTGGCCCTGTTGTAATACCAGGGAATATCGCCAGCGTTTGAAGAATGACCTCATCTGTCAGGTTTTTACCGTACAACGCCGCTGTCCACTTTTCGTTAGCGCTAGTGAAGTTGATACTCGCGTTAACAATATCTCTCTCTTCTTGAACTGTACCTGGCTGGTTATTATCAGTAGATTCAGCATCATCGCGGAAGCTGTACGAGGCTAGTACGTCAAGCTTTCCGCGGGCTAGTTCATGAGTATAATTCAATGAAAGACCGTAAGTCGTCTCAGCAAGCAGCGGTAGTCGAAGAGCGAAGTCCGCGTCGTCAATTACGCCGTCACCAGTTAAGTCATTGAGTATTACATCATACTCGCTATCAAGGAGACCTAGAAAGCCGCTCAACAACAGAGAGTCTGACAAATACGTGGAGAACTCAAACTCGAGCCCTTCGATCGTAGCATCAGCTGTATTATCAGCAACCTGAATAACCCCAGTTGGGTTGTTCGGATCACCCATCGTAATTGTACGTTGCAAGCCCTCAATTTCTGAAGTGAACAGAGCTAAATTGGTACGCAAACGCCCACCCAGCCAATCGCCTTTAAAGCCTAACTCAATCGCGGTTTGCTCTTCTTCATCAACCGGCCCCGCACTTTGGGTTGGGTTTGTCACTCGTAGGTTATAGCCACCACTGCGAAAGCCTTGTTGCCACGAAGCATAAACTTGAGCGTCATCATTCAATTGCCACTGTAACGCGACTTTGGGAGATACATTAGTCCAATCTTCTTCATCCTCGAAATTGGTTACACAAGATCCTGAAGTATCTATCGGGCACGGTAAGGCGGTTGAGAACGTCGCCACTTGCGCGTCTTTTTCTTCGTGCGTGAAACGAGCACCTAAGGTTAAAACTAGTGAGTCATTCAAAAGAATATCATTAGATGTAAATGCACCAAATGTTTCTGTATTTTGATCACCACCGAGGGTACCAACAACTACCCCATCAAATATATCCCTGAACTCACGATAAAGCAGGTCTTGAGTGAAGTAATAAAATCCTGCTGTAGCGGTCCATTTACCATCATAAAACGATCCGGTATAGCGAGTTTCAGCGCTGAATTGCTCCTGGTCCAGATTGAAAATACCATTAAAAACCGACTGTGGCCGAGAATCAATATCAGCATCATTAAAACTGTCAACCTGCCGGTAGCCCAGAATGCTTGTAACTGTACCGTCACCAAATCCAACTTGGAAATTTGACTCCAATATAAGGCTCTGCCAAGAAAGATCAGTAAACCCTTCGTTGTCAATATTTACATCATGCTCGCCAGCAAGAAACTCCGCATTTTGGTTCGACGGGCCATCGCCTTCCAAGTTACCGGCTTCAACTTTTAGCACGAACTCCGTACTTTCAGTAGGCGTATAACCCAACGCACCACGAACCACAAAAGTCTCGTCGCCACCAAAATCACGGTTGCCGTTAAACGCATTGGTAAAGTAACCTTCGTCGTCTTTATAAAGTGCAACCAATTTACCCGACAGTGTATCTTCGACAAGCGAACCGGTAACACTACCAGCTATCGTTGTTTGTAAACCCGTCTCAACGCCTGCCTTTAATTTTGCTGAATACTCATGACTCGGGTCGCGCGTGTTTACCAATACCGCACCACCGGTCACATTACGACCAAACAATAGCCCTTGCGGACCGCGAAGTATCTCAATACCTTCCAGATCGAAAGTGTCTAGAATCACACCATAGTTCGAGCCTATATACACTCCATCAACAAAGGTTCCCACCGTGGGGTCTAAACTCGGCACTGACGACGTGACGCCCAAGCCTCGTATTGAAAAATTGGCTAACCCTTTAACCGTACCCGAGCTATCAATAGCCACATTAGGTACCGAATAACTTAAGTCATTCACGTTTCGAACTTGACGCTTTTCAATTATGTCACTATTAAATGCGGTGATTGCAAGCGGTACGTCCTGCAGATTCTCTGCCGTCCCTCTTTTCTGCGCGGTCACAACAAGTTCTTCTAGCCTTATCGTTGTATCTTCCTGTGCATGCACCGCTGGCATACACAATGCACCCAGCCCCGCAAATACAGCTACGGCTGTTAATTTATAGTTCTTAATAGGCGCACGCTGAGAGCCGCCTTTTAGATTTTGAGCGCGAACGGCTCTTGTTCTATGTGACATGTAAATCCTCCGATCTTCTATTAAAGGTACAAATTTTATTATTGAAAGTAAGTATTATTAATTATTCTTCAAATCGTAAGTAGATAACCTTACCATAATTAGCTATTGCGAGCACTACAATTTATTATACATAGTTACTTAGCACATAGTTAGTTTGTTGGCATCTTTATTTCTGAGCTAAATCTTTCGATCTCTTACCCTATTTAAAGATGTATTGATTTTTTTGTCAATGTAGATCAACATAATCAATGTATTACTTAGAATACTAACCCACCCAAAGTCGTCTACTCATCAATCATGCACAAACAACTTGACTCAAGGCTCTATCTAACCGCACAAGAAGCAGCCTCCACCCTTGGTATCAGCATCGCTAGTTTATACTCTTATGTTAGTAGAGGGTTGATCAAATCGCAGTCCGCTGACGGCTCGCGAAGTAAGGGGTATCTGCGTTCTGATATCGCAGCATTGAAAAACAAGCAACGAGGCGCCAAAGACGACCCCAATTTTTTCTTCTCTCCCGATTTAAAGAAAGACAGAATCACTCAAATCACTAAAGCTGGGCCGATCTACCGTGGGAAACTTGCCGCGAGCCTAGCGCGTACCGAAACCTTGGAGTCGGTGGCAGCTTTGCTATGGCAAAGCGACACATTACCGTTTGAAACGAGTCGCTTGCCGCTCATACCGTCTGATTTATCGTCTCTGCGATCTCGCGTTAAGGGGCTAAATCCAATGAGCCAGTATATTTCTCTGTTCGCGGCAATCGAGCAAACCAACCCCAAAGCCTACAACTTATCCGAGCAAGGAGTTATCTGTACCGGCGTCGATGTCACTCGATGGCTTGTCGCCATTATTGCTGATAGCGACGACTATCCAGCCACAACTCCGATTCATGAATACTTAGCAAGCAAACGAGGCGCAAATGAAGGCTGCGCTGAACTGCTCAGGGCATTATTGGTGCTGGCGGCCGACCACCAGCAGGGGCCAGCTTCTCTGGCCGCAAAGAACACCGCCTACGCCGGCAACACCCCATACGCCGCAGTGGCATCAGCTCTGATCACCTGGCAAGGCGCTTTTGTACTGCAGGGCATGGTACAACCATTGACGCACTTTCTGCTCGAAATCATGACTAGTTCCGACCCCACGTCAACCATCATCAGTCGACTTCAAGGGGGAGCACCTCTACCTGGATTTGAGCACCCGATTTATGGAGCAAAAGACCCACGCGGGGCTTTGTTGCTTGAACTTACCAAGGAATACCTGCCAGATGACAACCATGCGCGCAAGCTTTGGCAGGCCGCCGAGGTGGCTGAAGAGCTCACAGGTCGATCGCCCAGCTTAAATTTATTCACCAATTTTCTCGCCTATAAATTTAGCATGCCCGATCAAATGCGCGCACTCACGGCGGTAAGCCGCTGCGTTGGCTGGCTGGCCCATGCTTTCGAGATTTATAAATCCAATAATCCGTTTGGTCGACAGAACGAATCATCCAGAGGAACAACCGTTTCGAGCTTAGACTAAATCGACTTGGACAGTGTCGACACACCAATCCTAAGATCAACAGACACGTCCAACCATCGGTTGCACTGAACTATACGTTGATTACATTGATCAATATTGATATAGATTCAATATGCTCTATAGTTTAGGTAATCAATGGGTGTCCAGCATGCTCATTTTAATGTAACCAAATTTGGAAACCTGTCGCCATGCATTCGCCAAGAAGCCTCTTTGATAAAATATGGGACCAACATGTCATCGACCACCTAGGTGACGGTTATCAGTTAATTCACATTGACCGATCGTTTATGCACGATTTGGGCGGCCCCATGTCTCTTCGAGAATTGAATGCGCGCGGCTTGCCGATTGCCAACCCCGAGCTGACTTATGCAATTCCGGATCATTTAGTCTCTTCATCACCGGGCAAGATGGACTCTGGGTTAGCAGGACACGCTGACTATATTCCTATGTTGCGAGCTGAGGAAAAGAAGCAAGGTTTCCACTTCTTCGATATCGGGGATGATCGGCAAGGAATTATTCATGTGGTTGGCCCGGAACAAGGGATCACCTTACCGGGGTTAACCATTGTCTGTGGCGATAGCCACACTAGCACCCACGGTGGCATCGGGGCGTTAGCATGGGGTATTGGCACAAGTGACCTAACCCATCTTCTAGCCACGCAATGTATCGTGGAACAAAAGCCTAAGTCCATGCGGATTAATTTTGAAGGCAATCTTCCACCTGATATTGGAGCCAAGGATCTAATTTTAAAGTTAATCGCCGACTATGGGTCAAAATTGGGAGCCGGTTACGTGGTGGAGTTTGCCGGGCCGATAATACGAGACATGAGTATCGAGTCTCGGCTCACCGTCTGCAATCTCGCCGTCGAATTGGGGGGTAAACGATCGCTAATTGCACCAGACGAAACCACATTCGAATATTTACGTGGAAGACCTTATGCGCCGAGCGGAGAGCAATTTGACCAAGCGGTAGCTCACTGGCGTACACTTAGCAGCGACGAGGAAGCGCACTTTGACCGAGAAATCACCGTAGATGTGAGTGATCTCCACCAGCAAGTCAGCTGGGGTACTAACCCGTCGCATACGGTAGGTATTCATGACCGTATTCCCTCGCCGGAGCAAGCACCAAACGAGGAGATCGGCAACAGTTGGCGTAAGGCACTCGA
>CAZFVP010000154.1:0-5306 GCA_964522345.1 uncultured Gammaproteobacteria bacterium | reverse complement strand
AATTGAGAACTAACTCTATATCTTGCTGCTGTTCACGATCAACTCTAGTCTGCGCTAAACAAACTCTGTCGCTTGGTTTTCAATTGATTGAAGCTGGACCTTAATAAAACTAAGGTATCAGAGCCTTGTAATATTTCTCGTGCTAATGGTGCTTGCTGAATTTGAAATTTAGCCTGCTTATACCGCAAGTAGTTGCCCAGTAATTCTAACGCTTGAGCATTAGCCGGTTCTGGCAAATATTGTTACGAGTAACGTTGTGTTTCACACGATTGCCTGCTCAGGCCCAACATCATCAGCAATGCTGAAAAAATAATCCCTTACTTGTAAATCTAATACAAGGTTTCCTTGACTATCCGCATTAAAAGCCCCGTCGGTACTAGTCCCTTTGAGTACAGGCGAGATAACTAGATGATCATATTTTTGAGGTGTCGAGTTTACAACCAAGCCTTGTTGTTCAATCCTCGTATCAGACTTGTTTAATGGCGCACCTAGCGTAACAGAGAGTTCTTCAAATTTGCCTGGAATAAAGGCCTTGGTAATTCTCAAAAACTCGCTTCCGGTACCAGCAAACCGTAGTCGGGGGGGTGCCCCGTTCGTAGTCGCAACAGTTCTCGCAGAAGGGGGGGCGAAGGTTATATAAAACACCAAGGTTTCCGGGGCGTGGTTTAAAGCTGAGTGCTAAATCAACAGCGGACCTAGCAAGCGAATTTATAATTCCACCGCCTTCTGCGATATTAACAGCAAGGCTTGCTAGGCAGGTATGTTGGGGTTTCAAGGCGTTTAATTTGAACACGCATATCATCTTTAATACCGCCAGCAATTCGGTCGTTTGCCAACCAATAGAGAATCGCTTCAGCACGACTACCCCAGAATTCTTGCCAATATTCATTCGCATCATTCGCAAACCGACATCGTCAAGCGCGCCTTTTAGGTGAGTTGTTTGAAGGCCATGAACTAAGACTACATTTTTTTGCCCTTTAACTTTGCTTGAATATTAAAACTCAAGAAAAATGCTGATATCAGCATTAGGCTTTTTACTTTGCCATTCATTAATATCATCCTCGTATTTGGTTAAATACACATAATTATTACCAAGCATCTTAGCGCGCTTTTTGGTAAAACTTTATTCCGCTGAGAAATCCATTCACATATTTTAACAGCGAAATCAAGGCTTGCTCTCAGGTTTTACAACCATTCGACCAACTAATATCACATCCTACTTATTTAGTATTATTTTTAGTGCGATGCTTTTCTTATGGTTTTAACTACTTGAGCGATATTAGATTTATTAAGAAGAACCCCAAGCTTATGCCTGACGCCCTAAATTCTTTAATTTTTATTGTTATACGCTTCGTATCAAACTAACCCTACTACTTATTCTTGCCTAACGGTTTTATTAACTTTAAAGGTGCAGTGAAAATCACCTCGCATCAATTTTTTGAGTCTTTACTTTGCTACACTTTATTCAGGGTCATCAACATCCCCCAAACCGTCTAAAAAGTCTAAGATATCTTCGCCTTCTTCGTTTACATATTCTTCGTCTACATAGTCGGAAAAAGGGAAACCTCGAATGTTAAATCGTGAGTTTGCGGTCGATGCCGGCGCGTCAAAATCTTCACCCTCTTCTGCACCTCGATAACTGCGTAAACTGCGAAGCACATAAGGGCCTTCAGAACCCTGACGGCGTAAAGCCGCAATATGCGCTGATAAGTTTATAATCCCATTACCTTGAAGCAAACGCTGTTCAGCTTGTAGCTGTATTAGAGGCCTGCCAGTTTGTGCATCTTCTAATACTCCGTTAACGAAATAATAGCCACTTCGAAACACGTTGAATTGCAACGGAATCACCAAATTCGGCCCTTCAGTTCTGACCTGTTGCACACCTATTATTTGCGCAGAAGCTTGGGCATAACGAAATGCCACGGTGGTAAATAATGCACGGTCGCCAACAGTGACATTTAGCTTTACTAACATCTCTTGTGTCAGCAGGTTTGGCGGTGCTAGTTTAGTATCAAAAACTGCGTTGAACTGCGTTAAGCTTTTATCGCTTGCTTGAAAAACACCTTCTACAGGGAGGTCACCGTTGCTACCAGAGAGTACACCGTCAACCTCAACAAAAGTATCTTCTGGGGCACCACTTATTTGTACACGAACGACAACCGTGTCGCCTTGAAAATACTGAAACGTATTAGTCGCCGCCGAGATACGAATTGGGTTTTCATCATCATCGCCATCTGGAAAAGGAAGGTCTACTTCTGCTTGCTCAAACTCCTTAAAGTCTCGAGCGTCATCTACGTTATAAATCGGTTGGGATGTAATAGGGTATTTAATATTTTCAGCGTAGATTTCGGCAACTTGTTTAAATTGTGCCTTTAATGCTTCGTTCTCATAGAGGTTAAATTCTTCCTCTTCATCAGAGTCTAATACGGCTTTCTTTTTAATGACTTTTGGTTGGGCAAGAGGTATTGAAGGCGAGTTATCTTGGCTCGGTACACTCAACAGAGCTAGGTCACTTTGTTCTGGCTCTGACTCGCTAAATATTAGCCAAAGGCCTGCTACTGAAACAGCGAGAAGAAAACAGATGATAAGCCAAGTTTGCTTTTTCACACGCCCACCATTTTATCTAATCCTGATCGATAAGAAGTAATAGAGAGCATCCTGCCTTCCAGTTGGTTTAATCTGGCCGTGCCTTGGTACATCTGGTTGCCTAAGCGGTTACTTTCAATTATGAATATTATTTATATCAGGTATTCCCAAATACAAACGCATTTCTACCAAAGTTCGCTCACACATACCAGACCAATTGTCTATTAAGTTGAAATAAGATATAAAATCGTTTTATATCTTATACAACACTCAAACGTCTTGGTTTTTTATTTGACTATTGTTTAAGTTCTCTATGTAAATATTAAATCTGTGCATGCTATCGATCAGCCCAACCGTTGTTAGGTTGATTTAGTTTTACATCAAACTTTTTTTGGGGCGTGCAAGCTGTCCCTACCCAATTGTCGGAGCCTCCAGCATCGAGCAAGTTAGCTACTCTAACGTAGCATGTACGTTTGCCGTTAACCTCGGTAACGTATTCAATGCTTCTAACGGGTATTTGAACGCCATTATTAGGGGAAAGCGCCTCTGGAGATTTATAAGGCTTGGGCTGGTAGAATGTTTGACTAAATTCAGAGACTGCTTCTGAGTTTTTATCTGTAAAGTTATCAGTTTCAGACTCTAACCAACGTTTGAATACAGCGCTACTTTGCGAAAGGTTTACCTTTACTTGTGCTTCACGTTTGTCGCTTTGATTGTCCGTAGTCGTTATGACTGTCGCAAGCGGTGGTGGGGGAACGATATCTTGTTTAGCTTCTATATTTTGAGGCTCTGACTTTGTTTGTGGCTGCGGCTTGACCCTTTCATCATACGATATCACCACAGAAATCACTTCTTTATCGAGCTTTGGTTCGTTGTGTACCACAAACTTTTGAACCAAGACAATAAAGTGAAATAGCAACGCTGCGACAAAAGCTACACATATATTCCTTGTTAACATGCCCACGTCGGAAAACTCATCATTAGTATCTAAGCATCATAATTAAAGAGTTTTCATGCTCACGCTAAGATGATAAATGGTTAATCATTTACAAACCCTTAGGTTAGCGGTCTTAACTCAACGTTTTCTATCGATAACGCGAAGACGACTGATTGACCTTACTTGCCGATGCAAAACCCGCTAAAAATTTCCCCTAACAAATCATCCGCTGTAAACTCCCCTGTAATTTCATTGAGAGAATCTTGCGCTTGTAACAACTCATCAGCTAATAGTTCGCCCGCGTTATGTAGCGTTAATTGCTGCAAACCTCGCGCCACTGCATCTCTGGCTGAAACAAGCGCGGTTAAATGCCGACGCCTTGCAGTAAATACGGTTTCACTATCTTGAGCGTATCCTGCCAAGCTTTTTATATGCTCACGTAACTCAGATAAGCCTTCGCCGGTTAAAGCAGACACCTTAATATCATCAGTCTTTAAGGAGCCATTTAAATCTACTTTGTTATAAACCAAGGTAGTGTTATCGCCGCTAATATCGGAACCTAGCCCTGTCTGGGTAGCGTCGAGAATATGCAGTACATGATCGGCTTCGTTGATTGCTTTGCGTGCGCGTTCTATGCCAATTTTTTCGACCAAATCATGACTATCTCTCAAACCCGCGGTATCAATGATGTGCACGGGCAAACCATCTACATCGATCGTTTCAGTTACCGTATCTCGAGTGGTGCCGGCAACATCGGTTACAATCGCGGCATCAAAGCCAGCCAAGGCATTAAGTAAACTGGACTTACCTGCGTTTGGTTTTCCTGCGATGACTAACCGCAAACCATTTCGGAGTATGGCCCCTTGGCCCGCTTGTTTTAATGTGTTTTCCAGACTGGTTTGAACACTTTCTATTGAATTACGAACTTTATCGTCGGCTAAAAAATCTATTTCTTCATCTGGAAAATCTATTGCGGCCTCAACATACATTCTCAGGTTAATCAGCTCTTTGAGAAGCGCATTTACCTTTTCTGAAAATTCGCCTTGCAAGGAACGCATAGCGCCTTTAGCCGCTTGCACCGTGGCACTGTCGATGAGGTCCGCTATTGCTTCCGCTTGTGCTAAATCTATTTTGTCGTTTAAAAAAGCGCGCTCCGAAAACTCGCCAGCTCTTGCTTGACGTGCGCCAAGGTGAATCACTTCCTTTAAAAGAAGGTCTTGAATTACTGGGCCACCATGTCCTTGTATCTCAACAACGTCTTCTCCGGTGAACGAGTTTGGGCCAGCAAAAAAAATGGCCAGCCCAGTATCTAATGTATCAGAGTTCTCGTCACTAAATTTGGCATAGTGCGCTATTCGCGTTTTCAGTTTTTTTGACGATAAGCGCTCGCCTATCGACCGGGCTTGAGGGCCTGACAAACGAATAACACCCACACCCCCTTTACCAGGCGGTGTGGCAATTGCGGCTATTGTGTCTATAACAGTAGACACTATTTAAACTAAGCGTTGTCTTGCTGACGATAGTTAAACCATTGTTGAGCCATCGTCAAAATATTATTCACAACCCAATAAAGTACTAAGCCTTGTGGAAAGGTCATAAACAAGAAGGTTAGTGCAAAGGGCATTACCATCATTACTTTTTTCTGAATATCGTCCATTGGTGCAGGGTTTAATTTCTGCATTAAATACATGGAGACACCCATCAAAATCGGTAATACGTAATACGGGTCTTTCGCCGAGAGGTCTACCCACCAAAGCGCGAAGGGAGCATGGCGCATTTCTAC
>CAZFVP010000153.1:3201-5369 GCA_964522345.1 uncultured Gammaproteobacteria bacterium | reverse complement strand
GTCTAATTGGTTCTGCGATAGGCGAATCTCTGATTTGTTTGAGTTTTTATTGTTGGTGTGAAGTGCTAACAAACAAGGCTTCACGTATATTGGGCAAATACATCTCAGGTCTTAATTTTTTGGCGAGACCTTGAATATTTAACTAAATTACGTTTATTGCGCGAATAGCTAATTATGCAAACTTCTATTAATAAATTTTTTATCATTGCTTCACTTTTTGTTACGACTGTTTTTGGCGTCGACGTAGTCGAAGCCGACGAACAACAAGACTCTAGAAAATTCACCTCAGAGCGATTATTTGATTTGGAGTACGCGGCCTCTCCTCAAATTTCTCCAGACGGTAAGACGGTTGTTTATGCACGCCGGTCGATGGATAAGTTTACTGACCGTGTTGCTAGCGACCTTTGGTCTTTAGACATGCGAACAGGCGACCATAGGCCTTTAATATCTGGAGAGGGCTCTAGCTCCTCGGTTCGTTGGTCGCCAACGGGTGATAGGTTGATTTATCTAACTTCGGTTGATGGTAAACCAAGCTTACGAATACGCTTTCAGGATACGGGTAAAAGTTTTGCCATTGCTCAGCTCGAGCAAAGCCCAAGCGCGCCTGTTTGGTCACCGGATGGTAAATATATAGCATTTTCGATGTTAGTCGTTTCGGAGTCCCCGTCATTTGCTACTCCTATTGCCGCCCCAGAAAATGCAGAATGGTCAGAGCCGGTACGTGTCTTCGATGATCTAACCATTCGCTTTGACGGAGCAGGGTACTTAAAGCCTGGTGCTCAGCATGTTTTTATAGTGAGTGCACAAGGTGGAACACCACGCCAAGTGACGTTTGGTGAAAATGGCTATACTAACCCTGAATGGATAGATAATAATAATTTGATCGTAGTTGGCAATGATGTCGAACACGCAGAGCTCGACCCAATTGAAAGTGAGCTATATAAAGTATCGCTTGTTGATCTTTCAATTGAGGCTATAACCAGTAGAGATGGCCCGGATCACAGCCCTCTAATGTCTCCAGATGGCGGTTTTATCGCATACCGAGGATATACTGATGAACTTAAAGCGTATCAGCAAACTGACCTATATCTAATGAAAACGGATGGTTCAGATATACAGAACCTTACCGCCAATTATGATCACACTATTGAGTCTGCGCAATGGCTACCAAGTGGCAGAGGCTTAGTGGTTCAGGCATTAGTAGACGGTTTGATAAACCTAGTTGTAGTCGACTTATCGGGTAAGGTTAAAGTGTTGGTTACTGATATAGGAGGCACCTCTTTTGGTCGTCCTTACGCTTCGGGCAGCTTTTCTATTGCCAGTGGTCTCGGTGGCAATACTCCTACTATCGCTTACACAAAAGGTTCTCCTGATCGGCCTGCAGAAGTAGCGTATCAACAAGGCTTTGGTGATAGTAGAGTGCTTACTGACTTGAATTCGGATGTGTTGCCATATCTAGACATGGCCAAACTTGAAGAAATAAAAGTTAAGTCTCGCCACGATGGTCGAGAAATTGAGGCATGGATCGCCTTACCGCATGGCTTCGAAGCTGACGGGTCGTACCCACTATTGCTTGAGATTCACGGTGGGCCGTTTGCTATGTATGGTCCGTATTTTGCCACTGAGATTCAGCGTTATGCCGCCGAAGGTTACGTTACCGTATACGTGAACCCTCGCGGCTCGACTGGGTATGGCGAAGAATTTTCTCAGCTAATCGACAAGGCGTATCCAGGTAATGATCATGAGGACCTTATGACGGTTGTTGATGAGCTGCTTAAAAAAGAATACGTTGATGAACAGCGATTATTTATAACTGGTGGCTCTGGTGGTGGTGTATTAACCGCGTGGGCGGTTGGTAAAACAGATCGATTTGCCGCTGCTGCGACTATCAAACCGGTGATTAATTGGACTAGCATGGCATTAGCAGCTGATATTTCACGATTTGTTAGCCGCCATTGGCTCGGCGTTCAACCTTGGGAAAACCCGGATTTGTATTGGCGCTTATCACCGATTTCCTTGGTCGGTAATGTCAAAACCCCGACGTTGGTTATGGTGGGAGAGGAAGATTGGCGCACGCCAGCATGGGAGGCCGAGCAATTTTACACAGCATTGAAAGTTCAGAAGGTTGATTCAGCGTTGATCCGAATACCCGGAGCGTCGCATTCTAT
>CAZFVP010000153.1:0-3101 GCA_964522345.1 uncultured Gammaproteobacteria bacterium | reverse complement strand
CATCATCAGCTACTATTGAGGGAGGTTGAGTAGTCTGATTAAAGTGGGTTTTTGCTATGCCGAAAAGGCTTATATGGTTTTCTGTGCTGTCGCTTGTGTATTTGGCGGTGTGTTTTTCTGTGCATCTTATACTTCATAAATCCACACTGGAGCTCTCGTCTTATAGAACCATGATCGCCTCAATATCCGGTCGTATTCACGACCCAATGAGTCAATATGAATTACAACATCTGTCATCTCAATTAGCTAAAGTCGAGTTTGGAGGAGACCTTCGTGCACTAGGTTTAAATTTTGAGGCACAACCATTGGCTACTTACTTGAAGCCAGCCACCTTCGATATGACAGCAAGTCTGAAATTACTTAATGATGGTCGTTTAAGAGCTTCACAGGTTAAGTTCGATTCTTTGGCGTCTAAGTTAGATACAGCATATCTTCGACGTGCCCATTTGTTGAGTACGCTAGCGAAAATAGCTGGAGTCGTTACGCTAGCGTTGTTGCTTATGTTTGCTTGGCTATGGCGGCGCGCGCGCGGCCATTGGAGTCATGAAATTTCTACAGTGAACGACGAAGTTGATGAAGGTGTACTAAGCTTTGAGAGCTATTTGCAATCCGTTGCTGCTGAAGAAGTAGAATTCGCCGGGCATAGGGCGTCACTAAGTTGTAACGGCTTTGAATCACATAGTCTTCCTTCTAGTTTAAAAGACGTTGTTGAGTTTATCGCTGAACAATTCGTGAGAAACGCGATCGAACACGGTGGACGACCCGCTGAGCAGAGGCTGCTTCATGGTAAAACTGATTACATTTCGATTCGAGTAACACTTGAAGAGCAAGATAACTATTGGCAGTTGTCGGTGTGGGACAATGGCGAAGGCTTAGATGCGAACGAAATTTTAAGGCGTGCATTAGAGTTAAAACTCGTTGATGAGGGCTCGGTTAGTGCGCTGGCTCCGGAGCAACGAATCAAACTTGTGTTTTTGCGCGGATTTAGTACTCGTAAACAAACGATTTCAATGTCTGAAAATGATAAACCGTTGTCTGAATTAAGAGTCATTGCTAAGCAGTCTGGCGGTGTGATTTCTATTCAAAACCAAAAGGGCGGCTACTGCCAATTTTCGATACGTTTTCCGAAGTCGTGAACATTGCAAATTTTTAGTTGTAAGTAATGATTAATTCCACACTTCTGAAGCATATGAAACTCCCTTTTACATCAAAAGTAGGCGCTTTAGGCGAGCGGCTGGGAATTTAACCTTCGTACACGATTAAACGTTCTGAAACGCTAGCAATTAATAGGTTTTACCCTATAATCGCGCTTTGTTTTTGGGCTAATCAACCTCTTGATATATAATGAATTTACGTAATATCGCAATTATCGCGCACGTTGACCATGGTAAAACTACTTTAGTTGACAAACTTCTACAGCAATCTGGCACATTCGATGAGCGTGCTGAATTGGTTGAACGTGTCATGGACAGCAACGATATCGAGAAAGAACGTGGTATCACCATACTGGCTAAGCCTACGGCTCTAACTTGGAAAGACTACCGCATTAATATCGTAGATACGCCGGGTCACGCTGATTTCGGTGGTGAGGTAGAGCGTATTTTGTCAATGGTCGATTCTGTCATTCTTTTGGTTGATGCGGTTGATGGCCCAATGCCTCAAACACGGTTTGTAACACAGAAGGCTTTCGAGCATGATTTGAAGCCAATTGTGGTAATTAACAAAATTGACCGCGAAGGCGCGCGACCAGATTGGGTATTAGATCAAACGTTCGACTTGTTCGATATGCTTGGTGCTACCGATGAGCAATTAGACTTCCCGGTAATCTATGCGTCAGCAATTAACGGCTTCGCAACTGATGACCATACAAATCTTACCGACAATATGGATATGCTATTCCAAACTATTGTTGATCGTGTACCGCCGCCGCCAGTTGAAGTTGAAAAGCCTTTTCAAATGCAAGTATCGCAATTGGACTATTCTTCGTACTTAGGTGTTATTGGTATTGGCCGAATCAAACAAGGCTCTGTTAAGGTTAACTCGCCTATTACGGTTGTTGATGGTGAGGGTAATACTAAAAATGGTCGCATAGGTAAAATATTTGGTTTTAAGGGTATTGAACGCGTAGAAATTGAAGAAGCTAACGCCGGAGACATTGTTGCCATTACAGGTGTCGACCCATTGTTTATTTCGGACACTATCTGTGATCGAGATGCCGTTGAAGCATTACCAGCACTCACGGTTGATGAGCCAACCGTAACGATGACCTTTCAAGTGAATACATCACCATTCGCGGGTCAAGAGGGTAAATATTTAACCTCTCGCCAGATCCGAGATCGTTTACATAAAGAACTATTGCATAATGTCGCGCTTCGCGTTGAAGACACGCCAAATCCTGATAAATTCAAAGTATCTGGTCGTGGGGAGCTGCATTTATCGGTATTAATTGAGAACATGCGTCGGGAAGGTTTCGAACTTGCTGTATCTCGTCCAGAGGTTATTTACAAAGACGTTGATGGTGAAATTCATGAGCCATACGAAAGTGTGACTATCGACATTGACGATGAGCATCAAGGAATGACGATGCAAGCCCTGCAAGAACGTGGCGGTGACCTTGAAAACATGGCTCCTGATGGTAAGGGCCGTGTGCGTTTAGACTTTTTAATTCCGTCGCGTGGTTTGATCGGCTTCCAAACGGATTTTATGACGATGACCTCTGGCTCTGGATTGATGTACCACGTGTTTGATCGCTATGCGCCAAAGAAAGGAAAATCTTTTGGTCAACGTAAAAACGGCGTGTTAATTTCAAACGGCACCGGTAAAGCACTTGGTTTTGCTATTTTTAACCTTCAAGAGCGTGGTAAAATGATAATCGGCCCAACTCAGATGGTTTATGAGGGGCAAGTTGTTGGTGTTCATTCTCGTGAAAACGATTTAACGGTTAACCCTCTAAAAGGAAAGCAGTTAACCAATGTTCGCGCGTCGGGAACAGACGAGGCATTACGCTTGGTACCGCCGATTAAGCATACCTTGGAATCTGCGTTGGAGTTCATCGATGATGACGAACTCGTTGAAATTACGCCAGAAAGTATTCGAATTCG
>CAZFVP010000152.1:0-5400 GCA_964522345.1 uncultured Gammaproteobacteria bacterium | reverse complement strand
GGGAGCTCTTATCAAAATCAGTTAGACGAAAATCAACTAAACGATTTAATGCCAGGGTATACCGCTAAATCACCCAGTTCTTGCTCTATGCGCAACAATTGGTTGTACTTAGCGACACGATCAGAACGACATAGTGAGCCGGTCTTGATCTGGCCTGCAGCAGTGGCAACGGCTAGGTCGGCGATGGTAGTGTCTTCAGTTTCACCCGATCGATGTGAAATCGTCGCTTTATAGCCAGCATCGTGCGCCATTTGAATTGCGTCTAGGGTTTCGGTTAATGAACCGATTTGATTGAACTTAATCAAGATTGAGTTCGCCACGCCTTTATCAATGCCTTCTTGCAAAATACGTGTGTTGGTTACGAATAAATCATCACCCGTTAGTTGGATGTCATTGCCCACACTTTTGGTGTGAGCAGCCCAACCTTCCCAGTCGTCTTCGGCCATTCCATCTTCGATGGTAATGATCGGATATTTACGAACCCAAGCCTCTAAATATTCAACGAACTCATCTGAGCTAAGTGATTTATTTTCGGCACTTAAATGGTATTTCCCACCTGAATAGAACTCAGTACTGGCAACGTCTAAGCCAATCATGATGTCTTCACCCGCTTTATAGCCGGCATTTTCGATTGCTTGAACAATGATGCCTACCGCGGCTTCATTGCTTTCCAGGTTTGGTGCAAAGCCACCTTCATCTCCAACGGCGGTACTCAGATTCATATCGTGCAGTACTTTCTTTAAAGAATGAAACACTTCAGCGCCGGCTCGTAGTGCTTCACCAAAGCTTGGTAAGCCCGTTGGTAAAATCATAAACTCTTGAAAGTCTATTGAGTTATCCGCGTGTTCGCCGCCGTTGATAATGTTCATTTGAGGCACAGGCATTGAATATGTGTCGTTGCCGAATAACTGAGCAAAATGGGCGTACAAGGGAACGCCTTTACTAATGGCGGCCGCTTTCGCTACTGCCAGTGACACTGCTAAGATTGCGTTGGCGCCCAAATTAGACTTATTGTCTGTTCCGTCTAGATCAATCATCATTTGATCTATCGCACGCTGGTCTAATGCGTCTTTGCCTTTTAAAGCGTCGGCGATTGCGGTGTTTGCATTATTTACAGCGGCTTTCACGCCTTTACCTAAATAACGACTTTTATCGCCATCACGCAGTTCCAGTGCCTCTAGTGATCCTGTTGAAGCGCCCGAGGGCGCAACAGCACGGCCGAATGATCCGTCAGTCAGAGTCACATCGGCCTCTACTGTTGGGTTGCCACGTGAATCGAGAATTTCTCGCGCGAGAATAGTTTGAATAGTAGACATAGTTCTGCCTCAAATATGAGTATAAATTTTAGAGTTTGGCAATATTAGGGAAACGTGTTCATGACAACTCGTTTTCTAAAAAACCACCAGCTTTCGTGGACTGGTCGATTTCTTGAAGAACAATCAGTAAATCTTTTAAACGCTGCGTCGGCATCGCATTCGGGCCGTCACTTTTTGCATTTGCAGGGTCTGGGTGAGTTTCCATAAACAGACCAGCAACCCCTGCTGCGATTGCTGCACGAGCAAGCACAGGTACAAATTCTCGTTGCCCTCCAGAACGATCGCCTTGACCGCCAGGCAGTTGTACTGAATGGGTCGCATCGAACACAACCGGACAACCAGTTTCACGCATTTGTGCCAAACCTCTCATATCAACGACTAAATTATTATAGCCAAATGATGCTCCGCGTTCACACACGGTGATCTTACCTTTACCGCCTGCTGCTTCCGCTTTTTTTGTGACGTTAATCATTTCTGGCGGCGACAAGAACTGCCCCTTTTTTATATTCGCAGGAATGCCACAAGCACCAACGGCTTCAATAAGATCAGTTTGACGGCATAAGAATGCCGGTGTTTGAATCATGTCAACGTATTTTGCCGCTAGCTGAACTTGCTCAGGCGTATGTACGTCGGTTAATACTGGCATGCCAACCGTCTCTCGAACTTCTTGTAGAATTTCGAGGCCTTCTTGAATACCTGGACCGCGAAAAGAAGTGCCTGAGGTACGGTTTGCTTTATCAAATGATGATTTGTATAAAGCGTTAATGCCGACTTCGCCGGTGACGTCGCGAATCATTTTAGCAGTCTCTAATGCATGCTCACGAGACTCGATCACGCACGGGCCAGCAATCAAGAAAAACGGTTGATCAAGGCCAACTTCAAAATCTGCAATTTTCATATTTCTAAGCTCTTTCTAGGCTTTCTCACGCTCAGCACGAGCGGCTTGCACGTAAGCGGTAAATAATGGGTGTCCGTCACGCGGGCTAGAGGTAAATTCAGGGTGAAATTGCACGCCCACAAACCATGGATGATCGCTGATTTCGATTGTTTCAACCAAATCGTCATCAGATAGCCCCCCAATGACTAAACCTGCGTCGACCAATTTCTGGCGCAACATATTATTAAATTCATATCGATGACGATGACGCTCCACAATTGTGTCAGAGCCGTATACGGCTCGCACCTTTGAGTCCTTAGCTAAATGACATTTTTGGCCGCCAAGGCGCATTGTTCCGCCCATATCCGAATTTTCATCTCGCACTTGCAAGTTACCTTGCTCATCAGTCCACTCTTCGATTAAAGCGATTACTGGGTACTCAGTATCTTTGTTAAACTCAGTACTATTCGCGTTTTGCATACCCGCCACGTGGCGGGCGTAGTCAATAACGGCAACTTGCATACCAAGGCATATACCTAAATACGGAATTTTATTTTCACGAGCGTGTTGAGCCGCCATAATCTTGCCTTCGGTGCCGCGGTCGCCAAAACCACCAGCAACCAAAATAGCATCATTGTCGTTAAGAATTTGAACACCTTTATGTTCAATTTCTTCGGCTTCAATATAGTTAATGTTCACCTTGGTTAGCGTTTGAATGCCTGCGTGAATTAATGACTCGGACAATGATTTATACGATTCCGTCAGGCCAATATATTTACCAACTAATGCAATATTAATTTCACCCGTGGGGTTCGCTTTACGTTCAACGACACGCTCCCATTCCCTTAAATCTGCGGGCGGGCAAGCCAGCCTAAAGTGCTTGACCACTAACTCGTCAACACCTTGATCGCGGTACAACAACGGTATCTCGTAGATATTTCCGACGTCAACACCAGAGATCACAGCATCTTGAGGTACATTTGTGAACAATGCAATCTTACGCTTAGCGTCATCTGGCAAGGGCTCATTAACGCGACATAAAAGAATATCTGGTTGAATACCGATGCTACGAAGCTCTTTCACTGAATGCTGAGTGGGCTTGGTTTTAATCTCACCTGCGACAGCAATATAAGGCACTAATGTTAAGTGCATATACATTACGTTTTCCACGCCCTTCTCGATGCGCATCTGGCGAATCGCCTCTAAAAACGGCAGTGACTCAATATCCCCAACGGTTCCACCAATCTCGACCAAAGCAACATCGACATCGCCCGCACCATCTTCGATGGCACTTTTCATTTCATTGGTGATATGCGGGATAACTTGTACTGTCCCGCCCAGGTAATCCCCTCGACGTTCCTTCTTTAACACTCGCTCGTAAATACGGCCGGTGGTGAAGTTATTTTTTTGCGTTAATTTGGTGCGAATAAATCGTTCGTAATGCCCTAAGTCAAGGTCAGTCTCCGCGCCATCATCAGTGACAAACACTTCTCCATGTTGCAACGGGCTCATTGTCCCAGGGTCGACATTGATATAAGGGTCCAATTTCATAAGAGTCACTTTTAACCCTCTAGACTCCAAGAGTGTCGCTAGTGAAGCCGCGGCAATGCCTTTACCAAGAGAAGATACCACCCCTCCGGTTATGAATACGTATTTAGTCATCGAGTGCGTATGATGTGTTTGAAAGCGTATCGAGACACAGAAAAACACATGAAAAGGTGTTTTGTGCAGTGCTCCAGAAGGTTCTACATGATACTTGAGCATCCGATCACGAACAATCAGTTTTATGACTCTTATACGATTTTTTTACCTACTGAACACAATGAGATTGGAAAGATAAGCGTTTAGTAGGGAGCGTCTAAGGATACCCAATCGGTATGAAGTTGTTGATCTACTGGGGCTAGAACCACATCACTTTCGGCTTGAGACATGGTTAACAACGGTAACGCTTGCCTTCTCCAAGGCGGAACACCAATCTCTTGCATCCATTTTTTCAAGTTTAGACTATGCCCTTGTAGTGCTTTGGGGTTACTCACTTCCGGTTTGGTTACCAAACGCAAGTTCGCTTTACTATTAGAAAAGATCAACTCACGTAATTTCTGTGTTGAGCCGACTTGTAGCCTGTTTTCAAATAAACCTAATGGTTTCTCTAAGTTTTGCCAGCTGACCGAACAAAAATCTTGCTGTTCCTGTTGAGCGGGCATGACATACATAAAACCTTTATAAAATCTAAATTGGCGACCACCCTCCTGTAATACAGCTGTACTTGCCGGTGGTTTACTGATCGCCTGTAATAATTTCGCTAAAAACCGATGGCTGGGCGTATGCAGCTTTAAACTTTGCAGCCAGAATCGAACGAGGTTTGCTTGGCGACCAACCGTTAAATGCCCCAAATCATCGACGCATAAAGCGTGAGAATGGTCTAGTGGATGAATCGAATACTCACGTACGTCTACTAAATCACAGATAGCGATTTCACGGAGCAAACCATTTTCTTGTTCTAAATTAGCGGCCGCTCGAGCAATATTTTGAACCGCATCGGCTCTAAACGTTTCTAAGGCTGGCAGCACTTGGTGACGAATCTCATTTCGAGAATAACGTTGATCTGAATTACTTGGGTCTTCAACCCAACTCAACCCAACTTGGTTAGCGTAGTCGAGAATTTCACTTTGACTAACATTCAGCAATGGACGAACCAATTTAGAGCCAAAAAATGGTCGCTTGGCACGCAAGCTAGATAAGCCAGTACTCCCCGCGCCACGCATCAAATTAAACAGAAAGGTTTCGGCTCTATCTTGCTGGTGGTGTGCGGTCATAAGTATTGAATCAAAAGGTACTTGCTCGCTAAACCATTGGTATCTCGCATCTCGTGAGGTCGCTTCAGAGTCCGAATCAAGATTCAGAGATGTGTGAATAAGAGGCACGTCTAACGTGTCACACACGCGTAAGCAATGTTCAAGCCACGCAGCTGATTCAGCTTGAAGATTATGGGAAACATGTAATGCAGTAAGCTCAAAACCGTGATTATTTCTAAGTTCAGACATTAAATGCAATAACACGGTGGAATCTACGCCACCGCTGAACGCAACATAATATCGACTCTTTGGATCGAGATTTAGCTCCCCGAAAAGCTCCACCCCGAACTTTGTAACAGAAAATGCCATATGCCTACTACCGTTTATTGTAATGTCGCCCACCGAATATCAA
>CAZFVP010000151.1:1861-5484 GCA_964522345.1 uncultured Gammaproteobacteria bacterium | reverse complement strand
CTAAAAAATGCTCGGTGGTTGTAGAAGATAATGGAGACCATCGGTAACTCCCGAATCGTACCGGTGATATCACCATAGCGAGTTTTAAAGTTGCACTGCAAACAACGGTTAAACGTCGTTATGGGCTTGCGTCTACTACTTCCACCGAACATAAAGCTATTAACTTTGTAGGTTTCAGTACTAAGTGCTATTAAGACTCAAAAAGGTTCAAAGGCGGGTATAAATTGGTGATATTTATAATTTGACTATCTTTAGTCGAAAGATTTGAACCTTTTACGGTACTCTAGTCACTTAAGTAGTGAATCAACACTGCAAGCATTGCTAACACCTGATTTGTTCAACAGTTAGGTATTAAAGATGCGATATATTTTATGATGATTAGAGAAATGGTTGACCCGAAAAATACAACCGCTATCGAAGACCATGAGTTGTTGGTTTTGATCGCTGAAAATCGTGATAGGCAGGCTCTAGCTGAGTTATATGATCGATATAGGCATTCCTTGGGTGGCTTTTTACGCCGCAAACTGTACCAAGATAAGTTGGTGGATGAAGTTTATAACGATGTAATGATGACCTTATGGCAAAAGGCCGATACTTTTAGGGGCGACTCTAAAGTCTCGACTTGGATATTTGGTATCGCTTACAGAATGTGTTTATCACATTCTCGTAAAGAAACGAAACATACTTCGAACGTTGTTGATTATGAGTTAGAAGATATGGCTGAAAGTGGTGAGTCTAGTTTAGTAGAACACCTTAGAGCTGCAATAACGAAGCTATCAGACGATCATAGAACGGTAGTGGAAATGGCTTATTTCTATGGACATAGTATTGTCGAAATATCAGAAATGGTAGATTGTCCGGTAAATACTGTAAAAACTAGATTGTTTCATGCGCGACAAAAATTGAAAAATATAATTCAAGCCGAAAAAGAATTAATAAGTTAAATTATTTAGAGTATTAATATGAAAAACTCAACAAGCCAAACATCTATTTTAAAAGACACCGCGGTATTTGATTATGTTGCTGGTGAGCAGTCTGATGGCGCCCGTAAAAATTTCGAAAAGCTGCTTAAACAAGACGGCGGTTTAGCGCAAGAAGTTGAAATAGAAAAGCTGCTTCGTAGTAGTTTAGAAGGAATCAATGGCGCAGACGCCGAATCTATCTCAAGGAATAATTTTGATGCCTTGTTAGAGCGTATCGAAAGCGTTGACAATGAGCTCGGCAGTACTGATGCCGAGGTTCTATCTAATAATGCAGGCAGTAGAAGCGATGAGCAATCGAACGTGATTGTCGCACAACCATGGCGTTGGCAGCGGCAATTCAATATTGCCGCTAGTTTTGCTGTGATAGCAATGATCGGCATTATTGGGTTTAATCAAGTAACTCAGCCGAATTTCGTTACTTTATCTGACAAAAAAGCGTCTGTAGAAGTCGATTTTGCAGGTTTGGTTGATCAACGTAGATTGGTTAGACTTGAATTATCTAATGGTCTTGCAGTATCGGAAATTGATGAATTACTAGAAGGCTTTCAATTGAAAGCCATTCAATCCGGAACGACCGGGCAGGTTGTGCTGGCAAGTGCGAATCAGAGTGTCGGTGAACAGAAAATTACCGACTTAGTTACTGATAAGCGAATCATTAATGCAGAACTTGTGTCATTTGGCACAGAATAGTTACGAGTGTTACTCATGAAAAAAACATTTTTCGGCATAGTTATCTATACGTTAATTAGCCTTAATCAGGCGTGGGCCGCTGATAAACAACATGTAGATGGCGTTGTTTCAGAAGAATGGGTGGTTGTCTTAGATGACCCTCGTCCAAAGCGTTTACAGGGCTGGCAGCGTACTGGCTATCGTGGCGGCAGTAATTATCGCAGTGCAGTTGAACTTACCAGATTCGGTGGACGACTTGCTAAAGATCATAACCTTGCATTAAAAGATCAATGGTTGATTGAAAGCCTCGGAGTTTATTGTTTGATAGTCTCCTTTAATGGAGATCAAAATAAGACAATTGAAGCCTTGGAGAAAGTTAAAGGTGTTCAATGGGTTCAGCCGTCAAATGACTTTAGATTGTTGTCTGCGTCGACCGATAGCGTTGATGAATCTTCTGGTATCGTAACTAAGGATGGCGTGTTGAACACGACGATAACGGGCAAGGGTGTCACAATCGCTATTATTGACTCGGCGGTTGATAGTATGCATTTAGACTTAGCGTCAGCCGTGGAATTAAGTGAAGATTTTGTGGTTTCTGGTGCTGGTTCTGATGATTCCGCACTCACTGGTGAAGCTCACGGCACCGCGATAGCAGGTGTTATGGTTGCCCAGCAGGGCAGTAAATTAGGCATCGCAGGAGTTGCTCCGCAGGCCAAATTGTTAGCATATAGAGGCTGTTGGGAGAACTCTGACGGTCACACCAACTGCAATACATTATCGTTAGCGCGAGCCTTAGATGCGGTCGTTAGAAGTGGTGCCGATATCTTAAATTTAAGCCTTTCTGGACCAAAGGACTTTCTGCTTGATCGATTGATCGATCGAGTCATTGCAAACGGCACCGTAGTCGTTACGGCGTTCGACCCAGCGAGAGCAAGACAACCTCGATTTCCATCAAATAGGGATGGCGTATTGGTTGTCCGAGCTGAAAAATTGGATAGTCAATTTGGTGATTTTTTCACCGCCCCTGGCGCACGTGTCGTCGCTACTCCAGGCAATGGCTATAACTTCATGAAAGGCCACTCTGTGGCCTCTGCTTATACCAGTGGTTTGTTAGCATTGAGAAAGCAATATTATGATAATGTTCTCGGCGATGATAAGGGTAAAATGCCAATCGATTGGCGCGAATATTCTAAGGCGGGTAGAGCAACAGACTTGATGCAGCAACTCATAGAGCAATCCCCGCAAACCAGTCGCGCCGTTCTCACTAGTAGTCAGTTTATGGTAACGTCAAGCTGAGTAACTTTCAGTTGGTACTATATATTTAAGCTGGTACCTTGCATTGCACTTTTAAAGCTGCAGTATCAATGTTCTAGGAAAGACAAGTTTTATAAATTAACCGGCGTGTCAATATAAACGATAACTTATTCGTAAAGACAATGCTGGTTGATCAACATCAATCGACGTGATCTGCCTTAAACTATTGTCGCTTAATTGTAGATTTAACTCACTAGTCCAGCGACCTTTTTCAAAACGCAACCCAAGACGGGCATAGTTAATAGCGTTAATTGGTGCGCTGCCCGAAAAATTGATATAGCTAAGCTCGCCATTTGCCGACCAGTGGTCGCTTAATGAATGTTGATACGCTGCATTGACCCCAACTGAACTAAAGCCTCGACCAAACCAGTCATCAACTGCTGAAAGAGTAAAGGTAGTCGAGCGATTTGTATGCCAACTTAATGCTGCTGTTGTGGAATCCCATTGAAGGGCTGGCGTTGGAGCGTATTCACTACGTGATAAGGTTGCAGATAACGCTTGGTCGTTCTTCCCTGGGCTGAAATAACCAACATAATAATTACACCCTGCATCGAGCCCATCTTGAAAAAAAAGGGTTTGTGTCTTGTAACAATCAGCGCCTCCAAATGAGCCGTTCTCGAATGAGACGTCAGCGGCCAGGTTAATGGCAGGTTTGCC
>CAZFVP010000151.1:0-1761 GCA_964522345.1 uncultured Gammaproteobacteria bacterium | reverse complement strand
CCCAATTCTCCAGTGTATACATGTTGTTTGCTCGTAGTGCCTTGTTCGATCAAGGCGATAGGCATATTAGAAGAGACCCCATGTTCTATTAATTTCTGACATATGTGTGACAGACCTACTAACCCCATATATATCACAACGGTTTGGTTTGGGTTTGCAAGCATAGCCCAATTTAAATCAACGGTACCATCTTTCAGATGACCAGTAACGAAAACACATGATTGTGCGTGATCTCGATGAGTTAGAGGAATGCCTGCATAGGTAGCACAGCCGCTGGCGGCGGTGATGCCGGGTACAATTTGAAACGGTATATTAGACTTGGCGAGCAACTCAATCTCTTCGCCTCCGCGGCCAAAAATAAAAGGATCTCCCCCTTTTAGACGCACCACACTCTTACCTTGTTTGGCTAGGTCAACGAGTAACTGGTTAATGTTGCCTTGCGGCACAGCATGCTCTGAGCGGCGTTTACCAACGTAAATACGGTCGGCATCGCGGCGACATAGGTTGAGAATGCCGGGGCTGACCAAGCGGTCATAGAGTACGACGTCTGCTTGCTGCATTAATCTCAGAGCTCGAAAGGTTAACAAATCGGGGTCGCCTGGACCTGCTCCGATCAACCAAACCTCTCCAACTTGATTGGAGCTCTGAGCACCATTGTTAATGCTTAATTGTAGTTGTTGCTCCGCATCGGCATTTCGACCAGAAAAAAACAATTCCGCTATTGGACCTTGAACTACTTTCTCCCAAAACAATCGGCGATCACGTTCGTTCGGTAAAACGCGCTTGAGAGCAGTGCGGTAGCGCCCCATAGTAGCCGCTAATTCGCCATAACTTGAGGGGATAAATGCTTCGAGCTTTGCGCGTAACATTCTCGCTAATACGGGTGCGTCACCGCCAGTAGAAATGGCAATTAATACAGGCGATCTATCGACAATTGACGGAGTGATAAAACTGCATAGCTCAGGCTGGTCTACAACGTTGACAGGAGTATTCGCCGCTTGCGCTAATTCGGACACACGCTGATTAACCTTTGGGTCGTTGGTCGCGGCCGTAATTAGTCGGTAGCCAGCGACATCTGAGTCTTGAAACGGCCTAGCTAAGTGCGTAATCATGTCTCCAAATTCTGACAATACGTCATCGCATAATTCTGGAGCGACGACTGTCAGCTGTGCGCCAGCTGAGATCATCAGTCGCATTTTTCTTAATGCAACCGGGCCGCCGCCAACGATCAAACAGTTTTTGTTTTTGAGATCGACGAAAATAGGATAATTCTGCATTTAGGTATTTTACCGCAGCGAGCTATCTCTGTGGCATTATCATCATTATGAGTAAAGAATTAAGTAACCACAGTTTAGCAAATAGTTGTCAAATAGCTATACATGAGGCTATTCAAAATATTGCAGTAGGGCCAGATCGTGGTCGAAATATCTCGAGAGAGTCGGCCTCTCTTGTAATGAGTGGAATCCTAAATCGTGAGGTTGACGAAGTTCAAGCTGCTGTTTTTCTGATTGCTTTAAGAATGAAACGAGAGTCTATCGACGAGTTCCTTGGCTTGTTTGATGCGTTACAAGATTCTACTGCAACTGTAACGGCTGATGTTAATGACTTGCTGTTGTTGGCTGATCCCTTCAACGGTTATGTTAGAAACGTTAGTATCACTCCGTTTATACCTGCGACGTTATCGGCATGTGGCCTTAATTCTGTTATGCACGGAGTTGAGACTGTTGGGCCCAAGCACGGGGTTACCGCGCATAAGGTACT
>CAZFVP010000150.1:0-5517 GCA_964522345.1 uncultured Gammaproteobacteria bacterium | reverse complement strand
TAACTTTCTACAAATGCTCGTTCAATTACGTATTCTGAAATATCGCCGCGAATAGTTTCTTTAAAGCCTTTTGCATCTAATATCTCGCAAAAATCTTTTAACATTGATGGGCTTCCACATAACATAAAGCGGTCGTCTTCAACGTTGATTGGGGGTAAACCGAGAGCTTCTGACATTTTACCAGAGGTCAAAGCGTCGGTGAGTCGGCCTGTGGTATGAAATTCTTCGCGAGTAACGGTTGGGTAGTAAAGCAGCTTTCCTTTAACCATCTCACCGAAGAATTCATTTTCAGGCAGTTCTTTGATGACGTCTTGGTATGCTAGCTCAGATACTTCGCGGACACCGTGGGTTAAAATGACTTTGTCAAAGCGTTCGTAGACTTCTGGGTCTTTAATAACGCTCAAAAATGGCGCCAAGCCCGTGCCTGTTGCCAATAGATATAGGTGTTTCGCTGGTTTAAGTGCGTCTACCAAGAGTGTGCCGGTGGGTTTTTTGCTCATTAGCAATTTATCACCAGGTTTTATTTTCTGTAAGTGCTTGGTAAGTGGGCCGTCTTGCACTTTAATACTGAAGAACTCCATGTGCTCTTCGTAATTGGCGCTGGCAATGCTATAAGCGCGCATAAGTGGCTTGCCATTGATTTCCATGCCAATCATGATGAATTGGCCGTTTTCAAAACGAAAACCAGGGTCACGTGTGGTAGTGAAACTGAATAGGGTATCGTTCCAGTGGTGGACCGATAGGACTTCTTCTTCGCGGATATTTGCTGCCATTGCTTTTCTCTATTGCTTACCGTTTTACTCGCTTTGGTGGTCTTATATAAGCTCACTAAATTAGGCGCAAAGATTATAGACGTAGTGGCAGTTTGTAAACAATAGCCTCTGAAATTTATAGAATAGTTTTCACTATTCAACAGTCTTTTTGTTATAAGTAAAAATGTTATAAAATTTAATTTTTTATAACATTTTAATATTGACGGTGTTTTTTCGAATTGTGTACTACTTGGCTTCTAACGCTCTGCTTTAGTTGTTTGTATACCCGCTTTTAAGTAGCATCTAACTATGAATCAAAGTACTAAGAATTTTACCCATTTGAATGCCTCTGGTGAAGCTAATATGGTTGATGTATCGCAAAAGCCAGACACTACACGAGTTGCTCTTGCGCAGTCTCGAGTAAGCTTGAGCCGAGATGTGTTAACGAAAATTAGAGAGCAAAGCATTGCCAAAGGCGACTTACTCGCTACTGCCCGTATTGCTGGCATTCAAGCGGCAAAAAAGTGTTCTGACTTAATACCTCTCTGTCACCCTCTACCATTAAGTAAAGTTACAGTTGACATCGAGGACTATATTGAAGGTGAGGAGCAAGGCTTAAAGATAATTGCTAGTTGCGCAACGACAGGTAAAACTGGGGTAGAGATGGAGGCACTAACGGCGGCATCTGTTGCCGCCTTAACGATTTACGATATGTGCAAGGCGCTTGATAAGGGTATTGTAATCGAATCAATTATGTTGCTAGAAAAACAAGGTGGTAAGTCAGGAAATTGGGTGCGCAATGATTAAAGTGCTTTTTTTTGCACATTTACGTGACCTTGCCGGTGCTAATCAGATAGAGCTGCCATTAGGCGATATCACTCATGTAAGAGACCTACTGACTGCGCTCGAGCCGCATGTGCCCAAAGACTTAGTTGACGCCCTGAGGGATGAGAGTGCAATGGTGTCGGTAAATCATAAATATGCGGAGTGGGACGCGTTGCTTCCTGACAACGCCGAGGTTGGTATATTGCCGCCCGTATCTGGTGGCTAGAGGTAGTTAAAATGAACGAGGTAATAGTTTGTGAACACGATTTTGATGTTGGAGAGCAATATGCTGAGGTTTGTGCCTTAGCGCCTAAAGCTGGAGCAGTGGTATTTTTTGTAGGGTTGGTACGGGACTTGTATGTTCCGGAGAATGAGTGCGAAACTGTAGATTTTCTAGAGCTCGAACATTACCCAGGTATGACTGAGTCGTTATGCCAAGAAATTATTGACGAAGCATCGCAGCGCTTCTCGTTTGATGTTGCGCGGGTTATTCATCGTGTTGGTAAAATTCACGCGACAGAACAAATAGTGATGGTCGCCGTTGCGAGTCGTCATCGTGATAACGCCTTTCAAGCCGCACAATATATAATGGATTACCTAAAAACACGCGCAACTTTTTGGAAAAAAGAAGTTGGTGCTAAAGGCCAGCAATGGATTGGCCGAAAAGACAAAGACCTTAACGCAACCTTACGCTGGGAAGGTGATCGCGTTCCGCGAGATATCAGCCTTGAGTCCTAGAGTGAGAAAATAAAGATGACGACCAATAACGAATTTATTCCAATGAACGTGGCGGTGCTAACGGTGTCGGATACACGCAGTCTTGAAAACGACACTTCGGGTCAGTACTTGTCTGACCAAATCTTGCAAGTAGGTCATAACTTAGTTGCTCGTGAGATTGTAATTGATGACATTTACCTTTTACGTGCACAGGTTTCGCGATGGATTGCAGATTCTGAAGTACATGCCATTATTAGCACTGGTGGTACAGGTTTTACAGGTCGAGACAGTACTCCCGAGGCTTTAGGTCCGTTATTTGATAAAGAAATAGATGGTTTTGGTGAGTTGTTTCGACATCTATCGCTTAACGATATTGGAACATCTACCGTTCAATCGCGAGCCTTAGGTGGTATGGCAAACAAGACTGTGGTTTTTTGTTTGCCCGGCTCAACCGGCGCGTGTCGCACCGGCTGGGAGGGCATATTAAAAGAACAGCTTGATAGCCGCCACAGGCCCTGTAACTTCGTGGCACATACGAGTGCTGTTGAATGATGATTACTCTTCTTCAAGCTAGACAAAAATTAGAACAACTAAGAGCCGAGCTTGGTACCCAAGTCGTGTCAATCGGCGAGTCGTTAGGTCGAGTTGCCAGTAGTGAGGTGACCTCCTCAATCGCTATTCCGCCCGCACATAATAGTGCAATGGACGGTTTTGCGATTTGCTCACATGATTTGAGTAGAGGACAAACGAAATTCCCGATATCGCAACGAATACCAGCCGGTATCGCGCCAGAACCGTTAGCCGCCGGCACAGCGGCGCGTATTTTTACTGGTGGCGTAATGCCGTTGGGTGCAGACGCGGTTGTAATTCAAGAAAATTGTGAGTACGACGACTCTATAGTAACGGTGTTAAAGCAAGTTACCGGCGGGGCAAATGTTCGGCCCAAAGGGCAAGACGTCAGTAAGGGTGCGCAAGTAGTGCGCAAAGGGCAGAAGCTGACCGCAATTGACATCAGCTTGCTTGCGTCAATAGGATTAGCCTCAATAGAAGTCTATAAACCTCTTAAAGTGGCTCTATTTTCTACCGGTGATGAGTTAGTAGAACCTGGTCAGCCTCTAAAACCTGGCCAGATTTATAATTCAAACCGGCCTTTGCTTTTAGCTTTATGTGAGAAAATGGGTTTCGAGCCTTACGATTGTGGCATTGTTGAAGATACGTTGGAGGCGACTAAGGTGGCACTTACAAACGCGGCTAAAAACGCTGACGTAATTATCTCAAGTGGCGGCGTCTCAGTTGGTGAAGAAGATCATGTAAAACCGGCTGTGGAAGCCTTGGGCGAACTAGTCATGTGGAAAGTTCAAATGAAGCCTGGTAAGCCAGTTGCTTTTGGTAGTATTTTAGATACACCGTTTTTAGGTTTGCCGGGTAATCCAGTGTCTTCCTTCACGGTGTTCCAGTTACTTGGGGTGCCGTTACTCAATAGTTTGCAGGGCCAAGAAACGCAAGTCGAAATATCATATCCGGTTATAGCAGCGTTTTCTAAGCCATTAAGTAATAGAGAAGAATACATTCGGGTTAAAGTTGAACTCGATGCGAACGGAGACTTATATGCCGATCGTTTCCCTAATTTAAGTAGTGGTGTCATGTCGTCGCTATCATGGGCTGACGGTTTAGTACGCCAAAATATTGATAGCGCTATTGAAGCGGGTCAAAAGCTCTCTTTTCTCCCGCTGCGCGAGGCTATGTTATGACAAGTGATTATGTTAATCAAAATGATCAGTCGATGCCGATAAACGACTCACAATTAATTGACTCTTTCGACCGTCACATTCGTTATCTACGTTTGTCGGTGACAGATCGTTGTAATTTGCGGTGTACTTATTGTATGGCTGAAGATATGACTTTTCTGCCGAAGTCTAAAGTTTTAAGCCTGGAAGAAATGGTCATAGTTGCGCGCGCCTTTGTTGAGCTCGGAGTTGAAAAAATACGCTTAACCGGTGGAGAACCATTAGTACGTAATGGGGTGGTAGAGCTTGCTCAACAACTAGGCAAACTCAACGGTTTGCGAGAACTGGTGATGACCTCGAATGGCGTTTTGTTGGATAAATTCGCTCAACCATTACGTGATGCTGGTATATCACGCGTCAACATTAGTATCGACAGCCTTCGCGAAGGCCGTTTTAAAACATTGACCCGCTTTGGCAACTTGGACGATGTTTTGCGTGGCATCGAGGCCGCTCGTACAGCCGGTTTTGATAAAATCAAACTCAATGCCGTAATCCTCAAAGGCTCCAATGACGATGAGGTGGTTGATCTTACTCAGTTTGCGGTAGATAAAGGGCTGGATATTTCGTTTATTGAAGAAATGCCGCTCGGTGAGATCGACAGCCATAGTCGTATCGATACCGCGCTTGAAAACCGTTCAATTCGCGAACAGTTAGAAGATAAATTTGCCTTGGAGTCATTAGATTTTAGCGATTTAGCCAGTGGCCCATCACGATACCTCAAGATTGCTAACAGCGATTCTAAAGTTGGCTTTATTTCGCCTATGAGCGACAACTTCTGTGGTAGTTGTAATCGTGTCAGAGTTACTGCTGAAGGCTTGTTATTATTGTGCCTAGGTAACGAACATTCATTAGACTTGAGGGAAATAGTAAGACGTGATTCTAGCGAGCTAAAAAGCGCAATTATAGGCGCCATGAAACGCAAACCTGAACGACATTATTTTGATCCCAACGATATTACTATAGCTCGTCATATGAGTGCCACTGGCGGTTAAAATGATACCGCTGGTTAATCATAAGTATAAATACATACTACTCTATTCGGCTAAGTCCGGTTGCACATCGTTACGATCATTGTACTTGTCTCTGCATAAAGATGAGCTTACCAACGAACAATTGGAGATGTTAGATTGGTATCATAATCTGAATGAAATTCATCCGTTTGATGTAGAAGATGACTATTCAGATTACTACATATATTGCTTTACACGAAACCCTTATGCGCGTGTTGTGAGTGCATTTTTAGATCAGTTCGTTTACGCCCGCAATGGAGGCGTTCAAGCGATGATGAACATAGGGTCAGCGACGCGAGTACCGCCTGATAATTTTATTGAATTTCTTGAGTATCTTGCTTCAGTGCCAGATGAAAAGCGTGACACGCATTTTCAAACCCAAGGGTTCTTTCCTTATTTGGGAGCAGTGGTTACACCGCAGGTGAG
>CAZFVP010000149.1:3652-5556 GCA_964522345.1 uncultured Gammaproteobacteria bacterium | reverse complement strand
ACGGCCTTGATTGAGAGCTGACTATCTGTGTTAGACTATTTTTATCGCTTAGTAATCACCAATCATAGTTATAACGTATTTGGAGGTCGTTTGGGCCTGCGTGCTCTATTTAATCGGCGCCGGTTTCGGCGTTTAGCTTTAGCGCTCTTTGCCGCGCTGATGGTGCACCTTGGCTTGGTGTTATCTGGCAACTGGGGGATTCTTATGTTTTCGGCACCGTCTAATCAAGATCGAGTGCTGACACTTACCTTGGAAAATACGACCTACGAGGGTTTAAAGGAATCAAGTTTAAAGGAAGAAGATACGGTTAATGAAGCGAAGGTTGGTAAAGCCGCTCAAACGACACCTGAAAAAGTAAACCTTGAAAAGCCTCAAGACCCTCAACAGCGAGAAGTTAAGCAGGTATCTACTCGAGAGTTACTTAAACAAGAGGACTTAGATGATCAATCAGAACGGGGTGAGCAACACGATACTACTCAAGTTGCTGATTCGACTAATAACGAACCGCTAGAACAGAACACGCCTACTGAAAATCAAGAAAGTTCAGTAACAGCGCCAACCATTGAGGAAAATAAATCAGAAACTGTAGGTGGTGCAATAGCCCAAGTTGAATTTATTGTAGCTAATGATTCGTCTGAAATAGTGCTCAACTCACAACCGGTAGCCGACGATATTAGAGAGAAAAAAATAGCGCGCTCTGTGAGCGAGTTAAACGTTAGTGAAGTGAAAATGTTGGATCGAAAGCTCAAGCGTTGGGCGTCTAGCATCTCAACAAAGATTGAATCGCAAAAGCCTGAAGAGTGGAAAAGTAATGGCCAGCGCTATATTGCTAATTTCAGAAAAATACCGGCTGAAATGGATATGGACACTGACGAAGTTATCGTCGAAGTCGCTACCAAGCGCAATGGCGAAAAGCTCACTACTAGTTTGCGACTAAAGAAAATGGCGTTTTCCAATTTTGCTCAATTCATACACCATTGGGATACCGGTGTTAGTATTCACGATGACGAAATGAATGGACGCTTTCATTCAAATACTAAAATAAATCTCGTGGCCGATAGACATGGCACTCCGATGTTTCATGGCAAGGTTACTACGGCTTCTTATTTTGTCGACATAGAGGGAAGAGCATCTCGAAAGGATATTTTTCTTGCCGGTTTGGAGACTGGCGTAAAAAGGATTTCAATGCCTAAGCCGAGTGTTTTATTTAGCCAAGCCCATTCAGATGAAACAATCAATTCAAATCTGATTAAAACAGACTCGAGGCTCATCTTTAAACACGATGGAACCTACCTTGTTCAGGCGCATAAGGAAGTGGGCGTTATGCGGCAATATCAAATCGGTGATAAGCCTCTTTATATATTAGCAGCTCCAGGTGTGAGCTTGTCGTTGAGTGGTGTTGTTAATGGCGCGGTTGCGGTGTATTCGCCACGGCGGCTAATTATCGAAGGGAACCTAGAGTATGTCGATATTGAGCATATCGACCAAGGCGGCGATTTTCTGGGTTTGATTTCAGGTCGCAGTGTTGTGATTGCAAACCGCAAATTTTTACCCGCTGGTGACCTAAATATTCAAGCAGCGATTTATGCGAAAAACCGCTTCGAAGTGCGGCAGCTTACTGGTAAGCGTGTCGGTACACTTAATATTCTTGGTAGTGTTAGCGCTGGGACAATTACCGCCACTGAGCCTCGGTACGCTACTAATATTGTATTTGATACCCGCTTGGAAAACTTAAGGCCGCCTGGGTTTCCGGTAACTGATCGTTATGAATTGGTGGCAAAGCAGAATAGTTGGCAATTGAAAGAAGACCCTTTTTATGAGCCGTTAGAAGAAGCTGAGTTGACGGTTGCAGAAACTGATGACGGTGTTAATTCCAATCGGTTTGACGGTTTTATTCCCGCTGA
>CAZFVP010000149.1:0-3552 GCA_964522345.1 uncultured Gammaproteobacteria bacterium | reverse complement strand
TCTCTAGACGTTAAAGACTCTGCCCAAGCTGAAGGCTCTGTCGATATTGATGAGTCCAGTCAGTTTGAGAACTATTCAGAGCAATAGAAACAATTCTCTGGCGGGCATGTACTTGTGGAAAATTGGAGAACGGCGCATCATTGGCCTTTAACGTGCCGATGATGTTAGGCCTAAAACTACAGAAATATGTACATGATCCGATTTCCTTTATTCATTTTATTTGTCGTACTGGCCTCAGGCTTAGCCCGTGCCAATGAAAGCCTTGATAATATCCTGAACGATCATTGGGAGACTGCAAACAAAGAGCAGATATTTTTTCGCAAAGACCCCGATACGTTTCGTATGAATGGCACCTTGCCTGACGTGTCGGTAAAAGGTCGAGCGCGCCGTGCTGCATTTAATCAGCGTATTCTCAAACGATTAGCAGCATTAGATATGGAGGCGTTAAGCGCTAAGGACCAAGTGACGGCTCGTTTATTTAAGTACGAGAGAGAAACTGAGGCGCAGAGCTATCAACAACTGGACCATTTTTATCCGCTTCATTACTATTCCAGTTTTTCATCTTACTTTGCTGGCGCGCCGGGCAATATGTCATTTCTTACTCAGGCTGACTATGACAACTACCTTATTAGCCTGGCTGATTACCCCCGATATTTAGATCAGTATCTTGTTGATCTTAGACAAGCCATTACTAAGGGGCACGTGCACTATTGTAAAAGCTTCGAAGGCTATGAAAAAACCATTTCAAAACACATTGTCGATAAGCCTAGCGACAGCGTTTTCTACGCACCGCTAACCTCTATTCCTGCGACTATCGCGAAACCTGAGCAAGAGCGCATTATTAAGCGCGGTACAGCACTGATTAGTGGCACGGTTATTCCAGAATACCAACGTTTCTATGAATTCTTTACCAAAGAATATATGGCTAACTGCCGAAAAGAGGTGGGTATTACGGCCCTAGAAAATGGCGAAGAGTATTATCAGTTTCTTATTAATTATCACACCACAACTAATTACACAGCCGAAGAAATACATCAATTAGGTTTATCTGAAGTAGTGCGTATTCGTGCAGAAATGGAAGCATTGATAAATGATATTGGCTTTAAAGGTGACTTCAAAGCCTTCGTAGAATTTCTACGAACTGACGCTCGATTCTACACAGATGATGCTCGTGACCTGATTGAAAAAGCGAGTTACATCACGCGTAAAATGGCGGCTCAATTACCAAAATGGTTTGGCCAGCTACCACGCAATACATTTGATATAAAATCCAGCCCCGGAGGCGGAGCATATTATGTTGCCTCTGATGGTAGTGGCACCACGTCAGGCACGTATTTTTTAGATACAAAAGATCTCGCTAGCCAGCCGTTGTATAACTTGGAGGCCTTAACCTTTCATGAAGCCGAGCCTGGGCATCATTTTCAAGGCTCGATTGCTATGGAACTTGACGTGCCTGAGTTTCGTAAAACGCTGTATCACTCAGCTTATGGAGAAGGTTGGGGTTTGTACTCAGAGCGTCTAGGTAAGGAGATGGGTTTTTATCAAGACCCTTACAGTGATTTCGGGCGCCTTACGTACGAGATGTGGCGTGCTTGTCGATTGGTTGTTGATACCGGCATGCATGCAAAGGGTTGGTCACGTCAAAAAGCGATTGATTATTTAGCCGATAATACGGCTTTGAGTTTAGCCAATGTAGAAGGCCAAATAGACCGTTACATTACTTGGCCCGCTCAAGCACTTTCGTACAAAATTGGCGAATTAAAAATTCGTGAATTACGAACTAAGGCTGAAAAAGAGCTGGGCGATGATTTTGATATTCGAGATTTTCACGATCAAATACTTAGAAATGGAAGCTTGCCCTTAGAGCTGCTAGAAGAGCTGACTCTTGAATGGATTAGTGACGTTAAAGTATCGCTTAACTGAATCTCTGAACGAGCACTTGAAATCTTTGCGGTTGCTGGCTTGCAAAAGCTTATGATAATGCTCTTTGAGTGTAGTTTAGATTGGCAGAGGTAATTATGTTGTCTAGTTCAAGGCTGTTTTCGATAGTGGGTTACATTTTCGTTATGGGGTCGCTGTTTCATATTGTCTGTTTAATCGGAGGGCCTGACTGGATCGCATTTGCAGGCGCACCAAGTTGGGCTGTTGAGTCTTTAAGAGAGGGGACTTGGCCAGCGCCAGTTGCAACATTGTCAATTGCTGGGTTGTTGGCTATGTGGGCAGCTTATTCTTTTTCAGCGGCTAACAAAATACCACGCCTCCCTTTTCTTAAAACGCTACTTGGAATGATTGCTTTTATACTCATTGTTCGAGGGGTGATCTTTTTACCAGCATTGCCCAATTGGAATTGGAGTCATCCGCTGTATATTTTTCATGGTCTATTGTCGTTCTTAGTTTTAACGTTAGGCTTGATGTGTGCCGCGGGCTTGTTTCAGTTAATCAAGCTGCCGCCTGAAAAATGAAGAGAATAAATACGTAGGTCCGAGTCAGCACTCTAGTTAAAGAGCGAAGACATTCAATCATTGACAACGTGTTTAGTCGCCAACATACTCAATGTTGCACTTAACATGTACGGAGCAGTATTGTTGAAAATGAATTCTCGAAAGTGTTTATTTAACGCCGCATTTGCGCGGGCTTCCGTTGTGTTAATTTTTCTATTGTTTCCCACGATTTCTTACGCTGAGAAGAAAGTGGATGTTTTGCCGATATGGGGCATAGATGTCTATATAAATTTTAAAGTTGAGAATCTTGATCAAAATAAACAACGCCTTCTCTCTCTGATTGACTCAGCGTTTGTACATTATTCTCGGTTGTTTGGAGGCCCACCTAAAAAGTTAAACGGTGAATCTTATGATCGATTAACGGTTAACGTTCACAATACCCTTACCTATGAAGCCGATCCTGAAATCATAGATGTTGGAATACACAATAAAAAACTGTTTGGTTTTTATACGTGGGAACTGGGTGTGATACACGAAATGTTGCATCTGTGGAGTGGTGAAACTTTTAAATACGCTGATAATCGAGAGCAGTGGTTCAATGAGGGTGCCAGCGACTATCTAACTCTTAGACTAGGCGCAGCGTTGGGTATAATTCCTGAGGATCGAATATTAAGCACGTTTGCGGCGCCGATTAGTACTTACCTAAGTGCAAAGGGAATAGGCACGATATCCCTTAGAGAGGCGGGCAGCACGGATCAACTCAAAAGAGATCATTACTTCATTGTATATCATGGCGGCTATGTTGCTGCCTTAGTGTTAGATCACCAAATAAGACTCAAATCTAAGGGCCAAGCTAGCTTGGATGATCTCATGCATAAATTATACCAATCAAATTCTAGAACTAAGCCGTATACAATGGAGTCGTTGCTAACGTCACTGCATGAATCGACATCCGTGGATTTCACTGCCTTTTTTGAGAAACACATTGATGGTTCAGAAATTATTCCCATAGGGTCTTATTTTGATATCGGAATGTTGGAGCTCTTCAATCAGTACGGCGTTGAGGTAACTGATGAAAACCAGCGGGTGTTGAAAAAAATGCTTATGTTTA